>NZ_JBFBMQ010000018.1:0-59418 GCF_040687115.1 Microbacterium sp. NPDC076895
CCCGCGGCTTCCGCAACCGCGACAACTACCGGCTCCGCATGCTCCTCGCCGCCGGCGGACTCACCCCATGACCCCCACCGAATGTCCGAAGAGCCCCATATGTCGAGTGTATTGCGAATGCATCCCTGAGTCGGGAGATAAAGTCCATCGCGGGGTGAATTCCGTTCTTTCGCGACCGGACCCCGAATTACGGCAGAATTCCCGCGCGTCGTGCCTTTGTCACAGCTGCATGGCGGGTGGAGACATCCAGTTTCGACATCGCCGACTGAAGATAGGACTTGACCGTTCCTTCTCGGAGTCCGAGGGATGCCGCCACTTCCGCATTCGTCGCGCCCAGGGCGACGCTCGCAAGGACATCGACCTCTCGAGGAGAAAGGCGCACGTCCAGAGTGGTGGCTGAACCGTCACCGCTCAATGCGGCAAGTCGGCGCTCGATGGCCTGGAGTCGACGTTTCACCGATTCATCCGAAATCGAGGCGGCAATACTCCGTATTTCGGCGTAGCTCTCTCGCAACTCTTCGCGCGCGGCACTGCCGATATCCGTGGATGCAGGTGTCGCAAAGCTCGATAGACGGCGATCGATTTCGCTTCTCACCCGCAGTTCGGTGGCGAGAGAGTCGGCAACAGAGAATGCTGCGCGCGCCACGACCTCGCCCACGGCGGATTCTGCCCACGAGCCGCAATAAAGAACTCCGCGCGCCTGACCATCGACCATCACGGGAACCGCGAACAGCGTAGAGATTCCCTCGCCGAGAACCGCACGATCATAGTCGTGAGTAATACCCCGTGCGGTGCGATAGTCGATCGCGAGCCGCGCGCGCTTTTCGACGAGCGACCGGCCGCCGAGGCCCCGTTCGGGCTGGACGACGAGTCCGGCAAGCGATCGAGTTCGCGTCCCGGCCGTCGCGGTGACCGGCAGGAGTCCGTCGGTTGTTAGCCCGCCGAAGGCGACAGGGAACTTCGTGACGCGGGGAAGACTGTCGACTGCGCGCGCGAGTAACTTCTGCTCCGTCTCGGATGAGAATCGCAGGGCCACATCGACCGCCTCGTGTCGGGACGACCGCGTCGGTCCAGGACGTCACTGTCGCCGAATTCAGTAGCGATGAGGCTACCACCGGTGTTTCGTCGGTGCGCAGTGCGGGATCCCCGGTCGAACCCGGGGATCCCGCCGGTCGCGCCGGCCTACACGGCGCGGCCGGCTTGTTCTCGCTCGAGCACGTGGGATTCGAGGTCGAGGAGGAACCGCTTTGTTTCGGGGTGGCCGCCGTACTCTCCGATCGACCCGTCGGCGCGGATGACGCGGTGAACCGGAACGACGATCGAGAACGGTGTCGTCGCGCATGCCGTGCCGACCGCCCGCGCAGCCCGCGCGTGCCCAGCCATGACAGCGACCTCGCCGTAGCCGGCAGTCTCGCCGAATGGGATTCGCGCCACAGCCTCGAGCGCATCGCGCGTGAAGCCGCGCACGAGTGCCCAGTCGAGTGGCACCTCGAACGCCGTCCGATCGCCAGCGAAGTACTCGTCGAGTTGCGCGGCAAGCTGCAGTGCGGCATCCGTGGTTCCGGGGCTCGGCTCGGCCCGAAGCGCCACCGTCAGGGCCGCGAGCTCATCCCCCGGATTGTCGTAGACGGGGTGGCACGAGATGACTGCGTCGGGCGTGCTGACGATCAGCACGTCTCCGAGGGGAGTGGGGTGCAAGAGGTATCTCGAGGAGACGGCTACGGGAGGCATGTCTCCATCCTGTCCATTGACGCTGGTTCGGATGCCGCCGGGGGTGGCGCGCGGTGGACAGTAGTGCCACATCGGCTCCGGGGGAGGAAGCCCTGACGGATTCGGCGTGTCGCGCAATACCGCAACACTCGTGGTGCGTTACCGGGACGCATCGAGACCGCAACCTAGTCTGACCGTGTGGTGCGAGCAGAAGGTGGCGTCATCCTTGGCGCCGATGGTGCGATGCGTGCGGTGTCTGTGGATCCCGCAGACCTGACCCTCGCTGACACCGACGCGACGATCGTTCACATCGCCGAGGAGGAGCGCGAGAGGTTGCGCGCCCAGGCGGCGGATCTCGGTGGTCGCTCGGCGCTCTTGCATTTCTCCGATACTCCGGATGCCGGAATCGAGATCACCAAGGCGCATCCGGGAAGCCTTCCGCAGTTCATCACGGGACGATCGACGCTGCTGTCGGGCCTGTTCCGTGACGAAGTCGCCCTCGGCACCGCTCGTCGGGCTGCGGAGCGGATCACAACGAAGAACGTCGAGCTGCGGACTGCCCGGGGGATCGATGCCGTGCGCCTGGCTGTCGGGATCGCATCGTGGCGTCTCGGGGGACTTGACTGCATAGCTCCCGTGTTGCTGCGTCCGTTGGCCATCCGCCGGCACCACACCGACTTCGAACTGAAGCTGCACGGCAGCTTCCAGGTCAATCCCGAACTCCTGCGCGCGATGCGGATGCACTTCGGCATCGAACTCGACGGTGACGCCCTGTCGGGTCTTGCCTACGATCAGGGCGTCTTCAAGCCGCAGCCGGTGATCGATCACCTGCGTGCCGCTCATGGCGCAGATTCCGTCGTTCATGGTCAAGCCGCGCCTCGTCGTCTCGACGTTTGTGGACGTCGGGTCCGCGATGGTACGCGACTCGGCTCAGTTGGATCATCCGGTCCTGAATGCCCTCGCAGGTCACCCCGCCGATCGGGAGGCAGTGACGCTGCGGCGTCCGGTTCCGGTGATGCCCGGGCCCGACGAGCGCGTGCCTTCTGCTGACACACTGCTGCTGGATGCCGACGCCGAGCAGGAAGCCGTGCTGGCGCGGGTTGCTGCCGGTCAATCTCTGGTCGTTCACACGTTGCCGGGTACCGGCGGAACCCAGACCGTCATCAACGCGGTGGGAGCGCTTGTGCGGGAGGGGCGGCGGGTGCTCGTCGTCAGTGCGCGACGCTCGACACTCGACGGGGTCCGCCACCGCCTCGCGGGCGTTGGGCTTCCGGGACTTGCCGTCTCACCGAGCGAACTGCAGCGCGATCTCGTCCGCGCGATCGGCCGCAATGAGAAGGCCGTTGCCCCCAAGGTTTCCGAGATCGATGACGCCCTCGTGCGCCTTCGCACGGTGCTGCGCGACTACCGGTCGTCGCTGGCCGACCGCCACGACGCCCTCGGAACGTCCGTGCTCGACATCCTGCGGGAACTGTCGGCACTCGCCCAGCGCGAGCAACCCCCGACGACGACCGCACGCCTGGACATTGAGACGCTTGTGCGGCTCGCGAATGGTCGAGAGGATGCCGCCGCCAAGCTTGCGTCGGCGGCGCGTCTCGGCGAGTTCCGGATCGGCCCATCGGATTCGCCCTGGTACGGCGTGAGCTTTGCCACGACCGAGCAGGCGCGCTCGGCGCATGCTCTGGCGGGCAAGCTGCACCGCATGGACCTTCCGCACCTGCTCGAGCGCGGGTACGTGCTGCTCGGGCAGACGCACATGCGTCCTTTCGAGAGCGTCGGCGAGCTGGGGGAGTACCTGCGGCTTTTGCAGGGCATCCGTGATTCCCTGGATCGCTTCAGCCCGACCGTGTTCGAGCGCCCCATCGGTGACCTGATTCAGGCTCACGCCCCGCGCCGTGACACCTCGACGCTCAGCGGCGCCGATCGCCGCCGGCTTAGGCGCCTCTCCCGCGAGTACGTGCGGCCGGGCGTGCACGTCGGCGACATGTACGAGGCGCTTCTTCGCATCCAGAAGCAGCGGCAGCAGTGGCAGCGCTACGTCGAGGCGAACGTCGTTCCCGACATCCCGCTCGGACTTGCTGATGTCGCAGTTGCCTGGCAGCGCGTGGATGCCGAACTCAGCGAACTGGATGCCGTTCTCGGGCGTTCGGGTTCGCAGGCGCTGGCATCGCTGCCGGTGAAGACCCTCGTGCGCACCCTCGCGGGGCTGGCAGCCGAGTCGGAGGTGTTCGAGAACCTCATGGAACGCGCGAGCCTGCGAAGCGAACTGGCATCCCTGGGCCTTGAGCCGCTGCTCCTCGATCTTTCGGTGCGGCACGTGCCCGAACAGCAGGTCGCGGGTGAGCTCGAATATGCGTGGTGGCAGTCGGCGCTCGAGCATCTGTTGCGCAGCGACCGGGCGCTTCTCGGTGCCAATACGGCAGTCGTCGACCGCCTGGAGCGAGACTTCCGGCTGGTCGACGAAGCGCATGCCGCGGCATCCGGGCAGCTTCTTGCCGCGCAGCTGGCAACGCAGTGGCGGGTCGGAATCGTCGATGAGCCCCACGAGGCGGCAGCGCTGAAGCAGGCGCTGCGCGAGGGACGAACCTCACCGCGAACCGTCGTGTCGACAGCGCCCACACTCATGCGCTCGCTCGCGCCGGTGTGGCTGGCCTCGCCCTACGACGTGCCCGCGATCCCTGACGACCTCGTCTTCGATGTCGTCATCATCTCGGATGCCGCGTCCCTGAGCCTTGCCGAGGCTGCCCCCGCGATCCGTCGCGGCCGACAGATCGTGGCGCTCGGTGATCCCGTGACGCAGAAGCCGACGGCGTTCCGTGTCGCCGCCGGCTCGCCGACCGTCGACGACGAGCCGGAGCAGCCGTTCGACGACGCGAGCGTGTTCGAGCGCCTTGCTGAGATCCTGCCGGTCGAGACGCTCACGCGCAGCTATCGCGCGGGCGGCGAGGACCTCGCGGAGCTCGTCAACGGTGCGTTCTACGGCGGCGAGATCGTCTCCCTGCCCTGGGCCGGTTCCTACCTCGGACGCGGAAGCCTCTCGGTGGATTACGTCGAGGGGGGCATCGGAGTTCCCGACCCCGAGTCCGGCGCTGTCGAGAGCCCGGATGCCGAGGTTCAGCGCGTCGTGACTCTCGTGGTCGAGCACGCCGTCAACCGCGGGTCCGAGTCGCTCATGGTCATCACGGCCAGCGCGAAGCACGCTGCCCGCATCCGTGCTGCCGTTGACCGCGCCTTCGCGGGTCGGTCTGATGTCGCCGACTTCGTCGCCCGTGACTCCGCCGAGCCGTTCTCGGTGCTCACGCTCGAAGAGTCGGTGGCCGAGAGCCGCGACCGCGTCATCTTCTCGCTCGGGTACGGGCTCACCCGACACGGGCGCGTCCTCAGCGACTTCGGTGATCTTTCGACCTCCGACGGTGAGCGGCTGCTGACCGTGGGGATGACGCGCGCTCGCCGCTCGATGGTGATCGTGTCCTGCATCCGTCCCGGTGCCGTTGATGACGGCCGGCTGGCGCACGGGGCGGCATCCCTCATGTCGATCCTCGGCGACGTTGAGCGTCGCGCTCGAGTCTCGCGGCACGAGGATGACGGCGACCCTTTGATGCTCTCGCTCGCGAAGGAGCTGCGCCGCCTGGGGGTTGCAGTCGAGGTGAACTACCGAGGCCTGCTTCCGCTGGTCGCGCACCACCAGGGCAAGGCCGTCGTCGCTGAAAGCGATCCCGAGACCATCGGCGGATCGCTGCGCGAGTCGCTGCGGCTGCGGCCCCAGATTCTGCGGCGCCTCGGCTGGCACTACGTGCGCGTGCACTCGTTCGATCTGTACAGCGACCCCGGCGGCGTCGCACAGCGCATCGCCGGCATCCTCGGCGTAACCGTCGAATCGCCCGTTGCCGAGGGTGACACGCAGCCGATCGATGTCGTCGCCTGACGAGCGTCAGCGCGTCGAGCGCGTTCCCGGATCACGTCGCGCACGTCTGACTCCGGCCCCGGGCACGGATGTCGCCCCCGAAACCCCGGATGCCGACGCCGACGCCGACGCGCCCTCGACCTCGTCTGACACCGGCCCGAACGACGACCGCCTACGAGCCGACGTCCCTCCGCACTACTGACGCTGCGTCAGGGTTTCGGCGGCGCCGCGTCGTTCTGCTTCTGGAGCAGATCGCGGATCTGGATGAGGATCTCGGCTTCGCTCGGCATCGGCTCGGGCTCGGGCGGCAGCTGCTCGCGAGCAGCGGCGCGCTCCTTGAGCTTGTTCATCGGCATGACGAAGACGAAGTAGACGACCACGGCTACCGCGAGGAAGTTGATGACCGCGCCGATGATCGAACCCCAGGCGAAGGTGGTGGTTCCACCCATGAGCGTCGGCACATCCCAGGTGAGTCCGTTGAGGCTTTCCGCCTGAAACACGTAGGCGATCATGGGATTGATCAGACCGGAGACGATCGCGTTGACGATGCCGGTGAAGGCAGCGCCGATGACGACGGCTACCGCGAGGTCGATGACGTTACCGCGGAGGATGAACTCCCGGAATCCCTTGATCATGGTGGTCCCTTCGTTGTGTCGAGCGTCAGCTGGAGGTGGTCGCGGTGCTCGTCGAGGCGCTCGACCCTGACGACGAACCTGAACTCGACGATGAGCTCGAGCTGTCCGACTTCGATCCCGAGTCCTTCGAGCCGGATTCCTTCGATCCCGAGCCGCCGGAGTCCTTGCCGCCACTACCCGCCCGTGAGTCGGTGCGGTAGAAGCCGGATCCGTTGAAGGTCACGCCGATCGATCCGTACTCCTTGCGAAGTGATCCGCCGCACTCCGGGCACTCGGTGAGGGAGGCATCCGTAAAGGACTGCACGGCTTCGAATCGGTGGCCGCATTGGCGGCAGGCGTAGGCATAGGTGGGCATCGGTGGTCTTTCGGTGGGTGCGAGGGTTCAGCGGTGAGGATGCAGGTCGACGATACGGGTCGGCGTGACCACGCCGGTGACCGGTTGGTCGTGGACGTCCCGCGGAACAGCGGGCACGAGTTCGTCGTCGAAAATGACGGCGTAGACGGGCGGGCAGCGCTCCATCGAGCCGATCGTCTTATCGAAATAGCCGCGACCCCAGCCGAGCCGCATGCCGGTGGTGTCCACGGCGGCGGCGGGGATGATCATGAGGTCGACGTCGTTCACAGCGATCGGGCCGAGGAGCTCGCCGGTGGGCTCGGGCATCCCGAACAGCCCCTCGACCTCGCTGCCGTCGCGCTCGGCGACCGTCCAGTCGAGGAGCCCGTCGGCGCGGGTGATAGGGAGCAGGACGCGCAAGCCGCGGTCGATGGCGGCATTCACGAACTCTCGCGTGCCCGGCTCGGTTGTCGTAGACAGGAAGCACGAGAGGGATGTTGCGCCCGAGCGCTCCACGAGGGTATCGAGCTGGGAGCGGATGCCTTCGGCGGCGGCTTCCCGGGCGGTTTCGGAGTGCGTCTGCCGACGCTCTCGAAGGTCCGCGCGCATCGCACGCTTGGCATCGGCGATCGCATCAGACATGCGTAGATTCTAGGCTGCTTGCGTGCGCAGACAGGCTCCGGCCCCCGATGTCAAGGGGTGACGGCGCGTCGCGTATCCGTCACATCGTGTTCATAGCCTCTCGGTAGAGTGAGGGCCATGTCTGATCTCCCCTTCAAGGCAGTGATTCCCGCGGCGGGTCTCGGCACTCGCTTCCTTCCTGCCACTAAAGCCATGCCCAAAGAGATGCTGCCGGTGGTTGACAAGCCGGCGATCCAGTACGTCGTGGAAGAGGCTGCGGCTGCCGGCATCCAGGATGTGCTGATCATCATCGGGCGGAACAAGAACAACATCGCCAACCACTTCGACTCGGTTCCCGAGCTCGAAGAGAAGCTGCGCGAGAAGGGCGACGGCAAGAAGCTGGCGGCCGTCGAGCACTCCTCGGACCTCGCCGAGGTGCACATGGTGCGTCAGGGCGAGCCCAAGGGCCTGGGCCACGCAGTGCTGCGTGCGAAGTCGCACGTCGGTAACCACCCGTTCGCCGTGCTCCTCGGTGATGACCTGATTGACGAGCGCGACCCGCTGCTGACCAAGATGCTCGACGAGCACCGGCGCACGGGTGCCGCGATCGTCGCGCTGATGGAGGTCGACCCCGAGCAGATCCACCTCTACGGATGCGCGGTTGCCGAGCCCACCGATGACCCGGATGTTGTGACCGTCGGTGGCCTTGTCGAGAAGCCCGCGAAGGAAGACGCTCCCTCGAACCTTGCGATCATCGGCCGCTACGTGCTCGCGCCGACCGTGTTCGACGTGCTCGAGCACACCGAGCCCGGTAAGGGCGGCGAGATCCAGCTCACGGACGCGCTTGAGGAGCTCGCGAAGGACCCCAACGGCCCCGGCGTGCGCGGCGTGATCTTCCGAGGACGCCGCTACGACACCGGCGATAAGGTTGACTACATCAAGGCCATCGTTCAGCTCGCCTCGGACCGTGAAGACCTCGGCGCCGAGCTGAAGCCCTGGTTGAAGGATTTCGCGGCGACCCTGTAGCGCCGCCCGGGTGGGAGGGGTCACGTGGATCTGACGTCCCCCTTCCACCACGGTCCGGTATCGATCCGTCTCATCCGACCGCGCGACGCCCGCGTTCTGCAGCAGCAGCTCCTCGACAATCGATCGTGGTTGCGCCGGTGGGAGGCCACCAGCCCCGACGGGCCGGTCTCGTTCGACATGAGGCTCAGCATCCGTCGCCTCTTGCAGCAGCACCGCGAGGGAGCCGGTGTGCCCTACGTCATGGAGTATGAGGGGCAGGTCGCGGGGCAGCTCAACGTCTGGGGGATCGCGCGGGGCTCTCTTGCCTCGGCGACGATCGGGTACTGGATCGCCGAGGAGTTCGCCGGCCGCAATGTGACGCCGATCTCGGTTGCCCTCGCCACCGACATCTGTTTCCGGGAGCTCAACCTGCATCGGGTGGAGATCTGCATCCGTCCCGAGAACCGCGCGAGTCTGCGGGTGGTCGAGAAACTCGGCTTCCGATATGAGGGCTATCGGCGTCGCTACATCCACATCGACGGTGACTGGCGTGACCACTACGCCTTCGCGCTCGTGCGCGAGGACGTTCCCGAAGGTGTGCTGCACCGGTGGGTGGCGGGGCGGGTCCCGCCGGATGCCGCGACCGTGCCTCCCGAAGACCGGATGCCCGTCTGAATCGGTGCCTGTTGGCGCAAACCGAGACAGACACACGTCGCGGGCTCCCGGGATCGTGCGTCCGCGTCGCATACCGTATGGATCATGGATGGGCAGGTACTCGGGGGTGGCGTGATCGTCGCGGTTTCCGTGCTCCTGTGGCTCGTCTATCTCGTGCCCTCCTGGTACGAGCGTCGCCAGTACGACGCGGCCGAACGAAACGCCGTCCGCTTGAACCAGGCGCTGCGCGTTCTCGCCGAGACGAGCGAGACGCCGGACGAGGTTCGCCTCGAGCTCAACACCCGCACCGCACAAGCGCAGCAGCGCGAAGCCAAGCGCGCGCTCGCCGAGCGAGAGCGGCTCGCCAAGCTTGCCGCCGCGGAGCGGGAGCAGGCAGCGGTTGAGGAGGCCCGTTCCGAGCTCGTTGCCGCGCGGTCGCTTCCGGCAGCTCGTCGTGCTCGCGCTCGCCGCCGTGCGCGGCTGTTGACCACGATCGTCGGGCTCGTCGCCATTGCCTTCCTCGGTTGGGGCGCGTGGCAGCTGGCCACGACCGGATCGCAGACTCTGCTGTGGTGGTCGGCCGGCATCCTTGCGGTCTGTGCAGCAATGCTCGTGCAAATGGCCCGTATCTCGTCGCGTGCCGCCGTGCGGTCCCAGGTCACCGTGGAAGCCCCCGTGCGGGCAGCCCCCACGGTGCAGGATGTCGCTCTACCCGTCTCGCGCCAGTGGGCGCCGCGCGAACTGCCCAAGCCCCTCACCGCGGCATCCGGATCCCGCGCAGCCGCAACACTCGACGGTGTTGCCGCGCGCGAGGCTCTTCGCCGAGCGGCGCTGGATGAGGCAATGCGCCAGCGCGCGGAAGCCGCTGCGCCGCCCACGATCGACCGCGCTCGCGCCGAGCGTGAACGTGCCCGGCAGGCGGCATCCGTCGCTGCACCTGCGCGGGAGACTGCCGCTGCGGCGGGAGTGGATTTCGCGCGTATGGGGTACGTCGACGACGCCGAGATCGAAGCCCACGTGCGCGATCTGTTGAGCCGCCGCGCTGCCAGCGCTTAGGGGCTCCAGCGATTCAGCCCGCCGGGGCGTGCGTGATAGTGTTACTGGGTTCACGGGCCTGTGGCGCAGTTGGTAGCGCGCCTCGTTCGCATCGAGGAGGTCAGGGGTTCGAATCCCCTCAGGTCCACCCTGTGTTGAGTCGCGTCATAGGTCTCTCCTGAGTCGCGTCATAGGCGACTAGAAGACCTGACTGCTGTCGCGAGCGGCTATGTGTCACTCTTGCGTCATGCATCTGCGCCGAAGCTTCCCCGCGGTCATCGTTGCAGCCTGCGTGCTCTTGGCCGGCTGTACGTCATCCCCTGATGCCTCACCGACGAGTTCTGCCACGGCATCCGTGAGTCTTGCGCCGGTGACCGCTGAAGACCTTGCTGTCGGCGAGGACCCCGACGGTGTCGAGGTTCAGGTCGAGGGATCCTCACAAGTGGTGTTCCGCCGCATCACTCTGCGTCCCGGTGCGGGAACGGGCGAGCACTGCCATGCCGGTCAACTCATTGCCGTTGTCGAACAGGGAACGCTGACGCATTACGCTCCCATTTACCCGGGAGGCGTGCACGTTTACGAGACCGGAGACGCGATCGTCGAGGGCGCAGGATACATCCACCAAGGCGTCAATGAGGGTACCGAGGATGTCGTGCTGTTGGTGACCTACGTCATCGAGGATGGGCAACCCCTCGCGCAGACCGACCTCGCGAAGTGCGACTGATCGCCCGCTGCCGTTGCACATCCGCTCGGGCCGCGCAATCCGTTCGCCGATCCGGTTCGCACTCCGTACCGTCGGCGTCATGGCTATCGAACTGAACAAGCCTGCCTGGGAGTAGGCGCAAAAGCTGATTCGCGAAGGAGAGGTCGTGCGCGGTGAGCGCGACGAGTGGTCAGAGGCCGCCCCGTCACCGGACGACGAGAACACCTTCATCGAACAGCACGGATGGACCGAGTTCTCGCACTGGCATCTGGGTGTCGATCGGAGTGAGAACCCGAGACTAAAGGCGCCTACAGCTTTCCGTACGGTGACCTCGCCCGCGTACATCGCTCGGGGGTGATCTCGGCTGAGAGCCGGGCCGGCCAGTACGACCATACGGCGATCCGTGATGCGCTCAAGGACCTGCTCGAGCGCATCGACGGTGGCAACGCTTAGCTGCGACGCGTCGTAGGGCAGGGACTACCTGGATGGAGCGAGTCTCCTAGCTGCGGGTTCCTGCGCTCGTCGGTACGGGACCCGTTGCCGTGCCGGGCGTGACCATTGCGCCGAACTCCTCCGCCGCGGCGGTCGCGAGCATCGCCTCGTCGTCGGCGGCTTCCTGCAGTGCGGAGCGATCGCGCAACGGCGGGGTGCGGAAGAAGAGCGAGAGCACGAAGGCGATGAGAACGACGTACATCCCGACCCAGTAGACCAGCACCGTCGACTCGTTGAAGGCGATGAGCAGCGGCTCAGCGAGCGCCGGGTTCGCGCCGGTGAGGAACGAGGTGTCATCCATCGTGCTGCTATCGAGCGAGCTCTCGCCGCCACCGGCGAACTGTTCCTCGATCTGCGGAATGATCTGTGCCACAAAGGCCTCGCGGTCGGCGGCGTCTGAGAAGTCGAGTGTGACCGTGCCGTCGCTCGAGATCTGCGCGACCGGGATCTGCTCCTCGATCTGTGCCGTCGCCGCGGCCTGAGCCTGCGCTACGGCAGCCGCGGTGGCTGCCTCTTGCGCGGATGCCGGGATGGTCCCTGCCGCGACCTGATCGGCGACGGCCTGAGTGGCGGCATCCGTTGCCTGCTGCAGCCCCTGCTCGATCTGCTGCGTGGTTGCATCAGTAACGGCTGAAACGATCGGGGTGTAGATCGTCTGCATGATCGCCGCGTTCTCGGGAGCGTTCGCGATCTCGGGAGTCAGTGCGGCGTTCAGTGCGCCCGACAGGTTCGTCTCGTTCTGGAAAGCGGTCTGCACGTTGGTGGGGAGCACCGTGAACAGCAGCGAGAGGAGCACGGCAGTCCCGGCGGTGCCACCGATCTGACGGAAGAAGGTCGACGCGCTCGTGGCCACACCCATGTCGCGCGCGCCGACGGAGTTCTGGCTCGCGATCGTGAGGGTCTGCATGAGCTGCCCGAGCCCGAGCCCGAGCAGCAGCATCGCGCCGGCGATCATCCAGTAGGACGAGTCGTATCGCATGAACGTCAAGACGAAGTAGCCGAGCGCCATGAACGCGGTGCCGGTCATGGGGAAGATGCGGTACCTGCCGGTGCGCGCGATGATCTGGCCGCTCGCGATCGACGAGATCATGAGGCCGAGGATCATCGGCAGCAGCTGGAGGCCGCTCTCGGTCGGGGTCGAGCCCAGGACGAGCTGCAGGTACAGGGGGATCGTGAGCATCGCGCCGAACATCCCGAAGCCGACGAACACGCCGATGACGGTTGCCATCGAGAACGTGGGGGAGCTGAACAGCTTCAGGGGGATGATCGCGTCATCCTTCATCGCCCGCTCGATGAGCACAAAGGCCAGGATGCCGATGGCGCCGATCACGTAGCAGGAGATGGCGATGGGCGAATCCCAACCCCACTCGCGGCCCTGCTCGGCGACCAGCAGCAGCGGCACGAGGGCGACGATGACGGCGGCAGCCCCCCACCAGTCGATGCGAACCGAGCGGGCGCCGTTATGGCGGGGAATGTGGAGGAAGCGCACGACGACCGCGAGGGCCGCGATACCGATCGGCACGTTGATGAGGAAGACCCAGCGCCATCCGTCGATCCACAGGATCTGGTCGGCGCCGGCGAACAGGCCGCCGATGAGCGGGCCGATCACCGAAGAGATACCGAAGACGGCCAGGAAGTATCCCTGGTAGCGGGCTCGCTCGCGCGGCGCGAGGATGTCGCCCATGATCGCGAGGGGCATCGACATCAGGCCACCGGCACCGAGGCCCTGGATCGCGCGGAACACGGCGAGCTGCACCATCGACTGCGAGAAGCTGGCCAGGATCGAGCCGATGATGAAGATCCCGATCGCGATGATGAACAGCGGACGACGGCCGAAGATGTCAGACAGCTTGCCGTAGATCGGCGTCGAGATCGTCGCCAGGATGAGGTACGCCGTGGTGACCCACGCCTGCAGGCTCAGTCCATTGAGGTCGTCGCCGATCGTGCGGATCGAGGTGCCGACGATGGTCTGATCCAGCGCAGAGAGGAACATACCGGCCATGAGGCCGAAGATGACCACGAGGATCTCTCGGTGTGTCATCACCGGAGCGCCGGCGGCAGGGCGAACTGCAGCAGTTGACATAGTGCCTCACGAGAAAAGAGGGGCAGAGCGCCCGAAAGATGGTTGACCAGACGCAACTATATACCCGGATTGCGGGAGCGAGGGCCTCGCTGTGCCTTCAGGTACACTGAAGGTGTGTTCCGTACTCCGCTCTCTCTCTTTCGCACCCTCGCCATCCTCGAGGCGATTTCTTGGACTCTTCTCATCGCAGCGCTCATCACTCGCGCCGCGAATCCGGAGCTCGCGCTCGCCGTGACGATCGGGGGTGGCATCCACGGCTTCATCTTCTTGTCCTACGGCGCCACCGTGATCCTCGTGGCACTGAACAACAGATGGCGGGCGTGGCCGACGGGTGTCGGTCTCGTCAGCGCCGTCGTGCCGTACGCGACGATCCCGACGGAGATCTGGCTGCACCGGCGTGGATCGCTCGCCGGCACCTGGCGCCTCGAGCAGACCGACGACCCGCGCGATGACGCCTGGCACGACCGTGCGTTGCGCTGGTTCCTGCGCCGCCCGTGGATGCTCGGCATCCTCATCGCCGCGGCTGTCGTCGTGCTCTATGTGAGCCTGCTGATCATCGGCCCGCCCGGCGGCAAGAGCTGAGGTTCGACCGCGCCTCAGCTCAGCTCGTGCATGACGAACGCGAGCAGGAATCCGAGGGTCGCCCACAGGCCCGTCAGGAAGTGAAGGCGCTCGAACGCTTCGGGGATCATCGTGTTCGCGACCATGGCGAGCAGAGCGCCTGCTGCGACGCTCGTGATGGTCGCGATCAGCTCGGGCGGCGCCGCCTGAAGGGCCAGATATCCGACAACCGCTGCAACGACGGATGCCGCCGTAATCCCGCCCCACAGCAACGCCACAGTGCGGCCGCGGCTCCCGTCCTGCTTGAACGCCGCCGTCGACGAGAGCCCCTCGGGGATGTTGCTGATCGCGATCGCGGCGACAATCGGGATGCTGAGGCTGCCCGTCTGAAGCACCGAGAGTCCCAAGACCACAGACTCGGGGATGCCGTCGATGAGCGACCCGATCGCGATCGCTGCTCCTCCGGCAGAAAGCGCGGCCTTACCCTTTCCGCGGCGCTTGGCGATGTTGCGGGAGTCGGTAGCTGCGGGCTTTGGGCGTGAGACAGCCCAGTCGGCGACGATGTAGATCACGGCGCCGCCGAGGAAACCGGCAGCAGTGGGAACGATGCCGCCACCGTCGGCGGCCTCGGCCACCAGTTCGAAGGCCAGGGTCGAGATCAGCACGCCGGCGCCGAACGCCATGATCGCCATAACGACCAGCCGCGGCACCTTCACGAACCACGCGACGCCGGCGCCGACGAACAGAGCACCGCCGCCGATCAGGCCGCTCAGCGCGGCTAGCCAGACTCCCACGCGGCAAGCCTACGGATGCCGGTGGCTGGTGCCGCGGCATCCGTGTGCGTGTCAGCTTCCGCCCGAAAGGATGCCGACCAGGCCCGAAACGACCAGATACACGCCGACACCGGCGACGACGACCCAGATCGTGATGCGCGCGGGGGTGATCTTGTTCTTGTCGTTGCCCGACCCGCCGCCGAAGAAGCTCATGGGCACAGGATATCCGGCGCGCTCGCTGCTCGCTCTAGGCTCAGACCATGTCCGATCACCTTCCTGCTCGCAGCCGCCTCGTCCACGACGCGATCCGGGCCGCGGGGATTCCCGGCGACATCGTCGTTCTCCCGGATGCCGCATCCACCGCGGCGCTGGCAGCCGAAGCCCTCGGAGTCGAGGTGGGGGCTATTGCCAACAGCCTGGTCTTCTGGTCCGACGGAGAGCCGCTGCTCGTCATGACCAGCGGCGCCCACCGTGTCGATACGAAGGCACTGGCGACGCGGCTCGGGCGGACATCGATCATCCGCGCGACCCCCGATCAGGTGCGCGAGGCGACGGGTCAGGCGATCGGGGGAGTTGCTCCGACGGGCCATCCGGCGCCGCTCGTGACGATCGTCGACGAAGACCTTGCCGCCTTCCCCGAGATCTGGGCAGCTGGCGGCACGCCGCACACCGTCTTTCCGCTGACGTTCCCGCAGCTGGTCGATCTGACCGGCGGGACCGTCATCAGCGTCGTGTGACCCCGTCGCACCTCGGCGCGCTCAGCCGAACAGGCCGTGCGCGATCGTGTAGATCGCAAGGCCCGCGAGGGCGCCGACGATCGTGCCGTTGAGGCGGATGTATTGCAGATCGCGGCCCACCATGAGCTCGATCTTCTC
The DNA here is from genome assembly GCF_040687115.1 of Microbacterium sp. NPDC076895. Classification (NCBI taxonomy): domain Bacteria; kingdom Bacillati; phylum Actinomycetota; class Actinomycetes; order Micrococcales; family Microbacteriaceae; genus Microbacterium; species Microbacterium sp. NPDC076895. The sequence goes on from NZ_JBFBMQ010000018.1 coordinate 15,386, forward strand.
GGTCGTCTCGGCAGGGTCCCACCGCTCCACGGTGTCGGTGATGAGCGAGGCGATGTCGTGCCGGTAGCGGTCAACGAGAAAGACTGCGGCATCCGTCACCCACGTGTCGACGCGGCGCTGCAGCTCGGGTTCGCGCGCCAGTCGTTCACCGATGTCGCGAAGGGCGCTGTCGATCTGGGTCCGTAGGCCGCTCTCCGGGTCAGCCAGGGCGTCGAGCAGCCCGGACTTAGCTGTGCTCCAGGCGTGGGTGGCGAGGTCACGAACGCGGGGGCTGTCGAAGATCGCGAGCTTGGCATCCTCGAACCGGCCGATTGTCTGCGGGTCGTGCTGCATGCTCTCGGACAGGCGCGCGAGATACGCGGTGATCGCGGCACGGGCCGGATGCTCGGGGTTGGTTCGCACGGCGCGCACGAACCCGACCGCTTCGGAGTACACGGTCTCGTCGACGAGGCGAGCGGCGATGCTCGGCACCCACGAGGGAAGGCGTCCCGACACGAGCCCAGTGAAGGCATCCCGGTTGTTCGCAAGCCATTCGTCGATGTTCTCGGCGGCGAGATCGACGGCGGTGCGGTGCGCGTCGGCGTCGACGATGCGGCCGAGCCATTCACCGATCGCCGGCGACCACTCTGGCACGATGAGGTGCTCGCGGGCGAGGGCGGTGATGACCTCCTGCGCGTCGTCGTCGCTCAGGGCGCGTAGGATTCCGGGACCCATCGCCGCCGCTTCAGACCCGATCCGCGCCGCGTGCGCGGGATCGCACAGCCACGTACCCAGGCGGGCGGCGATGGATGTCGATTCGAGCTTGGTGCGCACGACTTCCGTCGCGAGGAAGTTCGTCTCGACGAATTCTCCGAGGGACTGCCCGATCTCGTCCTTCCGGCGGGGAATGATCGCGGTATGGGGGATGGGGATCCCCAGCGGATGCCGAAACAGCGCCGTGACCGCGAACCAGTCCGCCAGCGCACCGACCATTCCGCCTTCGGCTGCCGCGCGCAGGTAGGTGAGCCCCGGAATCTGTTGCTGGCCGATGAAGCCGACGAGGAACAGGACTGCCATGAGCAGCAGCGCCCCGAGCGCGACGGACTTCATCGTTCGAAGCCCTCGTCGCCGCGCTTGGTCTGCGGGGCTCAGCGCGGAGGTCGGCGTGCGTGCCATTCCCACATCCTCACACGTCGCTGGTCGCGCCGATCAGGAAGCGCGAGAGCTCAACCCGAGACCGGCCCGAGCCACGCCGTCGCCACGGTGGCGTGAGCGGACTCCGGGTCGGACGGGTGGAACATCCCGGCGAGCACGTCGCGGTAGAGTCGGCTGAGCTCGCTCCCGGCGAAGTAGCTCGACCCGCCAGCCACGAGGATCGCATCATCCACGACGGCCTTGGCCATCGTGACGGCGCGGTGCTTCACGCCCGACAGGAGCGAGAACCACCGCGGCCCGTGATCGACGAGAGTGTCGATGTCGTGGCTGAGCGCCTCCAGCTGCGGAGGCAGCGCGTCGTACGCGAGCGCCATGTCCGCGATCCGCCATCGGATATCGGGATCCTGGCTGTAGGTCAGTCCCGTCTTCTTCGACCGGCGCGTGCCGACGGTTTCGACAGCGACATCCAGTGCCCGCCGCGCGATTCCGGTGTAGACCGACGCCAGCAGGATCTCGAAGACGCTGAAGATGCCGAACACGATCGGGTCCGGGTTCGGTCCGGGCGGGATGCGGCGCACGACCCGGTCTGCCGCGGCCATCGCCCCGCGCAGCTGCGTCGTGCGGGATTGGGTGGCGCGCATGCCGAGCGTGTTCCAGTCGTCCCGGGTGACGATTCGCCCGGCATCCTCCTCGGACCGCGGCACGAAGGCGTAGACCATCTTCGGTCCATCGGGCGAGGTGGTGTCCAGGCCGTGGAGGCCCAGCTGCGTCCAGACCGGGGCGAGGGAGGTGAAGATCTTCGTGCCGGTGAAGGCATATGAGCCGTCGGGCTGCGGCGCGGCATCCGTGTCACTGCCGAAGAGCACGAGGTCGTTGCCGGCCTCGCTGATGCCGAACGCGAAGATCTCGCCCGACACGGCGCCCTCGAGCACGAAGCGCAGATCGTCGATCCCGCGATCGGCGAGCGCCTTCGCTACACCGGTCCACACGAGGTGCATGTTGATCGCGAGCGCCGTCGCCGGTGCTGCGGTGGCCAGGCGCTGCTGCAGGAGCGACACCTCGGCAAGGCCGAGGCCCGCCCCGCCGAGCTCCGTCGGGGCGAACAGCGCGAGGTAACCGGCATCCCTCAGGTCGGCGAGATCGTCGTGCGGGAACGTGTTGTCGCTGTCGTGCTGCGCCGCGCGCTCGCGGAACCGCTCGAGCAGGGCGTCGGGCAGCACGGATGCCGGGTCGACGGTCGCCGCAGTCATGCGAGGGCCTCCCAAAGCTGGCGCATTGTTTGGTCGGGCGCATCGCGGTGCGGCGAGTGCCCGGCTCCCTCGACGACGGACATCGTGATGGACGGCCGGGTCAGCAACTGCTCGACGATGTCGCCGCGGAAAAGCGCATACACGGTGGGGTCGCCGGCTATGACATGGATGGGCACATCCAGGGACAACGCAGGAAGCCGCACATCCCATTCCGGATTCTGCTCGCTCGTCTGCTCGACCGCCCAGCGGCTGACCTGCTGGATGCTCTGCACTTTGAGTTCGATGTCCAGCGGATGCCACGACGGATGCTCGGCGCGCACCGCCTCGGCGCTCGGGTCGTCGAACTGACGTTGTTGGCTCTCGCGCACCTGCTCGCGGTCTGGCTCATCGAGCTGGATAGCCGGATCGATGAGCACGAGCCGGTCAGTCCAATCCGGGACGGACGCTGCAGCAACGACCGCTGCTGCGCCGCCCAGCGAGTGGCCGATGACGAGATCCCACGGCCTCTCATCAGCGGGACTGCAGAGTGCTAGGTCCGCGGCATAAGCGTCGATCGTGTAGTCGAGCGCCCGCGGGGCGCGCCCGTGCCCGCGCAGATCGACGGCCTCGGCAAACCAACCGCGCTCGCTCAGCTCTACGCCGAAACGCCACATCAGGGCGCCCGTGGACCCCAGACCGTGGACGAGCAGTGCTCGGCGGGGGGATGACAGGTCACCCCACCCCTGCCGAGGCAGAACGAGGGGAGTGGTCATGGCTTCGGCATCCTTTCAGCGCGCGCGCGGCCCGTACGTGCCGACGGGAATGATCGTGCCGTCGGGGGCTCGCATCCCGAACCCGAAAGTCCGATCCAGCGCGATGTGAAGCAGCCAGCCCATGCCGCACCAGAACAGCGGCAGTCCGACCTCCCGCATCTCCCACAGATACGCCATGGAGCCGCCGAGGAAGAACAGCAGCGCGGAAATCCACGCCTGATGCAACCAGTTGTAGAACGCGACGCGCTCGGGGCGCAGGATGCCGCGTTGGCCGCCGAACGCTCCGATCAGGGCGATGTCGGGGAGCACCGCGAACACGATGATGATCCCGGCAGTGACCCATCCGTGGCCGATGCTCTCGAAGACCGCGACGATCAGTAGCGCAATGGCGAGAAGCGTCCAGGCGAGCCGGGTGTAGGTCACGGGTTCATCGTAGGCGCGCGTGGTGAACGCGCGGGTCAGGTGATCGTGGGGACGGGCTCGGTATCCGGGATGGGGCTCGGGTCCCGATCGCGCAGGTCGGGGAAGCCGCGGACGAACACGATAGCCACGATCGCGCCGGTCGCTGCGAACAGCGCTGCCGCGAGGTAGGCACCCTGCGGGCCCGCGCCGTCAACGAGGAAGCCCGCGACAGCGGAACCTGCGGCCGCACCGATGAGCTGTCCGGTTCCAATCCAGCCGTAGGCCTCGGCGGTTTCGCTGAACTTCACGCTCGCGGAGGTCATGGCGAAGATCACCGCGAGTGCTGGCGCCACGCCCAGGCCCGCGACGGCCAGTGTCGCGCCCAGCCACCAGGCGTTGAGCGAGATCATCGTCAGGCTGAGTCCTGCAGCAACGATCAGCATCCGCCGGGCCGTCGCCCACGGTCCGATCGGAATGTGACCGAAGGAGAGACCGCCGGCGAGGCTGCCGATGGCAAAGACCGCGAGCACGAGACCCGCCTCGATTCCCTCGTGCCCGAAGGTGGATACCACTCCCACCTCGACGGCGGAGCACGCGCCGATCAGGAGGAAGCCGACGACGGTCGCCAGCAAGACCGCGGGCTTGCCGAGCACCTTTCCAAAGCTGCGACGGCTCCGAGGGATGCGTACCCGTCCGACCTCGGGGGAGAGGATGAACCAGGCGCCGCCGCCCAGCAGAACGACGACGATGAGTGCGAGGGCCTGGACGGTGCCGATCTGCGTCGCGACGAACGTGATGAGAACGGGCGCGACGACCCAGATGATCTCCTGGAGCGAGGCATCCAGCGAGTAGAGCGGCGTCACCTGTCGCGAGTTGACCATCTTGGGGTAGATCGTTCGAACCGCTGCTTGTACCGGCGGGGTGGACAGGCCCGCGATGAGCCCCAGCACCATATATGCGGGCAGGGGGAGGGTGAACGCTGCGATACCCGCGATCGCGGCAGCGCAGATGGCGAGGGTCACGGTCAGGACCCGCCGCATGCCCCACAGACCCATCCACCTGCTGGTGATAGGACCCGCGACTGCCTGCCCGACCGATGTCGCGGCCAGCACGAGTCCTGCGGAGCCGTAGGAGCCCGTGACCTGCTCGATGTGCAGCAGAATCGCCAGGCTCGTCATCCCGTTCGGGAAGCGTGCCGTCAGCTGCGCCGCGATGATGCGCGCGACCCCCGGAGTGCGCAGCAGTTCTCCATAACCCGCCACCTTCCCACGATAGTCGTGCCGAACCGGTCCGGCGATATCGGAGCACCGACGACGCGGTGGGTGGACGGATGCCGCGACACGCCGCGACACGCCGGGAGCGCAATCCACAGGCGAATTCGATGTCGGTGGATCGCCGTAGCGTCGCGCTGTGGAGGGACGACGGATGCAGGCACCCGAAACCGCGTGATTTCAGGCTTCTCCCAGGTTTCGCGGACTCGTCGATCTGTGGATGAAACGGTGGACAAATCGCGTTGTATCTGAGGAGAGCGGTGGAAAACTACACGAATGTAACTACTACCCCTTGTGGTGCTATCTGATGTCGGCACCCATATGTAGTATTGGACTCCCGGTGGGGGAGCTGCCGGTTCGACGAAGGATTTTGAGGGGACAACGGATCTAACATGGCGATCACGGTCTACACCAAGCCCGCCTGCGTGCAGTGCACTGCTACCTACCGCGCGCTGGATTCCAAGGGCATCGATTACGAAGTTCTCGACCTCTCGCAGGACCCCGCGGCCCTCGAGCAGGTCAAGGCGCTGGGCTACCTGCAGGCCCCCGTCGTCATCACCGACGAGGACCACTGGTCGGGCTTCCGCCCCGACAAGATCGACGAGCTCGCTTCGCGCCTCGCCTGAGCCATGAGCACGGCGATCGCGACAGAGACGCCGTTGCTCGTGTACTTCTCGAGCGTTTCGCAGAACACGGCGCGCTTCATCGAGAAGTTGGGTTTGCGCGCTGAGCGCATCCCGCTCTTCGCATCCGAGCCGATGCTCCTCGTCGATGAGCCCTTCGTCCTGGTCACCCCCACCTACGGGGGAGGCCAGGGTCGCGGCGAGGAACGGGGTGCGGTCCCCAAGCAAGTCATCCGGTTCCTCAACGTCGAGCAGAACCGAACACTCATCCGTGGTGTCATCGCCGCGGGAAACACCAACTTCGGCGACGCCTTTTGCGCCGCCGGCGACATCATCAGCCGCAAGTGTCACGTGCCGCACTTGTACCGGCTCGAACTGTTCGGCACGTCAGAAGACGTCACCCGCGTGAGCGAAGGATTGGAACGATGGTGGAAGCTGCAGTGACAGACATGGCATTCAAGACGGAGGCCCGTTTCGAGGGGCTCGACTATCACGCGCTCAACGCGATGCTGAATCTGTACGGCCCGGACGGGAAGATCCAGTTCGATGCCGACAAGCGTGCTGCTCGTGAGTACTTCCTGCAGCACGTCAACCAGAACACCGTCTTCTTCCACTCGCTGAAGGAGAAGCTCGACTACCTGGTCGACAAGCAGTACTACGAGCCCGCCGTGCTCGAGAAGTACTCATTCGAGTTCATCTCGTCGCTGCACGACCACGCGTTCGAGAAGAAGTTCCGCTTCGAGACCTTCCTCGGAGCCTTCAAGTACTACACGAGCTACACGCTCAAAACCTTCGACGGCAAGCGCTACCTCGAGCGCTTCGAAGACCGTGTCGTGATGACGGCCCTCGGTCTTGCCGACGGCGACGAGGCTCTGGCTACCCAACTTGTCGACGAGATCATCTCGGGCCGCTTCCAGCCCGCAACCCCGACGTTCCTGAACACCGGCAAGGCGCAGCGCGGTGAGCTCGTCTCGTGCTTCCTGTTGCGCATCGAAGACAACATGGAGTCGATCGCCCGCGGCATCAACTCCGCCCTGCAGCTGAGCAAGCGCGGTGGCGGTGTCGCACTGCTGCTGTCGAACATTCGCGAGGCGGGTGCCCCGATCAAGCAGATCGAGAACCAGTCAAGCGGCATCATCCCCGTGATGAAGCTGCTCGAAGACAGCTTCAGCTACGCCAACCAGCTCGGTGCCCGTCAGGGCGCGGGCGCCGTCTACCTCAGCGCCCACCACCCCGACATCCTGAAGTTCCTCGACACCAAGCGCGAGAACGCCGATGAGAAGATCCGCATCAAGACCCTCTCGCTCGGGGTCGTCGTTCCAGACATCACGTTCGAGCTGGCCAAGAACGGCGAGGACATGTACCTCTTCTCGCCCTACGACGTCGAGCGCGTCTACGGCGTGCCGTTCGGCGACATCTCGGTCACCGAGAAGTATCGCGAGATGGTCGATGACCCGCGCATCAAGAAGAGCAAGATCAACGCACGCGAGTTCTTCCAGACCCTCGCCGAGATCCAGTTCGAGTCGGGCTACCCGTACATCATGTTCGAAGACACGGTGAACCGGGCCAACCCCATCAAGGGCCGGATCAACATGTCGAACCTGTGCTCGGAGATCCTCCAGGTCAACACGCCGACGACCTACAACGAGGACCTTTCGTACGACCAGATCGGCAAGGACATCTCCTGCAACCTCGGGTCGATGAACATCGCTCTGGCGATGGATGGCGGCGACCTCGGTCTCACGGTGGACACCGCCATCCGCGCCCTCACCGCGGTCAGCGACCAGAGCCACATCTCGTCGGTGCGCTCGATCGAGGACGGCAACGACCGCTCCCACGCGATCGGCCTCGGCCAGATGAACCTGCACGGATACCTTGCTCGCGAGCACGTCCACTACGGCTCTGAAGAGGGTCTGGACTTCACGAACATCTACTTCTACACGGTGCTGTTCCACGCGCTGCGGGCCTCGAACAAGATCGCGATCGAGCGGGGGACGGCGTTCGAGGGCTTCGCCGACTCGACCTACGCGTCGGGTGAGTTCTTCGACAAGTACACCGAGCAGGAGTGGGTGCCCCAGACCGAGCGGGTGCGCGAGCTGTTCGCCGGCCACCACATTCCCACGCAGGATGACTGGCGTGAGCTGAAGGCATCCGTGCAGGCGCACGGCATCTACAACCAGAACCTGCAGGCGGTGCCCCCGACCGGCTCGATCTCGTACATCAACAACTCGACGAGCTCGATCCACCCGATCGCCTCGAAGATCGAGATCCGCAAGGAAGGCAAGCTCGGCCGCGTCTACTACCCGGCGCCGTTCATGACCAACGACAACCTGGAGTACTACCAGGATGCCTACGAGATCGGCTACGAGAAGGTCATCGACACCTACGCGGCTGCCACCCAGCACGTCGACCAGGGCCTGTCTCTGACGCTGTTCTTTAAGGACACCGCGACCACTCGCGACATCAACCGGGCGCAGATCTACGCCTGGAAGAAGGGCATCAAGACCATTTACTACATCCGTCTGCGTCAGATGGCCCTCGAGGGCACGGACATGACGGAGTGCGTCAGCTGCATGCTTTAATGCTCTGACCTGGGATTTTTTCGGAGAACTGATGACAGAGAAGCTCAAGCTGATCGACCACGTTCAGGCGATCAACTGGAACCGTATCCAGGACGAGAAGGATGTCGAGGTCTGGAACCGTCTCGTGAACAACTTCTGGTTGCCCGAGAAGGTGCCCCTCTCCAACGACGTGCAGTCGTGGAACACGCTCACGCCCGAGGAGCAGACCCTCACGATGCGCGTGTTCACGGGGCTCACGCTCCTGGACACGATCCAGGGCACCGTCGGCGCGGTGTCGCTGATCCCCGACGCGATCACGCCGCACGAAGAGGCGGTGTACACGAACATCGCGTTCATGGAGTCGGTGCACGCCAAGAGCTACTCCTCGATCTTCTCGACCTTGTGCTCGACGAAGGAGATCGACGAGGCGTTCCGCTGGTCGGTCGAGAACCCCAACCTGCAGCGCAAGGCGCAGATCGTCATGGAGTACTACCGGGGCGACGAGCCGCTCAAGCGCAAGGTCGCTTCGACCCTGCTGGAGTCGTTCCTGTTCTACTCGGGCTTCTACCTGCCCATGCACTGGTCGAGCCGTGCGAAGCTCACCAACACTGCCGACCTCATCCGCCTCATCATTCGTGACGAGGCAGTGCACGGGTACTACATCGGCTACAAGTTCCAGAAGGGGCTCGAGCGGGTCGACGAAGCCAAGCGTCAGGACATCAAGGACTACACGTTCTCGCTGCTGTACGAGCTCTACGACAACGAGGTGCAGTACACGCAGGACCTCTACGACGGCGTCGGCCTGACCGAAGACGTGAAGAAGTTCCTGCACTACAACGCGAACAAGGCGCTCATGAACCTCGGCTACGAGGCGATGTTCCCCGAGTCGGTCACGAACGTGAACCCCGCGATCCTGTCGGCCCTGTCGCCGAACGCCGACGAGAACCACGACTTCTTCTCGGGGTCGGGCTCCTCGTACGTCATCGGCAAGGCTGTCGCGACCGAGGACGAGGACTGGGACTTCTAGATCCGGTTGTGGAGAAACGGTGATGTCCACAGATCCTGCTTCGGCGTCTGGCGACGTCGCAGGCGGGGCATACCGTGAAGCTCACGCTGCATCGGAAGGGGACGAGATGGCACAGCAGGTGACCGACAGCGTGGCCGCCGAAGAGCGGGCGCGCGAACAGGCCATGGGCGAGGTGTCGGATGTGCTGACGAACCTCGACTACGCACTGGAGCGCGCACGCAAGGCGCTTGAGCGCATCCGCAAGTCGGGCGCTCACCCGAACGCTGAGGCAGCCATGAAGGATCTCGTTGACGCCCTGCAGGCTGAGCGCAAACGGTTCGTGCAGCAGACGTACTTCAGCGTTCCGAACAAGACCCGGATGTTCTGACCGGTGACGGGTGCGGTCCGCAGCGGCGCGGAGCTTCAGCGAGCACTCACCGACTTCGTGCGTCGATGGTCGGGGTATTCCGGCTCGGAGCGGGCAGAGGCTCAGACCTTTCTGAACGAGTTGTTCGCTGCGTACGGCTCGGATCGCCAGTCCGTTGGTGCGCGGTTCGAAGATTTTCGCAGTTCTGCGGGCTTCATGGACCTGCACTGGCCGGGCATCATGATCGTCGAGATGAAGGCTCCCGGCATCGCCCTGGCGAAAGCCGCCGATCAACGCGATCGGTACTGGCGCGAGTCGAGTGATCCCGCCACCGACACGCCGGCTGCCCGGTGGGTCGTGCTCTGCAACTTCCAGGAGTTCGAAATCTGGGAGCCGGGTCGTTTCCCGAACCGACCGCGTTCGCGGTTCACGCTCGCGGAGCTTCCCGAGCACTACGACGCCCTGCTGTTCCTCCAAAACGAGTCGTTGGAGCCGGTCTTCAGCGAGCATCGACGTGAACTGACCGAGGATGCCGCGCGTCACGTCGCAGAGCTCTATCGCTCGATGCTCGACCGATCGGCGGCCCCGGTCGATGAGATCCAGCGCTTCACCATGCAGTTGGTCTGGTGTCTCTTCGCTGAAGATCTCGGGATGCTCGAGGGGTATCCGCTGCAGGCGACCGTCGAGGCGCTGCTCAAGGAAGACGATCCCGACTCCGCGAAGGAGATCGGCTATCTTTTCCAGCTGCTCAATCAAAAAGGCGACCACAACCGGAAGGGTCGCTTCGCGGGTACGCGATACGTCAACGGTGACCTGTTCGCCAGGCCTGCCGCCGTCTACCTTGATCGAGCGGAACTTCTTCACCTGAAGCAGGCCGCCGAGTTCAACTGGCGCGAGGTCAACCCGACAATCTTCGGTTCGCTCCTCGAAGGAGTGCTCGGCGATGACCGCCGCTCCGAGATCGGCGCGCACTACACGCACGAGGCCGACATCATGAAGATCGTTGCGCCGACGATCGTGCGCCCCTGGCGTGAGCGCATCGAGACGACCGGATCGGTCACCGAGGCGGTTGCGCTTCTCGATGAGCTGTGCGCCTTCCGCGTTCTTGACCCCGCCTGCGGGTGCGGCAACTTCTTGTATGTCGCGTATCGAGAGTTGCGCGGGCTCGAGTTCGATCTCAAGCAGCGCATCGATCGCCTCGCCGCCGAAACCGGTTCCCCGCGTCCGACCGGCACGCTTCCCTTCTACCCGCTGTCGAACCTCTTCGGCATCGACATCGAGCGGGTCGCCGTCATGATCGCGAGGGTCACGCTCTGGATGGGGCACCGGCAGATGATCGAACGGTACGGCGAGGCTGAGCCCGTGCTGCCGCTGGTCGACCTCTCCCGCATCGCGCAGGCCGACGCGCTGCAGACCGACTGGCCCGAGGTGGATGCGATCATCGGCAACCCACCGTTTCTGGGGTCTCAGCTCGTGCGCCAGTCGCTCGGAGACGACTACGCCGATTGGCTCTCACGCACGTTCGGTGTCGGTATCCGCGACCTCTGCGTGTATTGGTTCCGTATCGCGCAGGACCGTCTGAAGCCCGGCCGGCGCGCTGGCCTGGTCGGGACCAACTCGATCTCTCAGAACCGCGGGCGGGTGGCGTCCCTCGACTACGTCGTGGCGAACGGCGGCGTGATCACGGATGCGGTGTCGTCGCAGAAGTGGCCCGGGGACGCCAAGGTCCACGTGAGCATCGTGAACTGGGTTAAGGATCCCGAGACCACCCCTATGTTGTTCGAGCTGGACGGCGCCTCAGTGAAAGGCATCTCGGCGTCGCTGCGGGCGGATGACGGAACCGACTGGCAGCCAGCCACGATCGCCGTCAACCGAGGTCGGTGCTTCCAAGGACCGATTCCCGTGGGAGCAGGGTTCGTCATCCCGGCGGATGTCGCATCCTCACTGCTGGCAGACGACACGTGCTCGTATCGAGAAGTCGTCCGGCCCTACCTCACGAGCGACGACATCGCGGAATCCCCGCTCCAAAGCCCGAGTCGCTGGATCATCGACTTCGGATCGCTGCCGCTCGAAGACGCGACACGGTACCCCCGCGCTCTGGACATCGTGCGTCGGGAGGTGAAGCCTGAGCGAGAAAGCAATCGTGACCCGGGATTCAGAGCCAAGTGGTGGCAGTTCGGACGCCCTCGGGGGGAGATGCGCGTCGCTCTGGCTGGACGCGCACGGTACGCCGCCGTCGGACGGCACGGAAAGAGAATGTTCATCGCGTGGGTCGAAGCCTGGGCGCTCGCCTCCGACGCAACGAATGTGTTCGCCTTCGACGATGACTACAGCATGGGCATCCTGCTTTCACGCGCGCACGACGCGTGGGCCTGGGCGCAGTCGTCGACGCTTGAGACGCGACTTCGCTATACGCCCACCACAGTCTTCGACACCTTCCCATGGCCCGATCCCGTGAGACCAGAGCAGCGGGAGGCGATTGCTACCGCATCCTGGGCGCTCTACGCCCGTCGAAGCGAACTCTGTATCGAGCACAGCATGGGCCTTACGAAGCTGTACAACCTCATGGATGAGGGCGGTTTTGCTGATCTCGCCGCGCTGCACCGCCGCCTCGATGAGGCTGTCGCCGCAGCCTACGGGTGGCCGAAGTCGGTGGCGCAGGATCCCGAGCAGATCGTGAGCCGACTCACCGCGCTCAACCGTGAGATCGTCGACGGCGGCCGGGCGTACGATCCGTTCGCGGCGCCGATGCCGACCGAGCGGGAGAGCTGAGGGCTGGAACCTCTTGAGCCGGCCCCTCAGCGGCGCGTCGAGGCCGTGACCGTGAACTTCGGCGTGCGGGCGATCTGACGGGTCGGTCCGACGAGTTTCTCGAGCGACGGGCGGTAGCGCAGGGCCGAGTTCCAGACGGTCCAGAGTTCGCCGCCGGGGCGCAGGACGCGCGCGGCATCCGCGAAGAGGTGCCGGGCGATCGTCTCGTCGATCGCGGCTCCCCGGTGAAACGGCGGGTTCAGGGCGATGAACGACGCACTCGCGTCGGGCAGGGTCGACAGCGCATCATCGCGAGCCACCGTCATCCGGTCGGCGATTCCGTTGGCGGCGGCGGTCGCCCGAGCCGATGCGACGGCGGCGGCCGACTCGTCCGACGCGTAGACACGCAGCCCCGGATGCCGCAGAGCGAGGGTCGCAGCGACGATGCCGTTCCCGCACGCCAGATCAACCGCCGGATCGTCGGCGTGCCCGGGAATCGTGTCTGGCAGGTTATCGATCAACAGGCGCGTTCCGATGTCAAGCGTTGCCCCGGCGAACACGCCGCCGAAGGCGCGGACCTCGACATCCGTGTCACCGATGCGCAGCCTGGCCGCGGACGGCTCGGGATCCCGACCGTCGTGAGGGCCGCGCGCGATAAGCACACGGGACTTCTGCCGGGCGTGCGAGACATCCACCGTGTCGAAGTGCTCACGCAACACGTCGTTCATGCCGAGGCTCATGTGTTTGATCCGGCCGCCCGCGAACACGACGACATCGGGCGCGGCGTGCGCGGCGATCAGCCCCGCGATGTCGCGCAGCGCCTCGAGTGACCGGGGGAGCCGGAGGAGAACGACCCGAGCATCGCGCACCAGCTCCGCACCGAGAGGGAGCGACTCGACGGATGCTTCGAGCCCGGTCGAGCGCGCGTTGGCAACCAGCGCGCGCTCGCCGCCGAGGGAATCCTGGTGCACGCGGACGACACCATCATCGGCATCGCTCGCGCATGCGAGAGCCAGGGCGCCGAACGTGTCGCCGACGACGGCGATTTCGCGCCGCGCAACGCCGCGCCGAGCGTCGGCTGATTCGTCGAGAAGCAGTCGATCTGCCGCATCGTGTGCGCGGCTATCCGGATCGCCAGCGTCGGGATACGGGCGAAGAGCATCGAGGTCGAGAGTCACTGGATCCACGCTATCCCGCGCCGCGACAGCTCTCAGCCCTGCGCGAGCGCCGCCTTCGTGTATGCCACGACAGCGTTCGCATGGCCGTGACCCAGCCCATGCTCTGACTTGAGAACCTCGACAACTGCCATGTGCGCGTCGCCAGCGTCGAGCCGCTCGACGGCGATGTCGATCCAGTCCTGCACCGGACGACCGTAGGTCTTCTCGATACTCGGGAAGTACGCGGGAGGTCCTTTCGGCTTGTCGATACCGGACAGGTCGGGGGCAAGCACGCGCGAGGCCATGGCATGACAGTAGCGCCCGCGCTCGACATCCCGGCAGCCCGTCATGCCAGAGTGGATCCGTCGGCGACAGCGCTGGAGGATCACGGATGCCGGTTCAGGATGAGTACCGTCGCAAGCTCATGTCGGCAGCGGATGCCGCGGCATCCGTCCCCTCGGGTGTGCAGGTGCTGGTGGCGATGGGGCTCGGGGCGCCGCCAGCGGTTCTGGCAGCTCTCGCCGATCGTGTGCGTGCCGACGATCTGCTCGACCTCGACCTCTACTACGGCATGGGCGGTGACGCGATCGGCGACACGATCCTGCAGCCGGGTGTTATCGAGAAGGTGCGTGCCCACACCTTTTTCGTCGCCGGGCGCGATCACCACATCATCGCCGACCCTGCCCGGGCCGATCGCGAAACCCTCGATTTCATTCCGGTCAACTTCTCGAACCTGCCTCGGGTGATCCGCGAACACCTCGATGTCGACACGTTCGTCGTGCAGGTCAGCCCGATGGACGCGAGCGGTCACTTCTCGTTCGGTGTCGTCAACGACTACGCGAGCGTCGCCGCCCGCGCCTGCCGCCGCCTGATCGTCGAGGTGAACCCGAACATGCCCCGGGTGTTCGGCGAGTCCCTGCTCCACATCGATGAAGTGGACGCGATCGTCGAGCATGCCTCGCCCCTCCCCGAGGTCGCGGAGGCGCCTCCGACGGATGCCGACCTCGGTATCGCGGCGCACGTCGCGGCGCACATTCCCGACGGCGCGACGCTGCAGATCGGTGCTGGCCGGGTTCCCGCTGCCGTCGCTGCGGCGCTCGGCGACCACCGGGATCTCGGCATCCATTCCGCGCTCTTCTCCTCCGCGTTCGTGCCCCTGATCGAGTCGGGCGTCATCACAGGGCGGCGCAAGACCCTGCATCCGCGGCGGCACGTCTGGACCTCGGCGGTCGGGGATGCCCACACCTACGCCTTCATGAACGACAACCCGTCGATGGTGAGTTTCCCGGCCGACTACGTCAACGATCCGCAGGTGATTTCACGCAACGACGCCATGATTTCGGTGAACGCAGCGATTCAGGTCGATCTCTACGGGCAGGTCAACGCCGAGATGATCGCGGGCGTGCAGTATTCCGGGTCGGGCGGTCAGTTCGATTTCGTGACCGGAGCAGCCAAGTCACGAGGCGGCAAGTCCTTCGTGGTTCTCCCGGCCACAGCGAAGGGTGGTGCGATCTCGACGATCGTGCCGCGGGTCGACATCGTCACCGACGAGCGTATGGATGTCGAGCACGTCGTGACCGAGCACGGCATGGTGAATCTGCGGGGGCTCTCGACGCAGGAGCGGGCTCTTGCCCTGATCTCGCTTGCCGATGACGCTCACAAGGATGCCTTGGTCGAGGCCGCCAGGCAGCAGCGGCTCATCGCTTGAGACGCTCGCCGGCTCCTGAGCGCTATCGGTGATGCCGATGCCCCGAGCCTGACGCAACCGGGTGCGGACCGGTCGACGTCGGGACGGGAAGCGAAAAGAAGGAATGGATCTCTTCGAGCACATCGGTGAGGCGCTCGACTGCTGACTGCAGATTGTCGATCGCGCGCAGAGTCGGATCATCGGGGTAGCTCTGCTGGGCCTCGTGGAGGTCCGCGAGGGCCCGGCTGAGGTCCTTCCGGATGTCGTACAGCGAGGTGTCCATGTCCCGATCATGACACGGCAGATGGACCCCGGCGTAGGGACCTTTTTCCCGGTCATAGCCGCTTGACTTTTTTATGCACGACGCCCCCGTCCCGTCGGTTCGGGAGGTCGCGGGCTACGATGAAGGATCAGGCGCCCCGCAGAAGGAGATCCCGTGGCAGCTCAGCAACGACGGTTCAGCCCGGTCATCGCGCTGCTGACGATGTCGAGCATCTGGGAGGCGCAACTCGGGGCGGTTCTGAAGGACCTCGGACTGACCACGCGCAAGTACGCCCTCCTCGGACACATCTACGGGATGCCGGGCATCTCATTCAGCGAGCTCGCGCGGCGATCGCAGATCACCGTGCAGACCGCACACACTGCCGTGCGCACCCTCGTCGACGAAGGATTCGTGCACGATTCGACAGCTCACGCCGGTTCGGCGTCCGAGCTGCGCGTCACAGCGAAGGGCGACTGGGCCCTGACCGAAGCCGAAAAGCGGCTGCGTGCTCTCGACCGTGAACTGTCGAAGGGTGCGCCAGAGTTGTCGCAGGCCCTGCGTGGCCTGCACGAGGAACCCGTCGAGGTTCACCCGGCTGCGGGCCGCCGCACGGCATGAGGGTGCTTCGCTGGCTCCTCGCCGCCCTCCTGGTAGCGGCGGGGGTGTCACATCTGACGTGGGGGAGACGCGGCTACCGCATCGTGGTGCCGGACTGGGCGACACGGATGCTGCATACCGACAAGGATGCGGTCGTCGTCGGCTCCGGCGCCGTCGAGATCATGCTCGGCGCGGGCCTGGTTGCGCTGCCGCGCGAGCGCACGCGACTCGGCGCAGCCGTCGCAGTGTTCTTCATCGCGGTGTTCCCGGGCAACGTGCACCAGTGGCAGACGGGTCGGTCTGCGCCGCTGCTCGACACGGATACCCGCCGCTTTGTGCGGCTCTTGCTGCAGCCGCTGCTGGTGGTCTGGGCGCTCGCCGTCGCCCTGTCTCCCCAGCGGTAACGACCCGCGTCGGCCTCGGCTGAGCGTCCGTCGACGACGTTGACTTTGCCGGTTCGGGAGGTTTGGCTGGGCGCATGCGAACAGTACTGAGGTGGATGCTGGCCGGGGCGATGGTGCTCGCGGGGGTGACGCATCTCACGGTGGCCCGCAAGGAGTTTCAGGCGCAGGTGCCTCCCTGGGCTGCCGAGCTCTCACCGCTCGACGAGGATGCGATTGTGGTGGCATCCGGAGTTGTCGAGATCATGCTCGGCACGGCGCTTGTCGCGCTGCCCAAGGAGCGGCGCCGCGTCGGCGCGATCCTGGCGGCATTCTTCATCGCGATCTTCCCCGGCAACATCTCGCAGTACGTCGAGAAGCGCGATGGCTTCGGCCTCGATACCGATAGGAAGCGCCTCGTTCGACTGTTTTTCCAGCCCGTGCTCGTCGCGTGGGCCTGGTGGTCGACGCGCCGCTGACGGCATCCGGCCTGGTACCGGGCACCGCAGAGAAGCGATGTCGGAACCCCCTCGTAGTGTCGGGGTATGGATGATTTCGGCATCACCGACCCGGGCGGGAAAGCCCGTGGGACGGATGCCGCGTCCTGGACCTCACCGCGCACCGCAGACCCCGACGAGGACTTCGTCTACGACGGTGAGTACTGCGAGCACGACGAGGTAGTCGGATGGGTGCCGGCGCAGCCCGACGCTGTGGCACTCGTGCTTGAGGTCGCGACGATGGAGGCAGTGTTCGCGGCGCAGCGGCTGGCTCGCATCGACCAGCTCCGGCTCGAGGCGCTCGATGACGTCACGCGCTACGGCGGAGGAGCGCGGGAGTTGATCGAGCGCTCGGTGCGGCTTGAGCTCGCCGCAGCCCTCCGGATCACCGAGAACCAGGCCGGGATGCTGATGTACCGTGCTGAGGCGCTCGTGCACCGGTATCCGACGGTCTGGAATTCGCTCGCCCACGCGGGCATGACCGAGCGGCACGCGACGATCATCGTGGATGAACTTGCGCCGCTCGAACCTGAGGTTGCAGCGCGGCTTGTCGAGAAGGTGCGAGACCTCGCAGAAACCCTCGCGATCGGTCCGTTCCGCCGGGCACTTCGACGCCTCATCGATAAGGAACTGGCGCCCACGCTGTCGGCGCGTCACGAGCACGCCGTCCGGCGTCGGCGGATCTTCGTCGAGCCGGAGGCCGACGGGATGTCGTGGCTGCACGCGCTGCTGCCCTCGGTCGAAGCTCACGCGATCCACGGACGAATGACGGCGAAGGGCAAGGCATTGCTCGCGGCGCAGGTCGGTGGCGAAGGCGGCTCTCAGCCCGATGACCGTACGCTCGACGAGATCCGCGCCGACATCCTGTGCGATCTCCTGCTCGACGGCATTGTTCCGGCTCACCCGAAGGACGTGCAGGGTATCCGCCCGACGGTTGTCGTGACGGTACCCGCTCTCGCCCTCCTCGGTGCGGATGGCGACGGTCCTCATGAGCCCGCGATCGTGGAAGGCGTTGGTCCCATCCCGATCGAGAGAGCACGAGAGCTTGCGGGAACCGCGACGTCATGGATCCGGGTACTGACACATCCGGAAACGGGGGTCGTCCTGTCGGTCGGTAGAACCCGGTACCGACCACCGCCAGACATGGTGGCGCTGACGAAGTGGCGCGCTGAGAGATGCATGGCGCCGGGGTGTGGGGTTCCCGCCTCCCGATGTCAGATCGACCACTCCCTCGCGTGGGAAGACGGCGGTGAGACCTCAGTTGTGAATACCGCCCCGCTCTGTCAGGGGCACCATACGATCAAGCACCATGGCGGGTGGCGCGTCATCCAGACCGGAGACGGGTCGCTGCTGTGGATCTCGCCGAGCGGTCGCCAGTACACAGTTGCACCGGAGCGCCGACTTCCCGTCTTCCGGGTGGACTCGGTTGCCGCCTGAGCAGACCCTCCTGAGCGGACCCGCCTGAGTCGAGACCTGAGCGGGCTTACTCGCCGGGGTAGCGCACGCCCAGCTGAGCGCGCAGTTCGTCGAGGACGTGCATGATGGCAACCGATTCGTCCAGCGGAAGCAGGTCGCTGTCGGTCTTACCCTCGGCGAGCAGCCGTTCCGCGGCGAGCGCCTGGTACTGCATCCCCCGGCCCTCCACATCGCTCTGGTACTCCTCGAGAACCTCTCCGTCGGGTGCAACGACGCGGAACGATGTGGGCGTGTACCAGACGCGGTCGATGTCGATCCGCGCGTCAGTGCCCAGCACATGAGCGGTATTGGGTCCGACAGCGCGCGAGGTCGAGATCGAGGTTGAGACCGCGCCGCCGGCGTGAGTGAAGATCGTCGCTACCTCGGCATCCGCGCCCGTGTCACCGAGGCGGCCGCGAGCGGTCACCGTCTCCGGCTTCCCGAGCACATCGCAGGCGAACGAGACCGGATAGATTCCGAGGTCAAGAAGCGACCCGCCGCCGAGTTCCAGCGCGTTCAGGCGGTGGCTCGGGTCGGATGAGATCCGCTGGGTGTGGTCGGCGAAAACGGTGCGGATCTCGCCCAGCGTTCCTGCGGCGATGATCTCGCGAATCCTCACCATGTGCGGGAGGTACCGCGTCCACATCGCCTCCATGGCGAGCAGCCCCTGAGCGCGTGCGACCTCGCGCACACGCTCGGCCTCGGGGCCGGTCAACGTGAACGGCTTCTCGATCAGTACGTGCTTGCCCGCTTCGAGCGCGAGCACAGCATTGTCGGCGTGCATCGGATGCGGCGTTGCGATGTAGACGATGTCGACGTCGGGATCGGCGACGAGCTCCTCGTACGATCCGTGCGCGTGCGGAATCGCGAACTGGTCAGCGAACGCCCGCGAGGCATCCGGGCGCCGAGACCCCACCGCCGACACCGTCAGCCCGGCCGTCCGCAGGTCGCTCGTAAAGGCGTGTGCGATGCCGCCGGTCGCCAGGATTCCCCATCGCAGTCTAGTCATGGTTCGAGCGTAGTCCGCCCGCGCAGTGCCGCGAGTAGCCTCGAAGTATGAGCACTCCATTGGATCGCTTCCGAGAACTCCTATCCATCCCTACCGTGTCGTACGCCGACGAGTCGCGGATGGATGCGTCGGTGTTCGACGAGTTCCACAGCGCCCTGGAGCGCCTGTACCCGAAGACCCATGAGCGCCTCGAGCGCGACGTGATCGCCCGCCACTCACTGCTGTACCGGTGGCCGGGCGCCTCATCCGACGATCCGCTCGTGCTCATGGCCCACATGGATGTCGTGCCCGTGGTCGAGGCGGAGTGGCAGCATCCGCCGTTCGGCGCCGAGATCGTGGGTGAGGGCGAGGATGCCGAACTCCACGCCCGCGGCGCGATCGACGACAAAGGATCGCTTGTCGCGATCTTCGAAGCCGTCGAGACCCTCGTCGCCGAAGGCTTCACGCCGGCACGCGACATCTACCTGTCGTTCGGTCACAACGAAGAGACGGCGGGAGACGGGGCGCGGGGAATCGTCGCGCACCTGGAGGAGCGCGGCATCCATCCGGGACTCGTGCTCGATGAGGGCGGCGCCGTCGTCGAGGGCATCATCCCCGGCGTCGACGTGCCCACCGCGATGATCGGTGTCGCAGAACGCGGCGTGATGACGCTCGTTATGACCGTCCGCGAACAGGGCGGCCACGCATCCACGCCGCCCGCGATGCCCGCCACCGCCCGGCTGGCGCGAGCTATCGACCGGCTGCGGCGCAAGCCGTTTCCGACCAGGCTCGCGCCTCCCGTGCGGGCCATGCTCGCCACGCTCTCGCCCCACGCTCCCGAACCGCTTCGGACCCTGTTCCGACGCGGTGAGATTACGGGCCCGCTGCTTGCCGGCGCCTTCACCCTCGGCGGACCCGAGACCAACGCGATGGTGCGCACCACCGCTGTCGTGACCGAGCTCAGCGGCGCACCCGGCGAGAACGTCCTCGCGACGACGGCGAAGGCGTCGGTCAACATCCGCCTGCTCACCGGCGACACCATCGACAGCGCGACGGCGCACGTTCGTCGGGCGGTGGCCGACGAGAAGGTCGAGCTCGAGATCCGTCACGCATCCAACCCGTCACCGGTCTCGCCCTGGCGAGGAGAGCCGTGGCGACGGATCGCCGGCGCGGTCGTCTCGACACTCGGCGGCGACATCGTCCCGACGCCCTACGTGCAGCTGGGAGCCAGCGACAGCCGCTGGTTCACGGCGATCAGCGACCACGTCTACCGGTTCACGCCGTTCCACCTGACCCGCTCCGAGCGTGATGCGTTGCACTCGCACAACGAGCGGATCCGCGTCGAGGTGTGGCTCCGCGGAATCGGCTTCTACCGCGCTCTCATCGAAGCGTCGTAGCCCCGTTCAGCTAGGCCAGCGCTTGCGCCAGGTCTGCGATGAGATCTGCCTCGTCCTCGAGCCCGATCGAGAGGCGGATCGTCCGCGGCGAGATGCCGGCCTCGCGCAGTTGCTCCGCGGTCAGGTGCAGGTGGGTCATGGATGCCGGGTGGTTGACCATGCTGCGGGCATCGCCGATGTTGGCGACTAGGCGGATGACGCGCAGAGCGTCGATGACCTTCTCGACGCGTCGGTCGTCGGCATCCGCATCCCCGGTGCCGACCAGATCAAACGAGAACACCGACGAGGCCCCACGCGGCAGGTAGCGCTGGGCCGTCGCGTTCCACGGGCTCGACGCGAGGCCCGGGTGCCACACCTTCTCGACGGCAGGATGCTGCTCGAGGAACCGTGCAACAGCGAGCGCGCTCGCGGAGTGGCGCTGCATCCTCAGGTCGAGGGTCTCGAGCCCCTGGAGCAGCTGGAACGACGACCACGCGGGCAGGGTAGTTCCGAAATCGTGCACGAACCGGGTCTTGATGTAGACGACAAGGGCAAGGCCCTGCTCGCCGAAACGGTCCCACAGCACGAGGTCGCCGAATCGGGGATAGGGCGTCGTGAACTGCGGCCAGCGCTCGGGATCGGCGCCGAAATCGAACGAGCCGATATCGACCACGACCCCGCCGAGGGCAACGCCGTGCCCGCCGATGTATTTGGTCGCGGAATGGATGACGATGTCGGCTCCGTGCTCACCGGGACGCACGAGGTACGGAGAGGCGACAGTGTTGTCGACGACGAGCGGCACGCCCGCGGCGTGGGCGACATCGGCGATGGCACGGATGTCGAGCACGGTCGCCAGGGGATTGGTGATCGTCTCGGCGAAGAAGGCCCGCGTGCTCGGGCGCACCGCATCGCGCCACGCGTCAGTGTCGTCCTGATCGACGTAGGTGACCTCGATCCCGAGGCTCCCGAGCGAGTCCGAGAGCAGATCGACCGTGCCGCCGTAGAGCTGGCGGGCAGCTACCACGTGGTCGCCGGCTGAGGCCAGCGCGAGGATCGCCGCGGCCGCAGCCGCCTGGCCGGAGGCCACCGCGACTGCTGCTCGCCCACCCTCGAGGGCAGCGATGCGCTGCTCGAACACCGCCTGGGTGGGGTTCGCGTTGCGGCTGTAGACGTTCCCGAGACTGCGAAGCGCAAAGACGTCGCGCGCCTGCGCCAGGGAGGGGAACTCGTACCCGTTGGACTGGTAGATCGGCACGACCGCCGTGTTCTGCGCGGTACCCGGCACATAGCCGGCCTGAACCTGGGCGGTCGCGAAGGACGCGGTGGGGTCAGGCGCAGGAGTGCTCACATTCTCATGGTGGCACGCGTAGCCGCTGGCCCCTTCGCTGTGTGTCGCTGTGTGACGGACCGGCGGGCTGCCAGCGATCAGGAGCCGGAGAGGGCCTTCGTCAACCGCTGCAGCGACACCGGCTCGGCAGTTCCGAGGCTCTGCGCGAACAGGCTTACGCGGTACTCCTCGAGCAGCCAGCGTCCGTGCACGAGGTTCGGTGACGCGTCTGCGGCCAGGGGAATCGTGCCGCCGGAGTCCCGATAGATCGCCGCGGCACGCTCGTACTCGGTCAGGCGCTGGCGATCACGACCGGGGTTGTCGGCGAGCGCGGCGGTGCGGGTGAGCAGGGCCGCGAGATACCTCGGATAGTGTGCGAGGCGCTCCAGTCCTACCGCCGAGACGAACCCGGGATAGACAAGTCCCGACAGCTGTCCGCGAACGTCGGTGAGCGCTGCCAGCAGCGTCATGGCGTTGAGGTTTCGCAGGCCCCGCTCGACGTCGCGCGCCGCGGTTAGGATGCGGGCAGTCAGCGAAACTGCCGAGAACAGCGCGTCAGTCACGTCGGCCGAGAACGCATCCCGCGCTGCCTCGAACTGGGCGCGGGTGCGGATCGGGTCGGGAAAGCGCGCGAGGACCGCGTCTGCCACGGCGACCCGGCAGTCCTCGACAAGGGAGCGCGCCGACGAGTACGGGGATGCCGCGAGCGCGAGCTTCTCTGCGGCGGTGAGGTGGTCGAGCACGTACGCGGCGGGGGAGGGGACCGCCAGCAGCAGCAGGCGACGAAGACCCGCATGGGTGGCTCGCGCGGCGGCCTCCGGAGTGGCGTCGATCCGCAGCGCGACGCTCTCTCCCTCGTCGACGAGGACCGGATAGCCGCGCACCACGCCGCCGGCAACGCGCGTGTCGACGACGGACGGAAGCTCGGAGATCGTCCAGTCGGTGAGCCCCGAGACTTCCGTGAACTGCGCGCTATCGGCATCCGGCCTCGCTCCTGAGGGCCGCGGCGCGCGCTGAGCGGGCGCGGGAGGCCGCTTCGGGGCGGAGAGCGAGGATGCCACGGCGCCGCGCGCGGCACCCGCCAACTCCTGCTGCAGTCCGGATAGATCGCGCCCGGACCCGAGTGTGCGTCCCCGGTGGTCGACCACCCGGAACGAAATGCCGAGGTGGGCGGGGACGCGCTCGAGGTCGAAATCGTCCGCTGTGACGGGTTGGTGGGCCACGCGCTGGATGCGTGCTGCGAGGGCTGCCCGAAGGGTGGTCGGCGGGAGTCCGCCGTGATCCTCCGGGCCTTCGCCGGCAAGATCTGCCGAGAACCGAGCCGCCCAGTCGGCAGCGGGCACGACGTGACGCCGGATGGTCTTGGGCAGTGCCCGGATGAGGGCGGCGATCAGCTCGTCGCGCAGTCCCGGTACCTGCCAGTCGAATCCGGTATCGCGCAGCCCCGCGAGCAGCGCCACCGGTACCACAGCATTGACGCCGTCGTCGGGTGCACCCGGCTCGAAGCGGTAGCTGAGCGAAAGCACCTGATCGCCCTGTGTCCACCGGGAGGGGTACTCGTCGCTGCGCGCCGCAGCCGCGCCCTCGGCGAGGTCGGACTCGCCCATGTCGAGCAGGCGCGGTGTGCGGTTCGAGGTCTCACGCCACCAGGACTCGAACGAGCGGACGTCGAAGACCTCGCGCGGGATCCGCGCGTCGTAGAACGCGAACACCGCCTCATCACCGGCCAGGATGTCGCGGCGACGCTCCCGCTCCTCGAGCTTCTCCAGGCGCCGCCGCATGTCCGCGTTACGCCGGTCGAAGGCAGTGAGGCGCTTGTCGAGGTTCGCGGCATCCCATTCGCCCTGCACGAGCGCGTGGCGGATGAAGAGCTCGCGTGCGAGCGGCCGATCGAAGCGGGCCAACTGCACGCGGCGCTTCGGGATGATCTCTACCCCGAACAGGGTCACCTTCTCGTACGCGGATGCCGCACCCGCCGATCGAGACCAGTGCGGCTCGCCCAGCTGACGGTGGGCGAGCTCGCCGGCGAGCTCCTCGGCCCAGGCTGGGTCGACCGCTGCGACCGTTCGGGCGAACAGGCGCGAGGTTTCGACGAGTTCTGCCGCCATGACGGCATCCGGGCTCTTCTTGCGAAGCCCCGAGCCCGGGAAGATTGCGAAGCGCGCGCCGCGGGCTCCCCGGTATTCGGCGGTGGGGCGCCGTGGCTTCCCGGAAGCTGCGCCCTTGGCTGCGGACGTCGTCGTGCGGTCATCGCGGATGCCGATCTGCGAGAGCAGCCCCGACAAGATCGCGCGATGGACGGCATCGGGGTCGGCGTCGACCCTCGTCTTCGCGCGCCGTGCACCCATGAGGTCCGCGAGTTGTCGGTGCACATCGACCCATTCGCGCACGCGCACGTAGTTGAGGAACTCGGCCCGGCACATCCGCCGAAACGCGCTCGAGCCGAGCTCTACCTGCATCTCTTGCAGGTAGTTCCACAGACCCAGCAGCGAGAGGAAGTCGCTCGTCGGGTCGGTGAACCGCGCATGCAGGCGATCGGCCTGCTCGCGCTGCTCCTCGGGACGCTCGCGGACATCCTGAATAGACAGGCCGGCCACGATCGCCAGGACACTCGGCAGCACATCCCGCTCGCGCGCTTCGACGAGCATCCGCGCCAACCGCGGATCGATCGGGAGCCGGGCAAGCTCCCGGCCGACCTTCGTGAGTCTGCCTCCCGAGACCGCGCGGAGTTCGACGAGGAGGTCCATCGCAGCCTTCACGCCGCGTGAATCCGGGGGAGTGAGGAACGGGAAGGCTGCGACATCCCCCATTCCGAGGGCCATCATCTGCAGCAGCACGGCGGCCAGATTGGTGCGGAGGACCTCGGGTTCGGTGAACTCCGGACGGCCTGCGAAATCCTCCTCGGCGTAGAGCCGGATGGCGATACCCGGCGCCGTGCGCCCCGCACGGCCCGACCGCTGCTGCGCGGACGCCTGCGAGATCGCCTCGATCGGGAGTCGCTGGATCTTCGACCGGGCGGAGTAGCGCGAGATGCGCGCGGTCCCGGTGTCGATCACGTACCGGATGCCGGGAACGGTCAAGCTCGTTTCGGCGACGTTCGTGGCAAGGATGACGCGGCGGCGCACGCCGGCGCGGGTCGACGGTTCGAAGACCCGGTGCTGCTCGGCGGCACTGAGGCGACCGTACAGCGGGAGCACCTCGGTGGGAGCGGCATCGTTCGCGTACATGCCGCGGACGGCATCCATCGCGTCGCGGATCTCGGATTCGCCGGGAAGGAACACGAGAACATCGCCCCGCTCCTCGCGGTCGAGTTCTCGCAGCGCCCCGACCAGACCGTCGATGTCGTCGTCGGCGTTCTCGTCGTGGGGCCGGTAGCGGACCTCCACCGGGTACGTGCGCCCCGACACCTCCACGATCGGGGCAGCCGCCTCAGGATCCTCGGGTCGCGGTGAGAAGTGCCGCGCGAAACTCTCGGGATCGATCGTCGCCGAGGTCACGATGACCTTCAGGTCGGGACGCTTCGGCAGAATCCGGCGGAGGTACCCGAGCAGGAAGTCGATGTTCAGTGACCGCTCGTGAGCCTCGTCGATGATGATCGTGTCATAGCGGCGCAGCAGCCGGTCACGGTGGATCTCGTTGAGCAGGATGCCGTCGGTCATCAGGGTGATGCGCGTGTCCTCGCTCACGGCATCCGTGAACCGTACGCGATAGCCCACCGCGCCGCCGCGGGGCACCTGCAGTTCGCTCGCGATTCGCTCGGCGATCGAACGCGCGGCGATCCGCCGAGGTTGCGTATGGGCGATACGACCGCGACCGAGCTCCAAGCAGATCTTCGGAAGCTGGGTCGTCTTGCCCGAGCCTGTCGCCCCCGCGACGATCACGACTTGATGGTCTTCGATGGCGCGCGCGATCTCATCCCGGGCGGCGCTGACGGGCAGCTCCGGCGGGTAGAGGATGACGGGTTCTGGCGCGGGCATAGCCTTCGATCGTAACCGCTACGGTCGTCGATCACGCCGGCCGCGGCGCAGTGATCGCAGCGAGAGCGTCGCCCGTACCCGATCGCGCCAGGACCCCGCTTCGCCCAGTCGCTCGCGCTCGCGGTCGACCAGCTGCCAGAACGCGGTGGCTTCCTCGTCTTGCGGCGACTCGTCGGCGAAACTGGCGTGGTCGGCGATCATCGCGAGTGCGCGAGCATCATCGGCCCCGCCGACGGCCTCGACGATCTCGGTGCGCGTGCGGGTGGCGGGCAGCGGCCCACCACTGTCGATCGTCGCGTCGACCCACTCATCCCAGCCCCCGAAGATGCGCTCGGCAGGCAGAGCCGCCCGGCGGCGTCGACGGCGGCGCCACGCCTTGACGGCAACGATCACCGCGAGCGGCCCGAGCAGGATGGCCAGAACGAGCAGGATGCTGCCCGCGATCTGCACCCCCAGCACCAAGCTCGACAGGTCGACCTCGCTCTCCGGATCGTCGGAGGTGCGAGGGTCAGCGTCCGCCGGGTCGGCTTCGGGCGGCTTGACGACCTCGGCGCGCTCGCTCTCGACGTCGGTGGCGTTCTCCGGGTCACGCCGTTCGTCGACGACGGCATCCATCGGGATCTCATGCTGGGGAGTGACATCGACCGGAATCCACGTGCCGGAGACGTCTTGGACCTCGAGCCATGCCGTGATGTTGCGCCCTCGGCACGTTCCGTCCTCGCACGGCGGGACACCCGCCGCCGAACCGTCTTCTGCCTGCAGGCGCGCGCCGACCACGATCCGGGAGGGGAAACCGAGCTGGTCGGCGATCATCGCCGCCGCCACGGCGAACTGCTCGTCATCACCGACAGCCGCCACAAGTTCGGCATCCGTCGCATCGGGAAGCTGGGTCTGGCGGTTCACGAGTGCGGTGAAGAGGGCGTCGATGCGGTCGGTGGAGTGTCCGGCGCGACTGGGCGCGAAGGTGTAGTCGCCGAGGTCGGCGACCCATCCGGTGCCGGGAGGCGGTGTCTCGAGGGCGTGACTGAGATATCCGCGCTGTCGCAGCCGATCGACGAGGTCTGCCAGGCCCGCCCCCGCACTCCCCGCCTCCTGCAGGCGGATCCATTGCGTGAGGCTCTCAGGGACGATGGTCTCATCCAGGGTCGGCGCCGAGCGAGGCGGTGTCGCCTCCGACAGCTCCATCGATGCGGGAGCCGCGGCGCGGAGCGTGTAGCTGGTTCCCGCACCGTAGACGGGGCTGATGTCGATGCCCGATCCTGCCGCAGCGTCGTAGAAGAAGCCGTCGGCCAGCGCCGCGCGGTCGGGGCCGTCGAAGGCGATAGCGGCCACCGTTCCCACTGTCGGTACCCAGAGACCGGAATACTCGCCGATGACGACGTCTGCCCGCACTCCGTCGCCGCCGACGAGGCGTGCCGAGGGGAGTCGCGTGTAAGCCGTGGCGGGGTCGTTGATCCCGGCAGCTGGGTCGGTGACCCGAGCCAGCTGCCCGTCGTAGAAGGCCAGGGTGGCAAGTCGCACCCGGTCGACGCCCGCTGTCGTGATCTCGAAGAGGACCTCGTCAGCGGTGTCGGCGGCGAACATCGCGCGATACGTCGACAGGGGGCTAACCTCCTGGGCGAGACGGATGATCGGTTCGCTCGCCGAGCGGGGAACCGTGCGAGGGTGCAGTGCCGTGAGGACCGGGGTGATGCTGACAGCCGCGATGACCGCGATGAGGAGCATGCTTGTGCCGATCGCAGCCCGGCCCATCGCCGCGCGGCGGGCCGGACGCTGACGGATGCCGCCCGCTTCGCGTAGGGCGAGGCGCCGCACCATCACCGCGCGCCACAGCATCCAGAGCAGCACTGTGCTGCACGAGGCGATGCCGATCAGCGCCTCACGGAGGCCGAGGATCGGGACTGCCGCGAGAATGCCGGCCGTCGCGGTCGTTGCGCCGAACACGATCGCGAACGTTGCCGGCGTCAGCGCGATCGGTGCCGCGAGCCCCCACCACCGGGACCTTCTCGCCCCGATGGCCAGCGCCGCACCCGGTGCCAGTAGCAGCACCAGGAAGGCGGGCGCCAGCGTCGCCTGGTACGTGCCCAGCGGCAGCTCGAGAGTGAGCAGGTTGTTCGGCCCCGTGACCGGCGCGCTGAGCACTCCGATCAGAGCAGCGGGAATCTGGCTGGGGTCGGTGAGGACCGCGGGAACCGCCAAGGGCACGCCTGCCACGACGAAGACCGTTGCAAAGGAGATAGCCGTCCGCCACCACACCCACGAGCGCGCAAGCGCGATCGAGCCGACGCCGATCGAGAGTGCTATCGCTGCGGCTGCCATCACAAGGAACCAGGGGTCCTCGTAGATCGGCCACATGCCGATCGCGCCGCCGGCGGCCGCGACGACCATGAAGGCTGCGGTCCCGACGACCATTGCCGGTCTCACGACTGTGCTCCGCGCAGCAGGATCTGGCGCAAGTCATCCAGAACGCCGACGGAGATGACCGTCGCTTCGCCCAGTCGCCGCAGCCGTGGCTCGCCCTCGAGGTCGCAGACCACCGCCGCAACCCCGACATGGGACGGGAACGCCAGAGCGGACCGCTGCAGGCCGGCTGCCGTCATGGTCGAGCCGCACACCAGGAAGGCGAGCGAGACGTCGCTGTGCGCCTCGACGGCCAGCGCCGCGACCTCGGACAGCGGGTTGACTGCATCGTGGCTTGTCACGCCGGCGAGGGCGTCCATAACGATGCGTTCGGTCATCGTCGGAAGCTCCCGGATCGCGCGCACTCGACTGCGCGCGAACTCGGGAAGTTCTTCGCCGACGACGACCTGCACATCCCGCCCGTCGCGCACGCCGCGGACCCCGAGCGAGGCTGCAACGCTGACGGCGAGTTCGAACTCCTCCTCGTCCCGGTAGCTGTCTCGATCCGTGTCGATGGCGATGACCATCCGAGACCGGCGGGTCTGCTCATACTGGCGCACCATCAGGGTGCCGGTCTTGGCCGTCGACTTCCAGTGGACATGGCGCTGCGCGTCGCCGGGAACGTACTCGCGAATCGCGTGGAAGGAGATGTCCGAATCGACCAGGACGGGGGATGGTCGACCGTCGAGGTCACGGATGAAGCCCGCAGACGTCGGCGGAATGGCGGTGGTCCGCGGGTGGATGTAGAGCGTGCGCGTCTGCGACCACGTCGCCTCCCTGCGCAGCAGACCCAGGGGGTCGCCGCGCACCGAGCTGATCGGTCCGATCGAGACGACGCCACGGCGCGGCGCGGGGATCTCGACAGCCTCGACGTGGGAGGTGCCGGCACGCAAGAGGGGGACCGCGATGTCGATGATTCCCGTCCCGACCGGAATATCGATGGTTCCTGGCAGAACGACCGGTGACGTTTCGTTTCGTACCGTGATCTGCGCGTGAGCGCTGGAGCCTGCGACGACGCGGTCGTGAGCGAGAGTGAAATCGACGGTGTACGGCCGCGCGCGCAGGAGGAACGGGAGCGCGAGCAGCAGCAGAACCCCCGCGAGGGTGCCGGCAGCGATCAGTTCGGCGATCCCGAAGCTCACGCCGACACCGAGTCCCACAGTCGCGACGATCAGTGCGAGCCAGCCTCCCGGTCGCACGACGCCCCGGAGCCACCGCCACGCACTGACAACGTGCGCGGTGAGGCGGTGCCACAC
Organism: Microbacterium sp. NPDC076895; assembly: GCF_040687115.1. Taxonomy (NCBI): domain Bacteria; kingdom Bacillati; phylum Actinomycetota; class Actinomycetes; order Micrococcales; family Microbacteriaceae; genus Microbacterium; species Microbacterium sp. NPDC076895. The sequence continues at coordinate 44,862 of NZ_JBFBMQ010000018.1, forward strand.
TCCGACTCCGCGCATGGCGATGACGGTGGTCCCGTGGGTCTGCGTCATCCGCGTTCGGCTGCTCGCCTGTGTCGCGGTCACCTCCCTGGTGAGAGGTGAGGGAGTGGGCGTCATGGCGCCTCGCGCTGCGTCGGCGGAGCGACATCCAGCAGGACCTGGCCGATCACCGCGCGGGCGGTGACGCCGTCGAACTCTGCCTCCGGGTCCAGCACGAGTCGGTGTGCGAGCACCGCCTCGGCGAGAGCCTTCACGTCGTCGGGTGTCACGAACCCGCGGCCGTGTGCGATTGCCCAGGTCTTCGCCGCACGCGTGAGGGCGATGGCGCCGCGGACGCTCACGCCAAGGCGCACCTCGACAGCCGCGCGCGTGGCGTCGACGACCCGCGCGATGTAGTCGAGCACGACCGGGCTGACATAAACGTCGCGGGCCAGCGCCGACATCCCGCGGATGCCATCCAGAGACACGACCGGGGAGAGTTCGACACGCTCGGTCGCGGTGCCCTCCAGGATGCGCAGCGTCGCGGCGTGGTCGGGGTACCCCAGGGTCGCCTTGATGAGGAACCGGTCGAGCTGGGCCTCCGGGAGCCGGTAGGTTCCGGCCTGTTCGATGGGGTTCTGGGTCGCGACCACGAGGAAGGGCTGGCCGACCGGCCTGGTCACACCGTCGATCGTGACATGGCCCTCTTCCATCACCTCGAGCAGTGCAGACTGGGTCTTCGGGCTTGCCCGGTTGATCTCGTCGGCCAGCACGATGTTCGCGAAGACCGGCCCGCGGTGGAACTCGAACTCGCCGCGCTTCTGGTCGTAGACGGTGATGCCTGTCACGTCGCCCGGGAGCAGATCCGGGGTGAACTGGATGCGGGAACTGACCCCGTCGACACTCTGCCCCATGGCTCGGGCGAGAGAGGTCTTTCCGGTGCCCGGATAGTCCTCGAGAAGCAAATGCCCTTGCGAGATCATCGCCGTGAAGGCGAGCTCGATGACGTGGCGCTTGCCGAGAACCACACGCTCGACGTTCTCGACCAGGACGCGGAACGTGTCGTGGAACCTGGTCACCTGGTCGGCTGTGACGGTCATGGAGTCCTCTCGGGGGTAGGGCACACCAGGCCCGTGTGGGTGTAAGCGTCGAGGCCACTCAGGCGACCAGAGAACGAGACAGTGATCTCCCACGCCGTCTCGGTGCCGTCTGCCGACGGCGTTCCGCTGGTTGTGATGCTGTAGTCGGCTGGTGCGGCATCCACCATCGTCGCCGACGGCTGGCCGCCTGTGTCGCAGGTGGCGGGAAAGACGACCTGTGTCGTGTACGCGGCACCGGTCGGCGTGATCGTCGTCGCCTCGTCGGAGCACGCATCGCCGACGCACCACCAGGCTTGGACCGTTCCGGGGTCGGTGCCGGTGCGGAAGAGGCTCGCGAAGTCCGTCGTTCGGGGCGGGCCGTAGCGCGCCTCGTAGCGGGGATGATCGAGCGAGGGTCCACTCACTCGCGTCCAGGTGGCGGTCTGTCCCGACACCGTGGGCGCGGGGTCGACAGTGTAGGTCGTGGTTCCCGACGGGGCGGGGATCGGTTCGGTCGGTTGCGCGGTGACCGGCCCCGCCGCGGCACGGCCGAACGATGTCGTTCCGATGCGGTACTCGGCGCATGCGCGGGCCGTGGTGTCCTCCCAGACGGTGCCGGAGATGACCTCGTTGACCTCGCCGCTGGTCACGTTTCCGACGAATTCCACGGTGCAGGTGCTTCCGGTGGTGATCCCGACCCACAGCTCGGTGTCGACCCCGTTCGCTGCGACTGTCGCCACCGCGCGCACCTCTCCGCTGCCGTCGTCACTTGGCTCGAGGCGAAGCTGCAGCCGGGGGGCGCCGATCCCGTACGCAACGACAGATGTGGTGGTCCCTTCGGTCGTGCCCGACGCGATCGGGGGGTAGTCGAAGCGAGAAAGCGGCGTCACGCTCAGTGTCGTCTGCCGGTTGGCTCCCACGGCAAACTCCGGGAAGACGACCTCGCCCCCGTCCGAGGGAACCGGGAGAGTCTCTGAGTCTCCCGTAACGGGGCTCGTGACCCGAACCGATCCGGTGGTCGGGTCGAACCCGCCTATCGTCACGGCGGCGACGGCGCCGCTGCCGTCGGCGGTCGGGACGGGGTGGGCGGACGCCGACCGTGGTGCGCTGGGCGCGAGATACGGCCAGGCGGTCACGGGGCTGGTGGCGGCCCGGGACTCACCCACGCTGTTGACCGCCCAGGCCTGGTAACGGATCTTCTTCCCGGCCTCGGCAGTGATCGCTGGGCAGAGTCCGTTGGCGCCGCACGTGATGTCTTGACCGCCCCCGCTCACCCGGAAGGACTCCACAGCGGGGTAGGAGCCGAGAGCGCCTGTTACGCGCAGGGTGACGGATGTCGCATCGAACGCTGTCCACTCGATCGTCGTGGGACCGGCGGGAAGACCACGAAGATCGAGCACCACTGTACCGGTGCGCTCGCCGTTGGATAAGCGCCCCTGGGCATCGGCGAGAACGAACGCGCCCGTGCAATCCGACGCGCCAGCCGCGTCGGCGGTCCATGTGGCCCGCACCGTAGATGCCGAAGCTACCGCGAAGGTGACGTCTGAGCAGTTTGTGGGAGATGTGACCGACGCGAGCCGCAGCGGTGTTCCGGGAAGGGGGTTCACTTCACCCGCCACGCCCACGACCGGAATCTCGCATGAGGTGGTTCCCCCCGCCTGCGAGCATTGCTGCGTCACCGTGCCAGCCTTGGGTAGCGTTGACGGCGCTGGGCCGACCACGAGTGTCAGGGCTGCAGGTTCGGTGTCCGGGTGGCTCACCAGTCGCACGAGAACGACTTCCGTGCGACCCGGATTCGCGTTGTCGACTCCCGTGACTTCCAGGCGCGAACCGGTGAGCGAGACCTTGAACTGGTCGCCCGGCGCCTCAACCGCGAACTGGAGCGAGCTCCAGTTGGGAGCGCCGGTCCATGTTGTCATCTGCTGCAGGTCGTACGTCTCCGTCTGTCCGGGACTGAGCGTCCGTGAGGCGGCGGAGAGAATTGGCTGCGGCGCCTCGGCCTCGATCAGGAACCGAATCGTCAGGACCGTCCAGTCCTGCGCGCCCACCCGGCGCGCCTGGATCGCGCAGGTGTCGTTCCACGGAGCTCCGGGCCCTGCCGTGTAGCGGAGCGTCGTCGCTCCCACCAGTTCGCAGGAAGCTCCGCCCCGCGCGCCACCTGTTGTGGCGAGCGGGTAAACCTCGAGCTCGGCGCCACGGGGTACGGTGATGATCCCGGCGAGGCCGACCTCGACTGAATCGTTCTCTCCGACAGTGAACGCGCCGGTTCCGGTACGCAGAGTCGGGCGAAGCTCCGACTCGCCCGGTACGCGCAGGAAGCCGTAGGAGGTAACAGTGGATCCGTCTGCCGCCGACCCAGTGACGCTGAAGGGAATAACCATCGCCTCAGGCTGAGCGGTCCCTGCGATGCGACGACCGGAAACGGTCACGGTTGAACGCTCCCGCCAGAGCGCGAGCTTCACAGAGTCAGGATCGCCACCTGCCCACGTGACCTTGTCTGTGAGTACGTCTATGCCCTTGTCGAACCCGTCGATGGTTTCGGCGGTCAAGACCGTGTCGCGTACCTCCGGGTAGTCGGGAACCGGATTTCGGACGACCTTGAGGACGATAAGCCCCATCGCGGTATCGCCGGCGGCGTTGGTCACTGTGTACACGAAAGAGAAAGTGCCCAGCGCATCGCCCGCGCGCACGGCGACGGACCCGCCCTCGAGGTCGACATCCGCGAGCATCGCGTCCAGGTCGTCGTACTCGGAAGTCCCCGGCTGGGCATTCGGTCTGACCCCCACGAGCGTGAGCTTGGCCCCGGAGGGGTCGACATCGTTATCCAGCGGGGTGATCGTCGTCTCGCGTGCGGGGGACTGGCCGCCCTCGAGCTGGACGTAGTCAGAGAATGTCACCGGCCGAGGATCGGATTGGGCGTCGCGCACGCCTACGAGGGCAAGCGCGGTGGCTGTGGCTCCGCGCCCATCGCGCACCCGGTAGGTGAAGGAGGTCTGCCCACTCCATGCTGGGGGGGCGGTGTATATAAGGCTGGTTCCGTCCGGTGAGATGGTGGCCGTACCAGCAGGTGAGCCGCTACTGTCGACCGGCTGATCCACGACAGCGTCCAACGCGACGCTGTCACCGTCTGGGTCGATCCCGAACGGATCAAAGTCGATTGTGGTCGACGTGCCGCTGAGCGCCCGGCCCTCGAGAGTCACGGGCGAGGGTGGCGTGTTTGCCTCATCACCGAGCACCGTGATAGTGACTCGTGCGCTGTCGGTGAGCTCTGGGTATCCCGCCCCGTAAGCGGTGTACGTCACGCTGTATACGCCGGGACTGTCGGGTGCCAGGTAGCGAAGGGTTCGACTCGTTGCGAACGCGAGCCCGGCATCCGTCTCGTTGACGACCAGTGATGGATCGATTGCCAGTTGCCCACCCGCAGGCGCTGAATCGTTCGCGAGCACCGGGATGTCGATCTGTCCGCCCACGCGCACCGTCGCGGAGTCGGCCACGGCAATCGGGGGATCGGCGGTCGCCGCCGGCAACAGGATTACGGTGAGTTGTCCCGTGATCGCGGCCGACGGGTCTTCGGTGCCATCCGAGATCGTGTAGCGGACGACGCCGATCTCACCGGGTGTGCCGTCGGCTGTCGTTCCGCTGACTCGGATCGTGGATTGCGCGACCGGATCAACGCTCACGGATGCGCCTTCCGCGGCCTGAGGACGAACATCGCTGACCAGCAGCACCAGATGTGCGGGGTTGGAAACGGCGCTCAGAACATCGACGGTGGAGTCCTCGTTCGGTCTGACGAACGCGACGAGAGGTGGTGCTGACAGCTCGGCCTCGTTGTAGGCGACCGCGGTCACCCGAACGGTGGCGGTTTGTTCGCTCTCACCGTCCCGGATGGTGTAGGTCAGCACCGTTGACCCGGGTGCCTGCGCCGTGTACGAGAACGAGAGGGCGCTGGCATTGACGGAGATACCGGAGTCGTCGTTGTCTGCGGTCACCGCCGACAACGTCTGCGACCCGGATCCTCCGCGCACTCTGTCGCGTAGCTCGACCGTCACAGACCGGCCGACAATCGACGTAACGGCGAACGAGTCCGCCTCCAGCCGTGGAGTTGGTGCGACACTGATGGTGAGGGCACGGCTGGTCGCAGCGCCCCTGCTGTCGGCGACGGTGACAGTCACTGTTGCGGCGGTCGCGACCTCCGCGTTCGCATCCGGATGCTGATACGTCAGGATCCCCGCGGGATCGACGGTGACAGTGCCAGGTCCCGCGTCGACGGTCGCCGCTGACACATACAGCGCGTCACCCTCGGGATCAACGAAAGCATCAAGAATCGGGAACCGGACAGTGCCGCCGGGAGCCGTCACCGGTTCCGGCCAGTTCGCCAGGCACCGTTCGGTCCCGCACCACAGCGGGGCGGCGTTCTCATCTGCGGGAACCACCGTGAGAGTCACGGTGGCAAGGTCGGAGGTCAGGCCCTCCACTGCAGTGCCATCGGTCACGCGGTACTCGAAGGTCGCGGTGCCCGATGCATCGGCCGGCACGTCGATGGTGAGAATCTGGTCGGCATCGGTCGTCACCGGTGTTCCGAACGCTGACGCTGAAACTGATTCGGGAACGACGCTCAACACGTCCTCGTTCGGATCATGGTCGTTCAGGAGAACGGGCAGGGTTATGGCCCGGCCGGCTCGGACACCGAAGGCATCGTTCTCGGCGACGGGAGGCTTCGGCTCGACGACCTCGGGAGCAACGGCATCGTCCGACTCCGCAGCGCTCACCTGGTCATCGATCTGCCATGACTGCGATGAGGGCACGAGATCGCCGGCGGGTACGGTCCACACCCACCCCGACTGTGTCTCGTTCAGAATGAGCCGCCGGTCGGTGCCCAAGAATTCGGGAAGCGGGTCGGTTCCGAGTTCTGCGCCGGCGTAGTCGAGGGCGGAATCGCCGGTTGACTGCGACCACAGCGTGCCGCCGGTCGGTCCGAGCCAGGCGGCGAAGACCTCACCACCGAGCGTGCGGGGCGCGGCTGGCACGCCGCGCACCTCGAGTCCGCCGGTGACCTGCCGCTGCGCACCGTCGCCGAGGGCGACCGCGACGAGCTCCTGCGAATCGGCGAGGAAGACCTCGTCGCCGCCGTCACTGGATGCTGCAAGTCGCGCATCGGGCAGCATCGCCGTCTCCACCGGGGCTGACAGGCCCTGGATCCAGAGCCGGCCGGTCTCGGCATCCAGCATCACCCACCGCTGCCCGACGAGGGTCAGTGAAGCGCCCTCGCCCGGGGCGTCGGGAACCTCATCAACGCCGAGGATGCTGCCGCTCGCGAGATCGGCCCGAACGACCTCACCGGAGTCGGCCGAGTACGCGGCGAGGATCCCGGCAGGACCGACCGTGAGGGCGTCGGCGGCGAACGGATCCTCTTCGTTGCCGATGTCCAGGCGCGCGGCTCCCGGGCGCGCCAGGTCGCCCATGAAGATCTCGCCGGCCTCGGTGAGGTAGGCAACCGAAGTTCCGCTGGTGGACACGGAGCGGGTACCCGCGGGCGTCGCGGCGAAGGCGTCGGAACTTCCGGCGTCCAGGTCGGGGGGAGTGGCGGGGTTGATGCCGGCGACGCGGGTGGCGGATGCCGCGAATGCCCACACCGCATCCGCGGTCTGGGCGAGCGCGGTCGGCTGACTGATCTGTTTGACGGTGTCGAGTTCGAGGAGTTCGGCGTTGACGCGCGCGTAGTGCCCGCCTGCGGAGCGTTGGAGGGCCCAGATCGTGCCGTCATCGAGCGGTGTCTGCTGGGCGTCGTATCCGGGCCAGGCCGCGGCAAGCCCCACCACGAGGGTAGCCGCCACCCCGAGTGCGCTGCCCACCACCCACCGTGACGAAGGCCCACGCCGCGTCGCTCGTGCGCGGGCCACGTCAGATCACGCTCACGATCACGGCGGCTGCCGAGCCGATGACGATGATCGCGCCGCCGACGATGACCGACCAGATCAGCACCGTCCGGCGCGGCGCGTGAGATTCGGGAAGGTCGTCGCTCGGGGCCCGCTCGGCGGCGCGCCGATCTCGGGGAGGCTTCCGGCGGTGTGACTCGTGTTCCACCCGCGGGCGCACAAACGCAGGAATCGCGTCATGCTCGCGTTCGGGCAGGGGAACAGCGTCAGCCAGCTCTAGCGGCGTGACCGGCATCCCGGTGTCGTACTGCACGAGTTGCAGGGCGTGAGCGAAGTCAGCGGCTGACGAGAAGCGATCTGCCGGGTTCTTCGCGAGCGCCCGACGAAGCACGTCCTCCAGGCCCGGCGGCACGTCGGAGCGGTCGATGGGTGTGTAGGCCGCGCGGCGGATGCGGGACTTCAGCTGGTCCCGCGTGTTGTCGCTGTGTGACGGCCGCTCGAACGGGCTCCGCCCCGCCAGGAGGGAGTAGACGGTGGCGCCCAGGCTCCACACTTCTGCGGGAACGGAACCGCTCGTGCGCTCATCGATGATTTCGGGAGCGCTCCAGGGAACGCTCATGGCGAAGACTTCGACGCCTTCCCGCGCCGATACCGACGCCGCGATCCCGAAGTCCGACAGTACGGGCATCCCGTAGGCGGTCAGCAGGATGTTGGACGGTTTGATATCGCGGTGGAGGATCCCCGCCCGGTGAGCGGATTCGAGAGCGGATGCGACCTTCACCCCCGTGCGCAGCACTTCGTCGACGGGGATTGTCTCTCGCCGGTAGCGCGACGCGAAGGAGGCGGGGCAGTACTCCATGACGATGTACGGGCGCCCGTCCGGCGAGACGCTCGCCTGGTAGATCGTGAGGATCGAGGGGTGCGCCGACAGGTGCGCCATCGCGTCGGCCTCCGCCGCGAACATCCGCAGGAGGGACTCATCGACGATGTCTTCCAGCAGAACCTTGACCGCCACTGCGCGACGGGGCATGTCCTGTTCGTAGAGGAAGACGTCGGCGAATCCTCCGGCTCCCAGGGGCCGCACGTAGCTGAAACCGGCAAGCGTGGGCGCCGCTGCCGGAAGCCGGCTAGGCACCTGGCCCCCGCCTGCCGATGCGCTTCGCGCGGGCACAGCGAGTCGGTCGATCCGCGCGCCGTGCCCCCCGATTCATGCGATAAGCCTAAATCGACCCCCTGAGCCGGTGCTGTAGGCATCCACCTAGGCTGGGATCATGACGATTCCCTCGGTGCAGCTTCTCGATGGCAACCGCATTCCCCAAGTGGGCTACGGCGTGTTCAAGGTCCCGGCCGACGACACGCGTCGTGCCGTGCTCGAGGCGTTCGAACTCGGCTATCGGCATATCGACACGGCTGCGATCTACGGCAACGAAGAGGGAGTCGGCGCCGCGATCGCCGAGAGCGGCATCCCGCGTGAGGACCTGTTCATCACGACCAAGCTCTGGAACGACCGGCACGACGGCGACGAACCGCGCGCGGCGCTCGGCGAGAGCCTCGACAAGCTCGGGCTCGATGCCGTCGACCTGTACCTCGTGCACTGGCCGACCCCCGCACGCGATAACTACGTTCACGCGTGGGAGCGTCTGATCGACCTGCGCGATGCGGGACTTACCCGCAGCATCGGGGTCTCGAACTTCCTCGTGCCCCATCTCGAGCGCATCGTCGCCGAAACTGGCGTCAGCCCCGTGGTCGATCAGATCGAGCTTCACCCCGCCTACCAGCAGCGCGAGGTCGTCGAGTGGGCACTCGCTCGCGGCATCCGGATCGAAGCCTGGGGTCCGCTCGGACAGGGCAAGTACGACCTGTTCTCGATCCCCGCTGTCGCGGACGCGGCGGCTGCCCATAGCAAGACCCCGGCGCAGATCGTGCTGCGCTGGCACCTCGACAAGGGCAACATCGTGTTCCCGAAGTCGGTGCGACGTGAGCGGCTGGCCGAGAACATCGACATCGTCGATTTCGCGTTGACGGATGCCGAGATCGCCGCAATCGACGCGATCGACCCGGGCGATGGTTCGGGGCGTGTCTCGGCGCATCCCGACGAGGTCAACTGAGCGCTGCGCGTCAGATCCAGGTGGGCGACCAGTTATGGAGTCGCCAGAAGTCGTAGGGCACGCTCGTCGCGGTGAGGATCGGATACCAGAACGCCGAAAGCACCAGAGCGACGATGAAGAAGACGGCGACCACCCGCTGGCCCGTTACGCGTCTTTCGGGACTGGCGCCGGCCGGATGGGCGAGATCACGCAGCGCAATCCCCAGGGCCAAGAGGAGGAACGGCAGCATCACGACCGTGTAGAACTGGAACACCGTTCGCTCGGGATACAGCAGCCACGGCACCCAGGTGACGGCGACGCCGGTCAGGACGAAGCCCGAGGCGAGGTCGCGGCGTCGGATGAACCGGATGACGAGGTAGACGGTGGCTGCGATGGCGGCGTACCACACGAGCGGGTTCGGCATCGAGTAGATGTTCTGCACGCACCCCGAAGCCGCCGTGCAGCCAGCCTCGCCAAGAGCATCGCTGTGATAGAACATCGAGGTCGGTCTGGCCAGGAGCGGCCACTGCCATGCGGGGCTCGCGTAGCTGTGGCTTGCTGACAGCCCCACGTGGAAGCCGTACATCGACTGGTGGTAGGCCCACAGATTCTGGAGCGACAGCGGCACCCACGACCAGAAGCCGGTAGCCGGCGAGCCGTCGACGGTGTGCCTGTCGTACCCGGCGTCGGTGACCAGCCACCCCGTCCACGTCGCGAGATAGAGGAGGAGTGCTGGCGGCACGAGCAACACGAAGGTCACCGGACCCTGGCGCACCGCGGCATCGGCGGGCCAATACTCCACGCCGCGCTGGCGCCGCTCCAGGGCGTCGACGATGACAAGGTAGATCCCGATACCGGCGAGAACGTACAGGCCCGACCATTTCACGGCGGTTGCGGCTCCCGCAGCGAGCCCCGCTGCGACAACCCACGGCCGTGCCCAGAACACCGGACCCCAGCGAGACTCCGAGCTCCAGCGCCCCGTTGCCAATCGGCGCGGCCACTCTCGCTCGCGAAGCCATCGTCGATCCAGCAGCACGAACCAGAACGCCAGCAGGGTGAAGAACATGACGAAGGTGTCGAGCAACGCCACACGGCTCAGCACGATCGCGAGGCCATCGATTGCCATCAGCCCCGCTGCTGCCGTCGCCACGCCGATCGACCGGGTGAGCGTGAGTGCGACGACATAGAGAAGGAGTACGGCGAGAGTGCCGAACAGTGCCGTGGCAAAGCGCCACCCGACTGACGAATCGGCGCCGAACAACGCCATCCCGGCGCCGATGAGGAACTTCCCCAGCGGCGGGTGGACGACGTAGCTTCCGTCGTCGAGGAAGATGTCGGTCTCGCCCGCAGCGAAGCGCGCGTCGGCTTCATCGGGCCACTTCGCGGCGAACCCGAGGTTCCACTGCGACCAGGCATCCTTCACGTAATAGGTCTCGTCGAAGACCAGTTCGTGTGGGTGCCCGAGGTTCCAGAAGCGCAGGATGCCGGCAACGGCGGTCACGACCGCCGGCACCGCGATCTGCAGTCGGGGGGAAACGGCGATTCGGGCGCTGACACGGTCGTACACCGTCGGACGCGCGGGGCTGTCGACGATGGTGGTCACGATGACAGCCTATTCGGGTGAGGCTGCGAGTCCCGGTGGCCCCGGCGCTGCAGCCGGTGGCCGTGGGGGATCGTCAGTGACGCCGAGCAGGAAGCCGGCGATCTGCTGTGCGGTGCCTTCGAGCACGGGTCCACTACCGAACGCCCAGTCGGCATCCGTCGCCCGAATCGTGTGTCCGGCCACGACTGCTCGACGCTCGAAGGGTCCGGCGCCCTGAGCGTACAAGGCGACGGCGCCGGCGGTCATCGGGTCCACGACCAGATCGAGGCCGAGGTCGGCGCTGACCCGCAGAGCTGCAGCGAGCGCTCGAGACAGCACGCGGATGCCGCGGCGTTGTTGGAGAACGGCAGCCCGGAAGCCGGCCACTGTTCCCTCCGACTCGCGCCAGAGACCAGCGAGCCCCGCGTCCGTCGCGAACGCCGCCCACGTCGGCTGCGCGTCGGTCAGCGCCTCCAGGCTCGACAGCAGAGCGTCGAGCTCCTGGCGCCGATCGCTGGAGACGAGGCCCTCGTCGTGACGTGATCGGCCACTGAGCGGAAGAAATCGCAGGAAGTCTGCCACGGGGCCAGCGTATCGGCCCGTCTGGTGGGGAGGGGGTGGGCATACATGCACCGCGGGCAATGTGACGGATGTGACAGCCGCCGACGCCAGGACAAGCAATCCTCTCGCGGGGATGTGACAGTCACATCCGGTCTGCCGCTATCATGAGCGTGCGGGCGCGGAATCCCGGCACACAGCGATGTGACCGTGCTCACGGGAGGTGTTCGATGACCGAGGGCACCGGCGGACGACCGCCGAGCATCCGAGACGTTGCACGGTTGGCCGGCGTCTCTCATCAGACGGTCTCGCGCGTTCTCAACGATCATCCGAGCATCCGGCCCGAAACGCGGGCGCGCGTGGTGCAGGTCATGAACGAGTTGCGTTATACGCCCAACCGGGCAGCGCGCATGCTCGTGACCAGTCGCTCGCAGACGATCGGCATCCTCGCGGCCTCCTCGACGCAATACGGGCCTGCGTCGAGCATCGCGGCGATCGAGGAGGCTGCGCGCGAGCGCGGGTACTGGGTCTCGACCGCCAACATCGATGCCGCCGATCCGGACTCGATCACGGACGGAATCGCGCACCTGAGCGCGCAGTCGATCGAGGGGCTCGTGGTCATCGCCCCGCAAATGCGGGTCTTTCGCGCCCTGGCCTCACAGCGGATCGATGTCCCCTACGTGACGCTGCAATCTGCGGTCCTCGGTCCCGAGCACACCCTCTCAGTCGACCAGATCGCGGGTGCCAGGATGGCGACCCGCCACCTCATCGAGCTCGGCCATCGGCAGATCTACCACATCGCGGGCCCCCAGGACTGGATCGAAGCCGAGGCCCGCATGCGCGGATTCCTCGACGAAATGGATGCTCATGACCTGCCGATGACCGCGCCGATCCTGGGCGACTGGACTGCCGAGTTCGGCTATCACGCGGGGCGCGAGCTGCTGCGGGTGCGCGACTTCACGGCGGTCTTCGCCTCGAACGACCAGATGGCGCTCGGACTTCTTCATGCCGTGCGTGACGAAGGGCTGTCGGTGCCACGCGACATCAGCATCGTGGGCTTTGACGACATCCCCGAAGCAGCGCATTTCTGGCCGCCGCTGACCACCGTGCGGCAGGATTTCGCCGAGCTTGGGCGCCGATGCGTCGCGCTGTTGCTGGATGACGCGGGAGGCACATCCGTGAGTGAAGCGATCGGCACGATCGCGCCGACCTTCGTTCCTCGCGCATCCTCGGGGCCGCTCGGGCGGATCTGACGATCCTCGAACCGCGCAGATGCGCTCCGTTCGGGGCCGTTACCAATCCGAGACTTTTCGCCGCTTGACACTCGGGACGGCGGCCGGTCTATAGTTTCGCAATGTGACCGGTCACATTGACTGTCACACCGATCGCCACTGATCGGAACGAAGGAGTTCAGCCATGCCGCCCAAGGATGTTGCGGGCACGACCGAGGGATACGCCGCCGGTGTCAAAGCCGAAGTGGCTATCGCGCGCACCCGCGCCGATGTCGCTCATCGGCAGGCTGAGCTCGAGCAGCGCGGACTGGTAGCCTGCCCCCGCGGCAACGTGTCGGCACGCATCACCGCGGCCGACCTGTTTGTGATCGCTCCGGCAGGGGCGTTTCTCGACAAGATCTCGCCCGAGCGCATGGTTCTGTGCGATCTCGACGGAGTAGCCCTCCCTGAAGTCCTCGGTAGCGAGCGCCTTCCGTCCGCGGACGCTGCTGTGCACTCCCGCATCTACCGTGACGTCCCTGGCGCGGTAGCGATCGTTCACACGGATTCGCCGTATGCGTTGGCGTGGGCAGCGCGTGCCGACTCGCTGCCGTGCCTCACCGCCGCTGCCGCTGAAGAGTTCGGCGGACCGGTTCCGGTCACGGTCACGGATCTTGCCGATCCCGGGGCGCTGGCCGACGCGGTAGCGCGGGCGCTGGGACCCGAGGGCTCGGTTGCTCTCGTTCGCGCCGTCGGCGTCTTCGCGGTCGGCGCTGATCTGCGCGAGGCGATGCGGATCGCATCCGCTCTGGAAGTCGCAGCGCGCCACGCGCTCCTGGTCTCACAGTCCGGCTCGCTCGACGATCTGGCGCTCGCCGACACCGTCGCTGCAGCGCTGCACGAGCGCGCTCGCCGTCATGCCACCTCGACTCCGGACGCCACCGTGTCCGGGTCGGGTCTCACCCACAACTGAACACCCACAACTGAAAACACACACCAAGACAACGATGTCCTTAGAAAGGAAATCACTGTGAAGAGCACGAAGATTCTGCTCGCCGGCGCGGCAACCCTCGCCGCCGGTGCCCTGCTGCTGTCCGGATGCTCCGGCTCCGGTGGCGGCGGTTCAACCGATGGTGGCGGAGACGGCGGCCTCGTCGGCGTCGCGATGCCCACCAAGAGCTCCGAGCGCTGGATCCAGGACGGCGACGCCGTCAAGGCTGAGCTCGAGGAGCAGGGATTCACCGTCGACCTCCAGTACGCCGAGGACGACATCCCCACCCAGGTCTCGCAGATCGAGAACATGATCACCAAGGGTGCTGAGGCCCTGATCATCGCCTCGATCGACGGCACGACGCTCACGAGCGTTCTGCAGGAGGCCGCGGATGCCGGCATCCCCGTCATCGCCTACGACCGCCTCATCCGCGACACCGAGAACGTCGACTACTACGCGTCGTTCGACAACTATCAGGTCGGCGTGCAGCAGGCCACCTCGATCCTCAACGGCCTGGGGCTCACCGAACTGGACGGCACCCCGATCGACGGGGCACCCGCTGGCCCGTTCAACATCGAACTGTTCGCCGGTTCGCTGGACGACAACAACGCGTTCTTCTTCTGGAACGGCGCGATCGACACTCTGCAGCCTTACTTCGACGACGGCACCCTCGTCGTGAAGTCGGGACAGACCGAGATCGAGCAGGCTGCAACGCTCCGCTGGGACGGCGAGACCGCGCAGAGCCGCATGGAAGACATCCTGACGGCGTTCTACTCGGACGGATCGAAGGTCAACGCGGTGCTCTCGCCCTATGACGGCATCTCGCGCGGCATCATCTCGGCCCTCACCGACGCCGGCTACACCGTCGGTGACGGCTGGCCGATCATCTCGGGCCAGGATGCCGAGCTCGACTCGGTCAAGGCGATCAACCGCGGTGAGCAGTACTCGACCATCTTCAAGGACACCCGTCTGCTCGCGCAGGTCGCGGTCGACATGGCGGTGGCTCTGCTCAACGGTGAGACGCCCGACGTCAACAACACCACGGACTACGACAACGGCGTGAAGGTCGTCCCGTCGTACCTCCTGGAGTCGGCGATCGTCGCCCAGAATTAACCGGTATCGGCAAATACAACGGTGAAATATGCCCAGAGCTAATTAATAGTGGCATTAACGTTACAGCTATTGTCGCACCGCCTT
>NZ_JBFBMQ010000019.1:0-51014 GCF_040687115.1 Microbacterium sp. NPDC076895
ACTCGTCCGTGTAGTTCTTCCTAGCCATCCCTTGGATTCTCGCTTCCCCAGCATCGTGCTGGAATCAGCGTGTCCAAGATCAGGGGTCAAGCGCCATGGGATCGCGAACCGTCATGAAGATGCCATCGAAACGAGAGAGCCGGAGGGTTTCACGAAGCAGAGAAGCATGCATGTGCTGAGGTGGACACGTTCGATAAATGTTCTCGTCATGACGGTTATCCCAGTAGCTGAGCTCCCAGCCCTGATCGCGAAACGCGTATTCGACGGACGTGCCGCCGGTCTTAGGTACGTGAACAAAGAGAAGCTTCATACCTTGTGCGGAAAATACGGTCATCGCATGTCGCTCCCCACAGGTTGTCGGACGGCCATCGTCGATCCTAACAACCGGACCCTCCGCCTCTCAGCCCCTGCCGTCGTCCCGAGCTCACGAGCGTGCCGGAGTGAGCAAGTAGAATGTCGCGTGCGCGGGTAGGCATGAGTCAGCCAGCCGGGAACGTGCAATCTCGGATAATAAGGACACTTTTCATGTCGAAGCTTCTCCTGCACATCGGCACTCATAAGACCGGCACCACCAGCGTGCAGCACTTTTTCGCTTCGAACCGCGATGCGCTCCGAGCCCAGGGCATCTTCTATCCGCCAACGGACCTCGGAGGCCAATTTGGGGACCAGTACGCGCACCATGCGATCGCCCACGCGATCGCCAACGTGTCGGGCGACGGTACGGGAGCCAGTCGCGCGAAGGCGTATTTCGACGCGTTGCGGGATCGGGTCGTACCCGGCGAGACTGTCGTCATCTCCGCAGAGCCGCTCTACCGTCATCGCTTGCGAGACGCACAAGGGAAGAGCCTGGGGCGGATGGCCTACCTTCGCGCGGTCCGCGACGCTATCGGCGACTTCGATGTCTCGGTCATTGCGATGGTGCGCCGGCAGGACCTCTTCCTCGAATCGCTGTATTCCGAGAACATAATGGCGGGTACCTATCGCGATCCAATTGAACGCTTCATCGCCGACAGAGCGCCGCAGGCGGACTACGCGCAGCGGCTTGCGGAGTGGGGGGCGGTTTTCGGATCTGAGAATATTCACGTGCGCCCTTACGAGGCAGCTGAATACGGAGCCTCCCTTGAGCGCTATTTTCTCCAGTGGGTTGGTGGGACTGTTTCTGATTCCCTTACCTTTGGAAGTCGACGCAACGTGACCGTGCCGCGCGAACTGGTCGAGTTCAAGCGTGTGATCAATGCGAGCATCGAGCCGGCATGGAACGCTCCTGTTCGCCACTGGGTTGAGACCATGGCACGCCGGCAGGCATCCTCATTCGGTGCGCTGGGTAAGTTCTACTTGACGAGCGAACAACGTGCGCGGGTGCTGCAAGCAGCGGAGCCAGGGAATCGCGACGTTGCGCGTCAATATCTAGGGCGATCAGAACTCTTCTCAGATACGACGCTTCCTCTGCAGGCTGATCCGCCACCCCTTCCGCACCACACTTTTGAGGAGATCGCAGGGTCCATGGTCGGTAGCCTCGCGCGCGACGCAGCCAGGGTTCGGCGCTGAGCAACACCGACCGGAGATGCCAACGTCCTCTGCAAGATCGCTCATTCACCACAGCGGCGGAACGATCAAGCGACACTCAGATCGCTCAAGTCCGAATCCGAGCCAGCATGCCGCTTAGTTGTGCGTCGATGGCTCGTCATCATCCCGCCTCGTTCACCGTGCATGCGGCCACCGTGGCATTGGTCGCCTCGTCGATCAAAACGAACGCGCCCGTGTTGCGATTCCGCGCATAAGGGTCCACAACGAGGGGCGTCGTCATTCGGAGAGTTACGCGCCCGATCGCATTGAGCGGAAGCTGCGTGATGTCCTGCTTGCGGTGCAGCGTATTGACATCCAGTTCGTACTGAATCTCCTTCACCACACATCGAGCTTCACGACTGTTGTGCAGAACCGCGTACTTCTTGCCGGAGACCATGGGAGTCTCGTCCATCCAGCAGATTGTCGCATCAATGTCCTGCGAAACAGTGGGTTGATTCTTTGGTCGTGCGATCACATCTCCGCGCGAGATATCGATCTCATCGTCGAGACGCAGCGTGACCGACATCGGGGGGAAAGCCTCGTCGATCTCACCATCCGCAGTCTCAATTGCAGCGATGGTCGATGACAGACCCGAGGGCAGCACGATCACTTCGTCGCCCTTTCGCAGCACCCCGCCAGCGACCTGGCCGGCGTAGCCGCGATAATCGAGCACATCGCTCTGTTGCGGACGAATCACGTACTGCACGGGGAAACGCACGTCCTGGAGATTGCGGTCCGCCCCGATGTAGACATTCTCAAGATGATGGAGCAGCGAGGGACCGTCGTACCAGGGCGTGTTCTCACTCCGAGTAACGACATTATCTCCGCGCAACGCCGACATCGGAATGGCCGTGATGTCCGTGATGTGCAGCCGCGAGGCGAAGTCGAGGAAGTCATCGCGGACTCGATTGAAGACCTCTTCATCAAAGCCCACAAGATCCATCTTGTTCACCGCGAGTACCACGTGTGGAACACGCAGCAGCGAGGCAATCGATGCGTGCCGACGGCTCTGCTCAAGCACACCCTTGCGGGCATCAACGAGCACAATGGCGAGGTCTGCTGTCGACGCGCCCGTGACCATGTTGCGCGTGTACTGGGCGTGGCCTGGTGTATCCGCGATGACGAACTTACGCTTGGGCGTCGCGAAGTACCGGTAGGCAACGTCGATCGTGATGCCTTGCTCACGCTCAGCGCGCAGACCGTCAGTCAGAAGCGAAAGATCAACGTACTCATTCCCGCGCCCCTTTGACGTCTCCTCGATGCTCAAGAGCTGGTCCTCGAAGATCGACTTCGAATCGAACAGCAGCCGACCGATGAGAGTGCTCTTGCCGTCGTCGACAGATCCGGCGGTCGCAAGTCGCAGCATGTCCATGTCTAGAAGTACCCCTGCTTCTTCCGGTCCTCCATTGCAGCCTCGCTCACTCTGTCGTCACCGCGCGTGGCGCCGCGTTCTGTGATGCGAGTAGAGGCGACCTCTTCAATGATCTTGTCGAGCGTGTCTGCGTCAGATTCCACCGCCGCCGTCAAGGTGGCGTCGCCCACCGTGCGGTAGCGAACCATGCGAGTAGACACCTCTTCGCCTTCCTTCGGCGGGCAGAATTGGTTCGCTTCGAAGACCATTCCTGCCCGCACGAACGTCTGGCGTTCGCTAGCGAAGTAGATACTGGGTATCTCTACGCTGTCTTCCTTGATGTACTGCCAGATGTCCAGCTCAGTCCAGTTTGACAACGGGAAGACCCGGATCGACTCGCCCGGATGCACGCGTCCGTTGTAGAGGTTCCAGATCTCGGGGCGCTGATTCTTCGGATCCCACTGACCAAACTCATCACGAAACGAAAACACGCGTTCCTTCGCGCGAGCCTTCTCCTCGTCGCGTCTTGCGCCGCCGAGCATCGCATCGAAGCCGTTCTTCTCGACAGTCTCCAGCAAGACTGGCGTCTGGATGCGGTTACGTGAGCCGTTCGGCTCCTCCCTCACGAGGCCGCGATCGATCGCCTCCTGCACGGAGCCGACAATCAACCTCAGACCATGCTTCTGTACGTAATGGTCGCGAAAGGTCAAGATCTCGGGGAAGTTATGGCCAGTGTCGACATGCACGATCGGAAAGGGCAGTCGCGCTGGCGCGAACGCTTTCATCGCAAGATGCAGCATGACGAGGGAGTCCTTGCCACCCGAGAACATCAGCGCAGGCTTCGACAACTGCGCTACCACTTCTCGGATGATGTGGATCGACTCAGCTTCGAGTTGTCTCAACTGAGACAGCGAGTAATGAGAGTCAGACAACGAGGCGCTTCCTTTCACTCGGGCTGATCTGCGAGCGCGGCAGAGACCGCGGCCATAACGCGGTCCTTCAACTCGGGTCGACACACGACAAGATCCGGCAGGTAGGGATTGGGCTGGTTGTACACGAGGGTGGACCCGTCGAGGCGTGAGGTGTGGAGACCCGCAGCGCGCGCGACAGCGATCGGCGCGGCCGAATCCCACTCGTACTGTCCGCCGCCATGGATGTATGCATCGGATGCGCCCGACACGACAGAGGAAATCTTCACGCCAGCCGATCCCATCGGCACGAGCTCCGCGTCGAGCGCATCGGCGACGTGCTCGACCAAGACCGGCGGTCGAGTCCGACTCACCGCGATTCGAATCGGCCCCTCGTGCGCGGGCGCGTGCGTCGTGACGTCTTCAGAGACAAGTACAACCTCCGGCCCGCCCAAAGCAACAGCACCGACCGCAAGGTCGCCATCGATGACGAGCGCAACGTGTACCGCCCAGTCCGCGCGACCCTCGCTGAACTCCCTTGTGCCGTCAAGTGGATCGATAATCCACACCCGACTAGACCGCAGACGAGCCTCGCTGTCAGCGGCCTCCTCGCTCAAAACGGCGTCGTCGGGCACATGTTCGGCCAGCATTCCGGCGATCAGCTTCTGCGCCTCTGTATCACCAAGATCCTTCAGGGCGCGACCATCGAGGTTCGCGTTCGCCTCTCGCACCTCCAGCAGACGCCGGGCTGCCGCCGTTGCCACCGTGCGCGCAAGAAGCGAATCAGCGGCACGGCTAGTCTCGTGAGAGCTCACGTGTGGTGATATCCAATCAGGTCGGACACGATCTTTTGAGACTACCGCAGCAGTTCGTATCGCCCGAGATCGCTCTTAAGCAGGCGCAAGTAGGTGCCCGTTTGCGAAACTGTTACGGTCGTGTCGTGGACCTGGGTCTGGTATTTGCGGCGTTAGGCATCGGCATCATCGTCGGCCTCACCGGAATGGGTGGCGGAGCACTGATGACGCCCACTCTTGTGCTGTTCTTCGGGGTACCGCCCCTCACGGCAGTGTCGAGCGATCTTGTCACTTCGGCGGTGATGAAGCCCGTCGGTTCACTGGTGCACATCCGTTACGGATCCGTGCACTGGAAGATCGTGCTCTGGCTCATGATCGGATCGGTACCGACCGCCTTCGCCGGGTCACTGATCATCTCGGCGGTCGGCCCCTTGGCCGGTGTGCAGGCCTTCGTAAAGACGACACTGGGCTATGTCCTTCTGCTCGCCGCAGTGCTGATTTTCGTTCGCGCCTACATCGGGATGCGAAACCGCGCCCGCGAACGCCGCGACGGAACCACAACCAAGCGGAGCAATAGCGCGGAGATCACTGTTCGCATAGTCCCCACGGTGATCGTGGGCGCTATCGGTGGCCTCATGGTTGGACTAACGTCCGTTGGCTCAGGGTCCTTGATCATCATCGCGCTGATGTTGCTCTACCCGCTACTCGGAATGAACAAGCTCGTCGGCACCGATCTCGTTCAAGCCGTTCCACTCGTCATCGCCGCGGCTCTCGGACATCTGCTGTTCGGTGCGGTGGACTGGGCCGTGGCGATTCCACTCATGATCGGATCGATCCCCGGCGCATGGATCGGAGCGCAGTTCTCTTCGCGGATCCCCGGAGGGTACGTGCGTCGGGCCCTTGCGGTCGTGCTCCTCGCATCTGGCCTGAAGATGCTCAACGTCGACAATGTAGTCGTCCTCGCCGCCGCGGCCAGTGCAGTGGTGCTCGGTACATTTGGATGGATGGCCCTTCGACGCTCCCATGGCCTAGAGATCACGCGGCGCCGCGAAAGGCGAACGAGCCCTCCGCCCCGAACTCGCTCATGAACGACACGATGCCGATCACAACCGCGACATTGACAGCTGAGCAGCTCCGCGATGTGGAGCTTGCTCTCGCGGGCGCATGGTCGGGACAAGTCTCGCTGGTTCTGCCGGCGGGGGCGGGAGAGTGCGTGCGCCTCGCTGATGAGGAAGGCACCGTCATTGCGCAACTCCAAGTAGAAGACGCGGAGACGATGCCCGCTCCGGTGAAGAGCGGACCGGTGATCGGAGCCGGCGATGCACCGGCACTACTCACGCGCGAACGGATCAGCGGGATCGTCCTCGCGGAACGCGAACTGGGACACCGCGATCGCCTCGAACTGCGCGCGACAACGGATCGCACCCGCGCGTCACGCACCGTCGTTATTACGGGCGATGTCCCCGCGGCGGACGACCCCGGATGGACCGGCATCCTCGCTGACACGGTGGTCACCGTCCTTGACCGTGGCGACAGCCACGCGCTGGCAGCGGCCGTCATGGGGGTTCGCTCGGTCGGCCGCGCGTGCGTGGTGCTCCCCGCCCCGGCAGAACGAGACCGCAATCCCGATGAGTGGGAGGACCTCGTCATCGACGCTGCCCGATATCTCATTGCCGACGAGGTCTCTCTGTGGGCCACTCCTCGCGCATCCGCGTCGGGACGCGTGATCTTGCTCACCGGCCTCTCAGGATCGGGAAAGTCGACGATCGCAAAGCTGCTCGTGCAAGAGCTGGCCCAGGCTGACGGGCGCACGACGACGCTCCTGGACGGAGATGAAGTACGACTGATCCTGTCGGCAGGCCTCGGCTTCTCCCGCGACGATCGGGTTCTCAATGTGCGCCGCATCGGCTGGGTTGCAGCGCTCGTGGCTCGGCACGGCGGCATTGCGGTTTGCGCTCCCATCGCCCCCTATGAAGTGATGCGCAGGGAGATGCGGGAACGCGCGGAAGCAGCGGGGCGCTTCCTGCTCGTGCACGTTTCGACTCCGCTTGATGTGTGCGAGCAGCGCGACCGAAAGGGTCTTTACGCAAAAGCCCGCACGGGAGAGGTCGCCCAGTTCACGGGAATCAGCGATCCCTACGAAGTGCCCACTGACGCCGAGCTGGTGATCGATGCGTCTGTAGTGTCCACCGCCGACGCGGTGAGGCAGATCATCACGCGTCTCCGAGAGATCGACGCCACACCGTCTCGCCCGTAGCAGGCCGGAACTGCTCGCCGGCATCTCCTGGCGTGCTCGGATAGTCTTCGAAGGCGATGTTGACGATCACTACAGGATGCGAGCGCCGGTGCACATGACTCGCCCGAGCCGCACGTTCGTCTCCCTCACCGGCCCTGCGGGCAACATCGGGGACGCCCTCATCCGTCGCGGTGGACTGGACTGGGTGCGAGGAACCTCCGACGAGCTGGTCGTGTACGTGGGCGATGCGCCGGACGCCTGGCTGCTGCAACTGAATCTCTCGAACGGAACGCGCGTACTGCGATCGAAGCGCAGCGTTGCTCGCTGGCTGTGGCTGCTCATCACCGCCCCCACCCGCCCCGTGCTGGTTTTCGAGGCAGGAGAGGTGCCACTCGACCGTGGCAACGTCATGCGCGAACTGGTGTTTCTCGCGGAAACCGCAATCGTGCGCCTCAAGCGTGGTGTCGTAGTGCGGCCGCCTCGCGGCATCCGCGCCCCAACCTTCCCTGCACTGTGGCTGCATGCCCGCGCCGCGCGTCTTTCCCAAATCGCACTCTGGCGCGACGCCGCCAGCGCAGAGCTCGTCGGCAGTACTCGCGTCGTTCCCGACATCGGGTTCGCGGCGGGTATTCGACCAGGTCTCGCCGACCACGAGCGCAACGAGCTCATCGTCAGCCTTCGGGGAAAGCGCCCCTCACCTCCAGCAGAGTGGATCAAGGCGGTCCGCGGCTACGCCCAGGCCGCAGACCTGCGCATTCGCACCGTCGTGCAAGTACGCGAAGACGAATCTCGCGCACGCGAGCTCGCTCTCGCCCTCGGCGGCGTGTACGAACCGTGGGAGAACACGGACCCAGTCGCGCACGAAGCCCAACTCCGCGCACGCTACGACGGCGCCCGCCTCGTGGTCAGCGACCGCCTGCACGTCCTCATCCTCGCCGCTCTCAGCGGTGCGGTTCCCACCGAGCTCGTCTCCGGCCCGACAGGCAAGATTGCTGGAGCTTTCGCGCCGATCGGCCTGTCCGGTCTGACGATGGATGCCACATCGTCTGACATCGCGACGATGACCCAATTCCTGCGGGCCCAGTCCCTCCGCACAGACGAGGTACGCGAGAAGGTCCGCGCGGCCGCTGCGCACCTGGACACCCTCGAGGCCGAGGTCCGGGCCACGATAGCGGCGGCACGAGCATGAGCCGGATGCTCCTTCTGGCCCACACCAACATCTACGGTCCCTTTCGCGTGGGCAGCCACCACTACGCCCGCGAGTTCGCGAGAATCGGGATCGACGTCGTCCACCTGTCGACTCCGGTCTCTTTCGCTCATCGCGTGACCGGTCGCGTCAGCAGCGCAGAGCTGGATGCTGTTCCGCGCGGAGCTCACCGCGACGACTTCGGCGTTGTGCACGTTGTCCCCCGAACCGTGCTTCCCCGCCCTTACGGTCGGTTTCGCGTGGACCGGGAACTCGCTCGGCAGGGCATCGATCCAACGTTCGACGCCGTTCTGCTCGATCAGCCACTGCTGTGGGACCACTCGGTGCGCCAGCTCGCACCGCAGCTCATCTACCGGCCAACAGACACCTATCCCGACGGGATCAAGGCTCGCCTGCAGGAGCAAGTCGTTGCCCAGGCG
Source organism: Microbacterium sp. NPDC076895 (assembly GCF_040687115.1). Lineage (NCBI taxonomy): Bacteria > Bacillati > Actinomycetota > Actinomycetes > Micrococcales > Microbacteriaceae > Microbacterium > Microbacterium sp. NPDC076895. The sequence continues at coordinate 8,482 of NZ_JBFBMQ010000019.1, forward strand.
GATGCAGTCGTCGCCACCTCGGATGAGGTGCTCACCAGCCTCGGAGCCCTATCCGTGCCCACCCTCGTTCTGGAGAATGGCGTCGACGCCCGGCACTTCGCGGCCTCCTCACCTCACGCGTCGCCCCGCGAAGACATCTGCGTGTACGTTGGCGCGCTCGATTCCCGGCTCGACTGGGCACAGCTGATCGGGTGGGCTACGGGCCTGCCCTCGACGCGTTTCGTTGTGGCTGGCCCGGCCGCACCCTCTACCCCGCCAGGGCTTCCCGCCAACATTTCGCTCGTCGGCGCCGTGGATTACGCCAACCTGCCAGCTCTGCTGCGCTCAGCACGTGTGGGAATGCTGCCTCTCTCAGACAATCCGGGCAACGCGGGCCGCAGCCCGATGAAGCTCCACGAGTACCTGGCCGCCGAGCTCTCGGTCGTAGCCCGCCGCACACCCGTGATCGGCCCCGACGAGTCAGCCGGGGTCTTCACGTACAACGATGCCACCGACGCGGACGCCGCGCTCACCCGGGCGCTCTCGTATCCCTCCCCCAACATGGCCGGAGCAAAACGGGCGGCCGCCGAGACCTGGGAGGTCAAGACCCGCGCCTTCCTGGACTTTCTCGCCGATCTCAACCGGCCGCGCTGACCATCGTTCAGTGTGTCGGGAGGACACTCTCGAGAACGTCAGACACGACCCGTGCCGTACGGCCCCAGTCGTAGGCGATCCCGGGCGGCTGTACCCGCCGCGACATCGAGAGCGCTGTGCTCAACGCGGCCGCCCATTCTTCCGCGTCATGGGCAGACGAGAGTGCCCAGCCCCGATCCGCAACGACCTCCGCGACCGCAGCGCACCCTCGCCAATACAGGACGGGGATCCCACACGCGATCGACTCGAGCGCCGGCAGCCCGAACCCTTCGAGCGTCGACGGCATCACGGTCGCCGCGGCCCCTCGGTACAGATCGGCCAGCTGATCATCATTGATGTCGTGAAGCCAGCGCACCTGGCTTGTGACGCCACGGCGCGCCGCGGACCCCTCCGCTTCGGCGCGCTCTCCCCGCGGCACCACCGCGTTCACATACACGTCAGGCGCATGCGCGAGCGCGCGCAACACAACATCGAAGTTCTTGTGGCTACGCATGTTACCGACGAACAGAATGTAGGGCTGCGACGAGGGTCCAGCCTTTAGCCCCGGCCGAAACGCCGCGGAGCAGCCGTTACCCGCGTTAACGACACGGACATTGTCATCGTCGATCCATTCGCGAATCTCTTGCGCCGAAGTCTCCGAGACTGTCAAGACGACTCCCGCGTGCTTGATCGCTCGTCGAACCGGACCGTTGTAGTACGCCAAGAACTTCATGCGAGCCGGAAAGGGCTGACGCAGATGAATCAGGTCATGCACGGTCAGGATCTGTCTCTGTGCCCGCGCGAACGCGCCATAGCCGGGCGAGTAGATCACGGTGTCGGCACCAACGGGGACCGCTCGTAGAGAGTCCCGAGGCGAGGAGGGCGTGCCGTCTAGACCGAGCGGGCGCCAGGCCGGGCGCAGCCGCGGAAGCACCTCGGCAGCGTAGCGACCGATCCCGTGAGCGCCGCGATAGCGGTCGTCCACGAGCAGTTCACCCATGTCGACCTTCGCCCGATGCACCCATGGATGCCGGCGCTGAGCCGCTGCCGTACTCCGCAACCCACCCCGTGATTCTCGCCCGGAATGTCGATTCGTCGAATTCAGCAGCACGAGCCACACATGCTGCAGCATCCGCTCGCGCCGCGCGTTCGACAGCCTCGAGCATCTCCGGTGCACTCCACTCGTCCACGAGTGCACCCGTCACGCCATCGACGACGGACTCGGACGTTCCGCCGATACGCCCGGCGATGACCGGTGTACCCGATGCCATCGCCTCAACCGGCATAATGCCAAAGTCCTCGATCGCGGGGAAGACAAGCGCGAGCGCGCGACGGTATAGCTCGGCAAGCAGGTCACGCGACGGGTCGCGAACGAACGCCACGCGGATGCCGCTGTCTTGCGCCAGCGCTCGCAATCGTCCCTCGTCGGAACCTCCGCCAGCCAGCACAACCGGGAGCCCCGCGGCAACACCCGCAGCGATGACGCGCTCCAGCCTCTTATAAGGCACAAAGCGCGACACCCCGAGCAGATACGGCTGCGGCAGTGAGGAGACAAGCGACTCCTCCCGAGCAGTCAGCTGCCTCTCGGTTGCCCTGAAACCCGCCACGTCGACCGGCGGATAGATGACTGAGGCCTCCCGATCCCACGCGTCCGCGATACGCGCAGCAACGAAGCGACTGTTCGCAGCGATGGCGACAGGTTCAGCGGCCCGGCGCCTGTCGAGTGGTTTCACGAGGGCTGACACCGCGCGAGCGGCTCCGCCGCCCCCCCGCCCATCGTGTTCCGGCGCCCAGACGTACCTCGCGGGAGTGTGTGCATATACGAGTTTCGGAGCTTCGCGCGCGGTGCCAGCAAAACGCGCGTGATGGGCGAAGACATGACTGCTGCACAGCACCCACTCCGCATCCCGGGCCGGGAGATGCCGCCACACGATCGGCATGAACGGCAGAGCCGCCGCCTTGCTTCGACGCAAAGGCGTGCGGGCCAACACCGATTCCTGCACCCCCGAGAAGCGATCGCCACTGTCATTCCAGAGGCAAAACCGTTCCGCACCGGGATACGCGCGAGACAACGCATCGAAGACGTTCTCCGAGCCACCGTAGCGAGACAGCCACTCATGAACCAAGATGCCGGGCACGGATCCCATCCTACGGAGCGGGATACCGACGCACCCCCGCCTCCCACAGCGCACGCGCGAGCACGGTCTCGTCGCGTGCACGCACAATGGCGCGGACGACCAGAGCGACAGCTGAGCCAAGGTAGCCCCCCAACGTGTTTGCGATGACGTCGAACACCGACGCGAATCGCTCCGCGAGAAACGTTGCCTGCAACAGCTCAATCGTTCCCGAGAAGAGAGGAAGCAGAACAAGGGCAACCCACCACACCCGCCGTGGCAGGGCAAGCGAAAGAAGGAACCCGAGCGGGAAGAACATCGCGATGTTCGCGGTGAACTCGAACTTGCTGTATCCGAACCACGTCGGCACCCCGTTGCGGTGCAAAACCTCGAGAACGCGATCAATGGACTCCGAATAGCCGCGATCCAGCGGCGTCGGCCACATCGTTGCTAGCAGAACAACTCCTGCATAGAGCGCGAGTCCGACAATCGAGATGATCAGACGCGCGTGGGAACGCGGCGGCGGCTGCTCTACGAAGACGGGGAAAGCAGCATCAGACTGAGCATCCATCGTTCTCCGTTCGTGAAGTTCCTCGATCGTAGTGCCCACAGGCCAAGCGTCTGCTCCGCGCGAACGAGGGGCCGCCCGCCGAAGCGGACGACCCCTCGTTCGTCAGACGCCGAAGATTACTTCAGGATCTTCGTGACCGTGCCGGCGCCGACGGTGCGGCCACCCTCACGGATCGCGAAGCCGAGACCCTCTTCCATGGCGATCGGCTGGATCAGCTCGACCGTCATGTCGGTGGTGTCACCGGGCATGACCATCTCAGTGCCCTCGGGGAGGGTGATGACGCCGGTCACGTCGGTGGTGCGGAAGTAGAACTGCGGGCGGTAGTTCGTGAAGAACGGGTTGTGACGGCCACCCTCGTCCTTGGACAGGATGTACGCGGTGCCCTCGAAGTTGGTGTGAGGGGTAACCGAACCGGGCTTCACGACGACCTGGCCGCGCTCCACGTCCTCGCGCTTGGTGCCACGAAGAAGCAGACCACAGTTCTCACCGGCCCACGCCTCGTCGAGCTGCTTGTGGAACATCTCGATACCGGTGACCGTGGTCTTCTGCGTCGGGCGGATGCCGACGATCTCGACCTCGGAGTTGATCGCGAGCGTGCCACGCTCGGCGCGGCCCGTGACGACGGTGCCACGACCGGTGATCGTGAAGACATCTTCGATGGGCATGAGGAACGGCTTGTCCTTGTCACGCACCGGGTCGGGGATCGACTCGTCGACAGCGTTCATGAGCTCGACGATCGCCTCGGTCCACTTCTCGTCGCCCTCGAGAGCCTTCAGGCCCGAGACGCGCACGACCGGAGCGTTGTCACCGTCGAAGTCCTGGCTCGAGAGCAGCTCGCGGACCTCGAGCTCGACGAGCTCCAGGATCTCCTCGTCGTCGACCATGTCAGCCTTGTTCAGCGCGACCAGCAGGTAGGGAACACCAACCTGCTTGGCGAGCAGAACGTGCTCACGGGTCTGAGCCATCGGGCCGTCGGTGGCGGCAACCACGAGGATCGCGCCGTCCATCTGGGCAGCACCGGTGATCATGTTCTTGATGTAGTCGGCGTGACCCGGGGCGTCAACGTGTGCGTAGTGACGCTTGGGGGTCTCGTACTCAACGTGCGAGATGTTGATCGTGATACCGCGCTGACGCTCCTCGGGAGCCGAGTCGATCGACGCGAAGTCACGCTGCACGTTGGTGGCCGACGGGTACTTGTCGGCGAGCACCTTCGAGATCGCCGCGGTGAGCGTCGTCTTGCCGTGGTCAACGTGACCGATCGTTCCGATGTTCACGTGCGGCTTGGTCCGCTCGAACTTGGCCTTAGCCACTGGGTCCTCCTCAGGACGGTCATGTAGAAGCTCCGGGCGCTGGATTGCGACCGGCACTCTACGGGGATGTCTCTCAGTCTAGGCGAGAGGGTGTGTGTGTTTCTGGTGTGAAGTTGTAACCCCGAAGAACCGGATGCCGCGGGTGCGGCATCCGTGGGCGATTACTCGCCCTTGTTCTTCTGGACGATTTCGTCGGCGACAGCCTTGGGGACCTCCGCGTAGCTGTCGAACTCCATCGAGTAGACCGCACGACCCGAGGTCTTCGAGCGCAGGTCACCGATGTAGCCGAACATCTCCGAGAGGGGAACCAGGGCACGGACGACCTTGACGCCCGCGGCATCCTCCATCGACTGGATCTGGCCGCGACGCGAGTTCAGGTCACCGATGACGTCACCCATGTACTCCTCGGGAGTACGCACCTCGACCGCCATGAGCGGCTCGAGGATGACGGGGCTCGCCTTGCGGATGGCCTCCTTGAAGCCCATCGAACCGGCGATCTTGAACGCCATTTCGGACGAGTCGACGTCGTGCGACGCGCCATCCATGAGGATCGCCTTGATGCCGACCATCGGGTAGCCCGCGAGCACACCGACGTTCATTGCATCCTGGAAGCCCTGGTTGGTCGGCTCGATGTACTCGCGCGGGATGCGGCCACCGGTGACCTTGTTCTCGAACTCGTAGATCTTCTCGGCAGTGACCTCGAGGGGCTCGAGCGCAAACTGGATCTTCGCGAACTGACCCGATCCACCGGTCTGCTTCTTGTGCGTGTAGTCGTGACGCTCGACGGCCTTGCGGATCGTCTCGCGGTAGGCCACCTGCGGCTTGCCGACGTTGGCCTCGACCTTGAACTCGCGCTTCATGCGGTCAACGAGGATGTCGAGGTGAAGCTCGCCCATCCCCTTGATGACGGTCTGACCCGTCTCCGAGTTCTGCTCGACGCGGAACGTGGGGTCCTCTTCGGCGAGCTTCTGGATCGCGAGACCCAGCTTCTCCTGGTCGGCCTTCGTCTTGGGCTCGATGGCGACCTCGATAACCGGCTCCGGGAACGTCATCGACTCGAGGACGACCTGGTTGTCGGCATCCGACAGGGTGTCACCGGTCGTCGTGTCCTTCAGGCCGATGACCGCGTAGATGTGACCAGCGGTGACCGACTCGACCGGGTTCTCCTTGTTCGCGTGCATCTGGAAGATCTTCCCGACGCGCTCCTTCTTGCCCTTCGTCGAGTTGACGACGGCAGAACCGGAGTCGAGGTGACCGGAGTACACGCGGATGTAGGTCAGGCGTCCGAAGAACGGGTGCGAAACGACCTTGAACGCGAGAGCAGCGAACGGCTCCTCGCGGTCGGCGTGACGCTCGATGATCTTCTCTTCGTCCTTGGGGTCGTGAGCCTCGATCGAGGGAACGTCCAGGGGCGAGGGCAGGTAGTCCACGACGGCGTCGAGCATCGGCTGCACACCGCGGTTCTTGAACGCCGAACCACACAGCACCGGGTAGGCCTCACCGGCGATCGTGAGCTTGCGAACAGCACCCTTGATCTCTTCGGGGGTGAGCTCCTCGCCACCGAAGTACTTCTCCAGCAGCTCGTCGTCAGTCTCGGCGACGGCCTCGAGCAGCTTCGCGCGGTACTCCTCGGCCTTCTCGACGAGGTCGGCAGGGATCTCCTGGATCTCGTACTTCGCGCCCATCGTCACGTCACCCTTGGCGTCACCAGGCCAAACCAGCGCACGCTTGTAGATGAGGTCGATGACGCCGACGAAGTCATTCTCGACCCCGATCGGGATCTGCAGCACGAGCGGCTTGGCCTTGAGGCGGCTGACGATCGTGTCGACAGTGAAGTAGAAGTCCGCGCCGAGCTTGTCCATCTTGTTGACGAAGCAGATGCGGGGGACGTTGTACTTGTCGGCCTGACGCCACACCGTCTCGGACTGGGGCTCAACACCCTCCTTGCCGTCGAAGACGGCGACTGCGCCATCGAGGACGCGCAGCGAGCGCTCCACCTCGACGGTGAAGTCGACGTGACCCGGCGTGTCGATGATGTTGATCTGGTTGCCCTCCCAGAAGCAGGTCACTGCCGCGGAGGTGATCGTGATCCCGCGCTCCTGCTCCTGCTCCATCCAGTCGGTGGTGGCAGCGCCGTCGTGAGTTTCGCCGATCTTGTGGTTGACACCCGTGTAGAAGAGGATGCGCTCGGTCGTCGTCGTCTTGCCGGCGTCGATGTGAGCCATGATGCCGATGTTGCGGACCTTGTTCAGGTCGGTGAGCACTTCTTGTGCCACAGGATGTCCTTACGTGTGGTGAGGGATGTCGCGGACTCTGCCGTTCCCGCAGGTTCGTGGCCTGCGGGAACGGCGGAGGGGTGTTACCAGCGGTAGTGGGCGAATGCGCGGTTCGACTCGGCCATCTTGTGGGTGTCTTCGCGGCGCTTGACCGCGGCACCGAGGCCGTTCGAGGCATCCAGGATTTCGTTCTGCAGGCGCTCGGTCATCGTCTTCTCACGACGACCCTTCGCGTAGCTGACAAGCCAGCGCAGCGCGAGGGTGTTCGCACGGTGCGGCTTGACCTCAACGGGAACCTGGTAGGTGGAACCACCGACGCGGCGGCTCTTGACCTCAAGGGTGGGGCGCACGTTGTCGAGCGCCTTCTTGAGCGTGGCAACAGCGTCCTGGCCGTTCTTGGACTCGACACCCGACAGGGCGCCGTACACGATCGACTCGGCGAGCGACTTCTTGCCGTCGACGAGGATCTTGTTGACCAGCTGGGTGACGATCGGAGCACCGTAGACCGGGTCGTTGACGACGGGGCGCTTGGGGGCGGGACCCTTACGAGGCATTTTTCTCAGCCCTTCTTCGCGCCGTAGCGACTACGGGCCTGCTTGCGGTTCTTGACAGCCTGGGTGTCCAGGGCGCCACGGACGATCTTGTAGCGCACACCGGGAAGGTCCTTCACACGGCCGCCGCGCACCAGCACGAGCGAGTGCTCCTGCAGGTTGTGGCCCTCACCGGGGATGTAGGCGGTCACCTCGGTGCCGTTACGCAGCTTCACACGAGCGACCTTGCGCATCGCCGAGTTCGGCTTCTTGGGGGTGGTGGTGTAGACGCGGGTGCAGACCCCGGCCTGCTGCGGGTTCGACTTCAGTGCGGGGGCCTTGGTCTTGCTGACCTTGGGCGACCGTCCCTTTCGAACCAACTGCTGAATGGTTGGCACGTTTTCTCCTTGGTTGTGCTGCACGGTGACAGCTCGTGGTTTCACCACAGATCCACCGGCGCGCCAGAAGTCTGTCGCGAGTCGTGTGGTGGATATGCCGTGGGGGTGGCCTGTTCGCAGGCCGTTCCCTGATGTGCGGACCGCGCTTGCCTTGCGACACACCGAGGCGCAGCACAAGTGGCGCGCAGGCGCACACCCGATCAATGATACGCGGGTTTTCGGAGGTCGGTCAAACGCAGACCATTCTCGACCCTGCTGTCAACGCGACGCGCGGACCAGTCGCAACTCGAGGTCGCCGAGCAGCATCCGTTCCCCGGCCGGAGCTTCCCCTCCGGGAGCGAGTTCGAGCTCGCTCCCCGTGACCGAAATCACAACGACGCCGTTCGTGGACCCGAGATCGACGACGTGCCACTGTTCGCCGCGCAACTCCAACCGAGCGTGTGTCTTGGAGACCGTGACGTCATCGAGTGCCACGAGCTGCGCGCCTGAGTGAGCAGGGTCGGGTGACGGGCGCCGCCCGAGGATGACGACCTGCGCGCGCAACTCGAACTCGTCGCCCGCCGCCGTCACGAGCGACCACCGCTGACGATTGCGGTGGGCCAGCAGCGTCGCGTCGAAGTCACCGTCGGCGTCAGCGGATGATGACACCGCCGATCGCGCCATTCGCGGCGATCCCGCCACCGGGGAACCGACGATCGCCGAAACTGCACCCGAGGTCTCGGGGAAGGGCTCTGCGTCCGGCCCCGTCGCCCAGTGTTCGCCGTCGGCAACCGGCGGGAACAGGGGCGCGTCCTCATATGGCGACCGACCGCTGACCGCCGAAACCGGCGCCGGTGCGCCGGGAACGGCATCCGTCACGTCATCGATCGGCTCCCCCGCCTGCATACGGCCCGGGGCATCGGCGTCGGCCGCCGGCGCCAGGCCCGTAGCACCGGTCTCGGGGGGTCGCGCAGCACGCGCGGGCGGCGCGAACGGTTCGGATGGCTCGACGGTGTCAGGGACAGCCGGGACTGCGTCGTGGTCGGGTCCGCGCTCCGAGGCGACGTCGTTCCGGGCAGCCGCGGCAGGCGGGCTCTGCTCGGCCTCTGTGAACGCCGACAGCATGTCCCACGCCTCGTCGGCGCGCGGTTCCGCCGCGGGCGTCGCGGGTCCAGCGGCCGTCTCGGATGCTGCGGGCTCCGGGGGCGGTGGAGCGAACGGTGAGAGCGCGGGTGGTGCAGGCGGGGGCGGGGGCGCCGACGACGCTTTCGCGCCCGCGTCCGAGCCGCTGAAGACGCCGGTGTCGGGTCCCGTGCCGCGGCGCCGACGACCTTCCCGCCCGATCCACCGCGCCGATCCGAAACCGAGGATCGTGGCCCACACTGGGAACAGGAGCGCAGCCAGCACCGTCATCCCTCCCCCGTACCCGAAGGAGAGCCCGACGCGGTGAGCGGCGACGATCATGAGGATCCAGACGGCGACACCACCGAACCCGGGAACCAGCACCAACAGGACCCACCATCCCGGGATTCCCCCCAGGACGAGAAGTGCGGCGATGTTCACGAACGGGACCCACGCCTTCCAGCGCGGCTCACCGGACTTCGCGAAGACGGCACCCAGCGCGAGGGCGCACCAGACGTAGAGGGCGATCATCGTCACCGAGACGGGGATCAACAGAATCAACGCCTGACTCACCGCTGTGCCGTCGGTCATGGCATCCACCCTAGGCCGCAGCCATGCGCGACGACGCGTCCGGTCACCGTAGAGCCATCACTCCCCGACGGCGTCACGGGGATCGAAGGGCGCGTCCAGCGACCGGGCGAGATCGTCGAGCATCGCCGTGATCTGCGGCTCGACGTACTGGCTGACTCCCTGTTGGATGCGCAGTCGATGATGGAGCAGGATCGTGCAGACATCCCGCCCGATCATGTTGGCATAGTCGTCGGCCAGCCCGACCTCTTGGCGCAGCGCCGCCTTCGCCTCGGGGCTCAGGGGCGGAAGCGCCGGAACATCGGCGTCCGCCTCGTCGGCAAGACCCGAGATCGTGAACAGGAACGGAGCACCGGGAACCGGATCAGGGTCCAGCGGCAGACCCTCGAACTCGGGTTCAAGGCCTTCTGCCGGCCGGTAGCTGCGGGCGCGGTTACGGGCAGCCTGCTGATCGAGTTCCGCCTGCAGCATCGGGAGGTTCTGTGCCGTGTAATCGGCAACCGCATGGTCGACGATCGTCTTGATGCGGGTCGACAGGCCGTGCTGCACACCGTGCGGCACATCGGAGCCAAGACCCGCCGCCGACAGGATTGGTGACCCGAAGCACCGTCGACACGGCGCCACCCGCCCGCGGTGGGTCGCGGGTTCCCAGCGCGGAAGCCAGCGCAGCCAGGCATCGACTGCCTGGCTCACCTCCGTCTCGAGCGAGCGCTCCACACCTCTACGGTAGCGCCGGAGCCCTCGTCCGCCGAGGCTCCGTCGCAGACTGCGCGTGTCGAGGCGCTCACTCGTCGTCCTCTCGTTCCCACGGCCACCGGGCGTTTTCATCGGCGCCGCGCACGACTGCCAGAGCCATCGCCGCTGCCAGGATCGCCGCTGCGATCACGACCAGACCCGGCCAAGTGGTTGCTGCGCGCCCGACGGCGGAGAGCGCACGGGCGACATCCGCCGACGCGCACACGGATGCCACACCCAGCCCCGCGAGGTAACCGAGGAAGCCGGCAAGGCCGCTCCACAACAGCGTTCCCCAGATGCCTGGGGACAGCATCCGCGCCCAGATCGTCGCCGCCACCGCCGCGAGCGAAGCGCCGACGGCGATGATGCCCGGCGCCTGACCCAGGCCCGGCGTGACGATGACGTCCTCGTCCAGGAGCAGGCTGACGATACCGAACGCTGCGATGAGCACCGCCGCGAACAGCACGGCTCCCGCCGCCGTTGCTGCTGCCCTCCGCGACCGGCTCATGAGCTGGACGCGCTCCGAGCCACCGTCACGGGTGCTCCCACCGCGCCTTAGTACTGGTGCAGCTGCGGACCCGCCTCGAGAGTGCGCTCATACTCACGGCGCGCCTCGACGTTGAGCTCGGTCATCCGCTTGCCGCGCGCGGCAACCCACGAACCGAACCAGATCGTGAGCTCACGGCCGATGATGAAGGCAGCGATAGCCAACGGAGCCAACAGCTGGCCTTCGACCAGCTCTGCGCCCTCCGCGGCCGTGAGGTTCCAGAACGGCGCCTGGAACAGCTGCCCCAGCAGGTGCCCCCCGTAGGCCGCGACCCCGACGATGAGACCGAAGATCACCCACGCCGCCCAGCGGCCGCGGTTGATGATCGCACCAAGCAACCAGAACGCGACGAAGAACACAACGACCGGCACCCACAGGGCCCAGGTCCCCAGCGCCGCAAGCAGCGCGGTGCCGATGCTGCCCACGGTCACGGATCCGTCGATGAGGCCAAGACCGACCCAGACGGCGAGGTAGAGAACTCCGAACGAGAGCGCCGCGAGCAGGCCGATCGCGCCCGCAGCGGCACGGTTGCCGCGAGGACGCGGAGCCTCAGGCGCCTGAACGAAGATCGGCTGCGCACCGTAGGGTCCCACGCCCGGCTCGCTCGCCGTCACCACGGGTGCGACAACGGTGGCCTCGTATGCTTCGGTGGGGGCTGCCGCCTCCGCTGGCGCGGATTCGACAACAACGGGCTCGGCCTCGGGTTCGACGCTCGTCGGCTCTGCCACAGGCTCGACCACGACGGGTTCAACGACCACGGGCTCGGCGGGAGGTGCATCAGCCTCGGGCGTTGCCGACCCAGCGGCTTCGGCATCCGCGAGGCTCTCGCGCGCGCTGCCGACAACGTCATCGACGGGCGGCTCCTCGGCGACGGGCTCGCCGACCGGTTCCTCCACGGGCTCGCCGGGCGTGGGCTTGTCGTCACTCATGCGAAACTCCTCCCGAGGTAGATCCTCGGCTCGCAGACTACCCCGACCCGGGTTCAGATCCGCGGAACGAGGCCGTACGGACGCCGATATCGATTCTCGGTGACGCCCCCGAGGCATCCGGGCTCTCGGGCATCACTGCCAGAGGTGGATGGCGATGCGTTGGTCGTAGTCGTCCGGGTACCACGCACTCGACACCGTCGCGACCCACAGCGCTCCCCGCACCGACTGGTGTTCGTTGCCGGCATCCGTCGTCGAGGAGCACTCCAGTGTGCCGTCTGCCGTTGCGCAGGAGAACCCCTGCCCACGCAGGGAAGCCTCCGCGATCCCGGCGGCATCCGCTGACACTGTCGCGAAGGTTGTGACCACCGCCTGCCCGGAACTGTCGGTCCAGGTGCAGGTACGCGTTGCCGTCGGCGCCAGCGCCGAGACGAGGTCGGTCATCGCTGTCGTGGGTCCAGCCGTGGACTGGCTCAGAATCGCATCCGAGGTCCAGGTGAGTTCGTTCCAGAGGTCGGTCGGGTACAGCTCGCGGCAGTCAGCTTCGGCGACGTCCAGTCCGTCCGCGACGACGGCGTGCAGTGTCGGGGTTGCGGCGAGCATCGTCGCTGCGTTTCCCGCGGTTCCTCCCGCCCACGCCATGACCAGCGGCATAGCGGGCACGGCGAACCACACGAGCGCCCCGACAATCGCCAGAGACAGCACGATTGCAGGGATGGCGATGCGGTTGTCGCGACCGGGAACGCGAGCCATGGTGACCTCCGCCAGCAACCGTACGACGCCGATGCCCGGGAAGTCGGCCAGGACGCCCGCGAGGCCCCGAAAAGTTGTCGCGATGTGTCGGCATCCGCGCGCGAAGCGACGATACGCGTCAGCTTTCCGAGCCTAAGCAGGAGCACAGGCGCAGCGGGGCACCCGGACTGCGGGGCTGGCCCCGGGTCTGGCGGGACCCGGCGCAGCCGGCGAGGGCATGTCCCCGCGCAGGGCACGCCGCGGAGCCGGACGCGAGGGACAACTCGGCCTAGAAAAGGACAGGAACGACGCAGGGCCCCGGGAAATCCCGAGGCCCTGCGTACCGTGACGACGTGGGTCAGTTGTAGTTGCCCGTGAAGTCGTCGGTCGAGAAGCTGTCGAAGTCGACGAAGCTCAGGTCGGCGTCGCTGTACGCGCCGTCCGAGGCGAAGATGCGGTTGGGGTACCGCTCGCTCTTGGCCTCTTCCGTCGCCTCGACCGCGACGTTGCGATACTTCGCAAGTCCGGTTCCGGCGGGGATGAGCTTTCCGATGATGACGTTCTCCTTGAGGCCGACCAGCGGGTCGCTCTTGCCCTCCATCGCAGCCTGCGTGAGCACGCGGGTCGTCTCCTGGAAGGAGGCGGCCGACAGCCACGACTCGGTAGCGAGCGACGCCTTGGTGATACCCATCAGCTCCGGGCGACCGGATGCCGGGCGCTTGCCCTCGGCGACAGCCTGGCGGTTGATGTCCTGGTAGCGACGGAAGTCGACCAGCTCACCGGGCAGCAGGTTGGTGTCGCCGTGGTCGACGACCGTGACCTTGCGCAGCATCTGGCGCACGATGACCTCGATGTGCTTGTCGTGGATCGGCACACCCTGCGAGCGGTACACGCCCTGCACACCGTTCACGAGGTACTTCTGCACCTCGCGAGCACCCTGGACACGCATGACCTCCTTGGGGTCGAGCGTGCCGACCTGCAGGGGCTGACCGACGGTGACGTGCTGGCCGTCTTCGACCAGCAGCGTCGCGCGCTTGAGGACGGGGTACACCACAGCCTCGTCGCCGTTGTCGGGCGTGAGGATGATCTTCTTCGACTTGTCGGTCTCGTCGATCGTGATGCGACCGTCGAACTCCGCGATCGGCGACGCACCCTTGGGGGTACGGGCCTCGAAGAGCTCCTGCACACGGGGCAGACCCTGCGTGATGTCTTCCGCGGAGGCAGAACCACCGGTGTGGAAGGTACGCATCGTCAGCTGGGTACCGGGCTCACCGATCGACTGGGCAGCGATGATGCCGACTGCCTCACCGATGTCGACGATCTTGCCGGTGGCAAGCGAGCGGCCGTAGCAGGTCGCGCAGACACCGACAGCCGAGTCACAGGTCAGAACCGAACGCACCTTGATGGAGGTGACACCGGCAGCAACCAGCCTGTCGATGAGCACATCGCCCACGTCGTCGCCGGCCTCGGCCACGACATCGCCGTTCTCGCCGATGACGTCCGCAGCGAGGGTCCGCGCGAACACCGAGTTCTCGACGTTCGGGTCGCGGACGAGCTTGCCGTCGCTACCGGGAGCAGCGATCGTGAACTCGAGACCCTTAGACGTGCCGCAGTCCTCTTCACGGATGATGACATCCTGCGAGACATCCACGAGGCGTCGCGTGAGGTAACCCGAGTCGGCGGTACGGAGAGCCGTGTCGGCCAGACCCTTACGGGCACCGTGCGTTGCGATGAAGTACTCAGCCACCGACAGACCCTCGCGGTACGAGGAGATGATCGGACGGGGGATGATCTCACCCTTCGGGTTGTTCACCAGGCCTCGCATACCGGCGATGTTCCGGATCTGCAGCCAGTTACCACGAGCACCCGAGCTGACCATGCGGTTGATGGTGTTGTCTTCGGGGAAGTGGGCGCGCATCGCCTTCTGGACCTCGTCGGTTGCCTCGGTCCAGATCTTGATGAGCTCCTGACGACGCTCGGCGTCGGTGGTGAGACCCTTCTCGAACTGTGCCTGGACCTTCGCGGCCTGCTTCTCGTATCCGGCGACGATTTCCTTCTTCGACGGCGGCGTGAGGATGTCGCTGAGGGCGACTGTCACACCCGAGCGCGTGGCCCAGTAGAAACCGGCATCCTTGATGCGGTCCAGCGTCGCAGCAACCTCGACCTTGGGGTATTCCTCGGCGAGCTTGTTGACGATCTGGCTGAGCTTGCCCTTGTCGGCCTGCTCGCGCACGAACGGGTATCCCTTGGGCAGCGCGTCGTTGAAGATCGCCTGGCCGAGCGAGGCATCCAGCAGCCCGTGGCGCTCGTAGCCCTCGGGGGCGTCGCCCTCGAGGAACGTGAGGCCGGGGACACGGATGCGGACCTTGGCCTGCAGGTCGAGGGTGCCCTCGTCCTTGGCGAGGATCGCCTCCGACACCGAACCGAACACGCGGCCTTCACCGGTCGCCCCCTCCTTGACCGTGGTCAGGTGGTGGAGGCCAATGATCATGTCCTGCGAAGGCAGGGTCACGGGACGGCCGTCCGAGGGCTTGAGGATGTTGTTCGAGGCGAGCATCAGGATGCGGGCCTCGGCCTGAGCCTCGACCGACAGCGGCAGGTGCACAGCCATCTGGTCACCGTCGAAGTCAGCGTTGAAGGCTGCACACACGAGCGGGTGGAGCTGGATGGCCTTGCCCTCGACGAGCTGCGGCTCGAACGCCTGGATGCCCAGACGGTGCAGGGTGGGTGCACGGTTCAGCAGCACCGGGCGCTCGCGGATGATCTCTTCGAGCACGTCCCAGACCTCGGGACGCGTACGCTCGACGGCACGCTTGGCGGCCTTGATGTTCTGCGAGTGACCGAGGTCGATGAGGCGCTTGATCACGAACGGCTTGAACAGCTCGAGGGCCATCTGCTTGGGAAGACCACACTGGTGCAGCTGCAGACGGGGACCGACGACGATGACCGAACGGCCCGAGTAGTCCACGCGCTTACCGAGCAGGTTCTGACGGAACCGACCCTGCTTACCCTTCAGCATGTCGCTGAGGGACTTCAGGGCACGGTTGCCGGTGCCGGTGACGGGGCGACCACGACGACCGTTGTCGAACAGGGCGTCGACGGCCTCCTGCAGCATCCGCTTCTCGTTGTTGACGATGATCTCGGGGGCACCGAGGTCGATCAGGCGACGGAGACGGTTGTTGCGGTTGATGACGCGGCGGTACAGGTCGTTCAGGTCGGAGGTCGCGAAGCGGCCACCGTCCAGCTGCACCATGGGGCGAAGCTCCGGCGGGATGACCGGAACGACGTCGAGCACCATGGATGCCGGGCTCATGCCGGTCTGCAGGAACGCGTTGACGACCTTCAGGCGCTTGATCGCACGGATCTTGCGCTGGCCCTTGCCCTCGGCGATCTGCAGGTGCAGGCTCTCGGCCTCGGCTGCCAGGTCGAAGGCAGCAAGACGCCGCTGGATCGACTCGGCACCCATGTGGGCTTCGAAGTACTGACCGAACCGGTCCTGCAGCTCCTGGAAGATCTCGTCTTCAGCCTTGAGCGAGCCGACCTCGAGCGTGCGGAACTCTTCCCACACGCGCTCAAGCTTGGCGATCTGGTCGTCGGCCTGCTTCCGGGCCTGCGACATGTCCTTTTCGGCGGCGTCCTTGACCTTCTTCTTCTGGTCGGACTTCGCACCCTCGGCCTCGAGCGCGGCGAGCTCCTCCTCCAACTTCTGGAGGCGAGCGGCGATCCGCGCATCGCGACGGTCGGCGAGCGTCTTCAGCTCGAGACGGATGTTGTTCTCCTGCGTCGCGAGGTCGCGGTGACGAGCATCCTCGTCGACCGAGATCACCATGTACGCGGCGAAGTAGATGACCTTCTCGAGGTCCTTCGGCGCCATGTCGAGCAGGTAGCCCAGGCGCGAGGGAACGCCCTTGAAGTACCAGATGTGCGTGACGGGAGCGGCGAGCTCAATGTGGCCCATGCGCTCGCGCCGCACGGAGGACTTGGTGACCTCCACGCCGCAGCGCTCACAGACGATGCCCTTGAAGCGCACGCGCTTGTACTTGCCACACGCACACTCCCAGTCGCGCGAGGGGCCGAAGATCTGCTCACCGAACAGACCGTCCTTCTCGGGCTTCAGGGTGCGGTAGTTGATGGTTTCGGGCTTCTTGACCTCACCGAAGGACCAGCGACGGATGTCGTCAGCGGTGGCCAGGCCGATGCGAAGCTGATCGAAAGTTGTTGATTCGAGCACGAGTTCTCAGTTCTCCTGTATCGGAATTCTGTGTTGCCTGGCCGGGTCAGATCTCGTCGATCGACGAGGACTCGAAGCGGCTGGAGATGTTGATGCCGAGCTCCTCGGCAGCACGGAAGGCGTCGTCGTCGGTGTCGCGGAGGTTGACCGCGGTGCCGTCGGCCGAGAGGACCTCGACGTTCAGGCAGAGCGACTGCATTTCCTTCATGAGGACCTTGAACGACTCGGGGATGCCGGGCTCCTGGATGTTCTCGCCCTTGACGATCGCCTCGTACACCTTGACGCGGCCGAGGATGTCGTCGGACTTGATCGTGAGGAGCTCCTGGAGCGCGTACGCGGCGCCGTAGGCCTCGAGGGCCCACACCTCCATCTCACCGAAACGCTGGCCACCGAACTGCGCCTTGCCACCCAGCGGCTGCTGCGTGATCATCGAGTACGGACCGGTGGAGCGTGCGTGGATCTTGTCGTCGACGAGGTGGTGCAGCTTCAGGATGTACATGTAGCCGACCGAGATCGGTGCCGGGAACGGCTCACCCGAACGTCCGTCGAACAGCTGCGTCTTACCCGTCGAGTCGATCAGGCGGATGCCGTCCCGGTTGGGCAGTGTCGAGTCGAGCAGGCCTGCCAGCTCGGACTCGTAGGCACCGTCGAACACGGGGGTCGCGACCTTCGTGCCGGGAGCTGCCTCGCGAGCGATCTCGGGCAGACGCGCTGCCCACTCGGGGTTGCCCTCGATCTTCCAGCCCTGCTTGGCGATCCATCCCAGGTGAAGCTCCAGCACCTGACCGAAGTTCATGCGGCCGGGGATACCGAGCGGGTTCAGGATGATGTCGACCGGCGTGCCGTCAGCGAGGAAGGGCATGTCTTCGACGGGGAGGATCTTGGCGATGACACCCTTGTTGCCGTGACGGCCGGCGAGCTTGTCACCCTCGGTGATCTTGCGCTTCTGGGCGATGTAGACCACGACACGGCGGTTCACGCCCGAGCCGAGCTCGTCGTCACCGTCTTCGGCGTTGAACTCCTTGACGGCGATGATCGTGCCCTGCTCACCGTGGGGGACCTTCAGCGACGTGTCACGCACTTCGCGGCTCTTCTCGTTGAAGATCGCGCGGAGCAGGCGCTCCTCGGCCGACAGCTCGGTCTCACCCTTGGGCGTGACCTTGCCGACCAGGATGTCGCCGGGACGAACCTCGGCGCCGATGCGGATGATGCCGCGCTCGTCGAGGTCCTTCAGGAGGTCGGGGCTGACGTTGGGCAGATCACGGGTGATCTCCTCCTTACCGAGCTTGGTGTCACGGGCGTCGACCTCGTACTCCTCGATGTGGATCGACGAGAGGGTGTCATCCTTCACCAGGTCCTGGCTCAGGATGATGGCGTCCTCGAAGTTGTGGCCTTCCCACGTCATGAACGCGACGAGGAGGTTCTTTCCGAGGGCCAGCTCACCGTTCTCGGTGGCAGGACCGTCGGCGATGACCTCGCCGGCCTCGATCCGCTCACCAGCCGAGACGATGACGCGCTGGTTGTAGGACGTGCCCTGGTTCGAGCGGTCGAACTTGCGCAGGAAGTACTCGTCGATCCCGCCCTCGTCGGTCTGGACGGCGACGACGTCCGCCGAGACCTCGATGACGACACCGGAGCGCTTGGCGGTGACCACGTCACCGGCGTCGATCGCGGCGAAGCCCTCCATACCGGTTCCGACGACGGGCGAGTCGCTGCGCAGCAGCGGCACAGCCTGACGCTGCATGTTCGCACCCATGAGGGCGCGGTTGGCGTCGTCGTGCTCGAGGAACGGGATGAGCGAGGTTGCCACCGACACCATCTGGCGCGGCGAGACATCCATGTAGCCGATGTCTTCGGCGGGAACGAGCTCCACCTCGCCGCCCTTCGAACGGGCGAGCACGCGGGTCTCTTCGAAGTGACCGTCGGCCTTCAGCGGCGCGTTGGCCTGGGCGACGATGTAGTCGTCCTCCTCGGCGGCAGTGAGGTAATCGATCTGGTCGGTGACCCGGCCGTCGATGACCTTGCGGTACGGCGTCTCGATGAAGCCGAAGGCGTTGATCCGCGCGAACGATGCGAGCGAACCGATCAGACCGATGTTCGGGCCTTCCGGCGTCTCGATCGGGCACATGCGGCCGTAGTGCGACGGGTGAACGTCACGGACCTCGACGCCTGCGCGCTCACGCGACAGACCACCGGGGCCGAGCGCCGAGAGGCGACGCTTGTGGGTCAGCCCCGCGAGCGGGTTGTTCTGGTCCATGAACTGCGACAGCTGCGAGGTTCCGAAGAACTCCTTGATCGCGGCAACGACCGGGCGCACGTTGATCAGGGTCTGCGGGGTGATCGCCTCGATGTCCTGCGTCGTCATGCGCTCGCGAACGACACGCTCCATGCGCGACAGACCCGTGCGGACCTGGTTCTGGATGAGCTCGCCGACGGCGCGGATGCGGCGGTTGCCGAAGTTGTCGATGTCATCGACATCCAGGCGGATGGTCGCCGGCTTGCCGCCGCGAACGCCCTCGAAGCTCGCATCGCCGCGGTGGAGGCGAACGAGGTACTTGATCGTCGCGACGATGTCGTCGACGGTGAGTACCGAGTCGCTGAGCGGGCCCGACAGGCCGAGCTTCTGGTTGATCTTGTAGCGACCGACCTTGGCGAGGTCGTAGCGCTTGGCGTTGAAGTAGAAGTTGTCCAGCAGCGCACGGGCGGCCTCAGCGGCTACCTGCTCGCCCGGACGGAGCTTGCGGTAAATGTCGCGGAGGGCGTCTTCCTTCGTGAGGATCGTGTCCTTGGACAGGGTCTCTTCGATGGAGTCGAAACCGGCGAACTCCTCGAGGATCTGCTCGCTGGTCAGGCCCAGGGCCTTGAGGAAAACGGTGACCGACTGCTTGCGCTTGCGGTCGATGCGCACACCGACCTGGTCGCGCTTGTCGATTTCGAACTCGAGCCAGGCGCCGCGGCTCGGGATGATGCGCGCCGAGACGATGTCCTTGTCGGAGGTCTTGTCAGGAGTCTTGTCGAAGTAGACACCGGGCGAACGCACGAGCTGGGAGACGACGACACGCTCGGTGCCGTTGATGATGAACGTTCCCTTGTCGGTCTGCAGGGGGAAGTCGCCCATGAAGACCGTCTGGGTCTTGATCTCACCGGTCTGGTGGTTCATGAACTCGGCCTCGACGTACAGCGGAGCGGCGTAGGTCTTGCCACGCTCCTTGCACTCTTCGATCGAGTACTTCTCGGGCTCGAGGTAGGGGTTGGTGAACGAGAGCTGCATCGTCTCGCTGAGGTCCTCGATCGGCGAGATCTCCTCGAAGATCTCCTCGAGGCCGCTCTTGACCGAGATGTCGGTGCGGCCGGCTGCCTGCGCTTCGGCGAGGCGGGCCTTCCAGGTTTCGTTTCCGACGAGCCAATCGAAGGACTCGGTCTGCAGCGCCAGCAGGTCGGGGACCGTCAGCGTGTCGGAGATTTTGGCGAACGAGAGGCGGGATGCTCCGCGGCCGTTCTTCGGGGATGTGGTGGTGGTTGCGTTGCGCGCAGCAGCCAAGGGGATTACCTCCGTGGGCCCGGGCGGGGCACTATCCTTGTCGTCAGGTGAAGCGTTCGGTCCTCCCCGAAAACCAGCGCGTCTCGCACCGCATCGAGCGGGGACACGCAGGCACAGCCGACCACCATATGAGGGCAGGGGGAATCCAAGAGCGCAACCACCAACTATACGCGTTCCGGCACGCCGTGTCCAGCGGGATTCTTGACGAGTCGAAATTCGTGCGGTATAACCAGCGATCTCAGTGCTGTGTCGCGTGTATGAAGCGGATCGTGGCGCCCGGCCCCGCCTGTGCGAGCAGGTCGAGATCGGCATCCAGAACCGTGGCGATCACCGGGTAGCCGCCGGTCACGGGACCGTCGGCCAGCAGGATCGTGGGAGAGCCCGACGGTGGCACCTGGATCGCCCCCGGAACCATCCCCTCGCTCGGCAACTCCCCGGCATCCGTGCGATCCAGCCGCGGCCCCTCCAGCCGCATCCCGACCCGGTCGGCAGCAGCGCCGACAGTCCACGCCGCTTCGAACAGCGCGGTTCCCGACGCCGGAGTGAAGGCATCCTCGCGGGGTCCGGGCACGAGGCGGACGACCAGATCGGCCGGCGGGGGACTCCAGGGCGCCAGATCGGATGCCGGGATCTCGTCGACCGCGAGCGCCCCGCCGGAGAGGACTGCGTCGGCGCGGAGGGGTTCTGGCCCGAGGCCGGCGAGGGTGTCGGTAGCGGCCGAGCCCAGGACGCGCCGGGCCTCGATGCCGCCGCGAACGGCGAGGTACGCGCGAACGCCGGCCGTGAACCACCCCATCCGCAGGCGCTCACCGCGCCGCCACAGCTGCGCCGCGCCGTGGTCGATGCCGCGTCCGTCGATGGTGAGCTCGCCCCACGCGCCGGCCACGGCGATCCACACGTCAGCGAGCGCGGTGGCTTCGAATCCGCCCGCTGTGATCTCCAGGCCCGCCGCGCCCTCGGGGTTCCCGACGAGGCGATTGGCGGTGCGCAGGGCCGCGCGGTCGAGGGCGCCAGAGACGGAGACGCCCAGCGACCCGTGTCCCGGGCGCCCGGCATCCTGGACCGTCGCGAGCAGCCCCGGCGCCTCGACCCGCAGCACGGGACCACTGCCGGCATCCGCCTCCACTCCGCCTCGCGCGTGTGCGGCGGTTTCGTGCGAGTGCTGCGCATTTATGCGCAGCGGATGCACAGAACTGCCGCGCTCGAGGGAGGGGCCGGACGCGGGGAGGTCGGCGACCTCGCGGAATCGAACGCGCATGCCGGGGCGTAGGAGCGCGGGGGATGCGGCATCCGGGTCGAACAGCGGGGCGGAGGTGGTGCCGATCAGCCGCCATCCTCCCGGCGTCGATCGCGGGTAGGCACCCGAGAAGCTCCCGGCAAGTCCCACCGAGCCTGCCGGGACCCGCGTACGCGGCGACGCGAGGCGAGGCACGTCGAAGGGCCAGTCCTCGCTCACGAGATACCCGAAGCCAGGCGCGAACCCCGTGAAGGCGACCGTCCAGGTGGCCGCCAGATGAGCAGAGACGAGGTCAGCGGAGTGGATGCCGAGGAAGGCCGCGGTCTTGTCGAGGTCGGGTCCGTCATACCGGATGCCGATCTCGACATCCGTGTTCCCGTCCACGGCCGCACGCGCCGGTACGTCAGTCACCGCGAGGGCATCGGCGAGACTCTTCTCGATCCAGGCGCGCACGACCGAGGTGGCTACCTCGCGCGGTGCGAACCGCACGAGGACGGTGCGCGCGGCAGGGACGAGATCCACGACGCCCGCGGGCTGTGAACTGGAGAGTCGCTCGCGGAGCGAGATGACGACCCGCAGCGCCTCGGCGGGGCTGATGCTCTCGGGCACCTCAGCGAGCAGACCCGTGTCGCCGAAGACTCGGACCCCGGCGCTGCTCACCACGGCGCTCGCACTGATATTGACGCAGCATCCAGGGCCGCCCGCACCGCACGAGCCGCCGCAACCGACCCTGGCGAGTCGCCGTGCAGGCAGAGGGAGGCAGCGCTCACCGCGATACTCGTGCCGTCAACGGCGACGACGGTGCCCTGGCGTGCCAGGCGCACGGCCCGGATCGCGGCGGCATCAGGATTCTCGAGAACCGCGCCGGGCTCGCCGCGGGGGACGAGCTCTCCGCTCGGCGTGTAGCCGCGGTCGAGAAACGCTTCAGCTACGACCTCCAGACCGTGCTCTCGCGCCGCCTCGGAGATCTCGCCCGGCATAGCGAGGATCGGCAGTCCTCGGCCCAGCCGACCCGACAGATCTGCCACAGCGGCGGCGAGCGCCGCCGCGTGCGCGGCATCCGTGCGAACAGCGTGATACAGCGCACCGTGGGGTTTGACATACCGGATGTCGGCGCCGACGTCCGCGAGAGCATCCAGCTGCGCAGACACGGTGCCGCGAAGCTCGGCCGTCGCCATCGCGAGCGGCAGCCTGCCGAATCCGGGCCTGTCGGGGTAGGAGGGGTGAGCGCCGATCACCACCCCGAACCGGGCAGCCCGTTCGACAGCCTCAACCATGGAGTCCGGGTCTCCGGCGTGACCACCGCAGGCGATGTTTGCGCTGGAGATGACGGCGAAAAGCGCCTCGTCGTCAGCGGTAGGCACCCCGTCGACCGTTTCGCCGAGGTCGGCGTTCAGGTCGATGGTCCTCATGCGACCACGGTACGCCCGGTCTACGGTGGATGCGTGGCCCGAGCGCACGTCGAAGCCCCGCCGCCCCAGGTGCGGCTGTCGGACGGATCCGTGGCGCGCATCGTCCCGTCGGCATTCGCAAGCGGATGGGAACTCGAGGTCGGCGGCACCCCGCAGTCCCATGTCGACCTCGCCGATCCCACCCACCTGCACTTCGAGTACGTCGCACGGATGGGCGCCGTCATCGATCAGCTCGGAGAGCCGGGCGAGCCGCTCACCGCCATCCATCTGGGGGCCGGCGCCTACACGCTCCCCCGGTACGTCGAAGCGACCCGACCGGGGTCCCGGCAGCAGGTCATCGAACTCGAACCGGCTCTGGTTTCGCTCGTCCGCGAACATCTGCCGCTGCCGTCCAGTTCACGCGCCGGCGGCTCGATCCGCACGCGGACCGGAGATGCCCGGGCCGTGCTGGAACGGCTGCCGGCGGGCATTCGCGGTCAGGCCGACCTGGTGATCTCAGACATCTTCCACGGCGCGCGCACGCCGGCTCACGTCACGAGTCTCGAGTTCTACTGCCTCGTTGCGCGCTACCTCACGGAGACTGGCGTGCTGCTGGTCAACGTCGCCGACGGCGCGGGGCTCGCCTTTGCGCGGCGCCAAGCCGCCACCGTCCGCAGCGAACTCCCGCACGTCGCGCTGCTGGCCGAAGTGCAAGTCTTGAAGGGCAGGCGGTTCGGGAACATCGTGATCGCGGCATCCCGGACCCCGCTTCCCACCGCGTGGCTCCCGCGGCTGATGGCTGCAGGACCGCATCCGGCGAAGGTGGCGCAGGGCGCAGAGATCGACGCGTTCGTCGCAGGTTCGCGCCCTGTCACGGATGCCGACGCCGCGCCGTCGCCAGCGCCCTCGGCGACGCTGTTCGAGCGCTGACGGCGTGGGAAGCCGGCGCGATTCGCCGACGCCGTCACAATGAGAGCGCACCGCGTATGGGGCGAGGTGCGGCAAGGATGCGGAATCGGGCGGCCTGACCGCGGCGATCACCGCTCTGCGGGAAGGAGCGCGAGTGAGCTATATCCACGGCTACGACCCCGTCACGCTGCGCGAAGTAGTCAACCCCCGCGACTGCCGCGACCGCCTCGACGAACTCGGCGACCAGCGCTCGCTCCCCGCCCTGCTCGAGCGGGTGTGGCTTCTGAAGGTTCTGGACCGCCTCGACGACGCGCTCGAGATCGCCGACCAGACGGTGCGCACGGCCCGGATGGCGGGAACGCGCAAGGATCTGCTGCGCGCACGCATCCTGCACGCGACAGTGCTGCAGTTTCGCGGCTCGCTCGCTGCCGCCGCGCAAGAGCTCACCACCTGCGCCGTCGAGGCCGAGGGGGCAGGCTGGGCATCGATCGCCGCGTTCGCGTACCAGCACCGCGGCAAAGTGCACTACGACGCGGGAGACTTCGACGCAGCTCGCGCTGACTTCAAGCGCGCACTCTTCGCTCGCCAGAGCACGTCAGCCCCCGACGACCAGCTCGAGTCGACTCTTCTCGCGATCGACGCCGCCGAGCGCCGGCGGGCCGAGGCCGGCGCGGCAGTCGCCAGCTGACCGGCCGGTGTCTGAGGCCCGACTTACGCTGTCGTCATGTCCGAGTTGCACCGCGTTCGCCACTGGGCCGAGGCCCTGCTCTCGGTGCACCTGAGCCCGGAGTGGTCGTTCGGTTTCGACAACGCGAAGCGGCGCGCGGGCCTCTGTGACTTCACCCGCAAGCGCATCACGGTGTCCCGGTATCTCGCGGCCCGCCACGATGATGACACCAACCACCAGACGCTGCTGCACGAGGTGGCGCACGCCCTCGCCGGCGCGGCAGCAGGCCATGGGCCGCGCTGGAAAGCGATCGCGCGAGACCTCGGCTATGTGGGCGGGACCACGCACCACGGCGAGACAGCGACAGAACTCGCGCCCTGGGTCGGCGTGTGCCCCGCCGGTCACGTCGCCTACCGGCATCGCCGCGCGAGCCGGCAGACCTCCTGCGCCCGCTGCGCTCCCCGCTTCGACGAGCGCTACCTGCTCACGTGGACCAGGCGCGAGATCACGGCGTCCACGCGCCTGGCGGCGATGACCCCGCGCTGACGGCGGGGCTGCCGCCGGCGCCGCAACGCCCGAGCCCGCCTCCCACAGGTTACGGAAGGCGGGCTCGGGCTGAGAGCGCGATTCGTTAGCTCACCGTGCGGCGCCGACGCACGAGCCACAGCCCGCCGCCCACCAGGGCCGCAGCGAACGCGGCTAGCGCGACCGACACACCGATGAGGCCGCCGGTCGAGGCGAGGTCGCCGCCCTGCGAGGATCCACCGGGGGCCGCGCCGGGGTCGGCCGGGTTCGCCGGCGTCGCGGTAGCTACCGTGACCGACTGCCAACCGAGGAGCGTGCCGTCGGCGGCGTAGACCGCAACCCGGTGTGCTCCAAGCGGCTCACTCGAGGGCGTCACCATCGTGATGCGCGCGGCGCCCGACACCGTCGCCGACCCCAGCGCCGTGGGCTCGGAGAAGGCGAACACGTACACCGCGTCTCCCTCGTGACCGGCCGGCAGGGTGATCGTCACGGTGTCTCCCGGCGCGAACGGGTTCGGGGCGACGGTGATGGCGTTCTCGAGGTCAGCGGTCAGCTCGCTGTCCGACGGGCGCCACTGATCGGTGACGCCGACCAGATAGACGACCTCCTGAGCGGCACCGTCGCGTGTTCCGAAGCTCGGAGTGATCGTCAACGGATGCGCGCCGGGACCGCCGACGGGCGTCGAGAGGGTCACCGTCCACGATCCGTCCTCGCCGACCTCGGCGCTACCGAGGGTGCCGTCCGCGTCCGCGATGCGCACGCCGGAGCCGGGCAGGCCCGTTCCCGTGACCTCGGTGAGCTGTTGGTCGGGGGCGTAGACAGCGCCGAAATCGGTCGTCACCGCAAAGGAATCGGCGATGTTCACTCGGTTGTAGAGGAACTGCGAGGTGGTGAGCGCGTGATCGACGATGCGGGTCTCACCGACGCATCCGTACCAGCCGTGATCGGGCTCGGTCTCCCAGGTGGAGGTGCCGATGATCCATGGCATGAAGTCAGCTGCCATCATCCCGCCAACCGACGACGCGTTGCGCAGAACCGGAACGCCATCGACGTACATGATCGCGGTGTCGGCTGCCGGATCGTTCACGATGGCTACGTGGTCGGCGGGCAAGGACCTCGCCGTCGGCGTTGGTGACGACGAACACGTCTTCCTTGCCGAGCACCGGGTATGCGAGGACCTCCTGCGCGGTGATCGCCGACGCGGTCTCACCGATCTCGAAGATGGCTGCGGCAGCCGGTGTGTCATCGGGATTGGTCAGCTGAGCCTGCTCGGAGCCGATCACGAGCACCTTGCCTGCGGCATGGACGTTCTCGATGAGAAGCGTCTCGGCGGGGCCGACGAGCTGATTTCCGTCTTCAGCGGTAGCGACAGCGGGAACGAGGAGAGCGCACCCGAGCGCGAGTGCAGCACAGGCTGCAGCAGCGCTCCGAGTGACGCGTCGATCGACGGTCATGAACGGAGGATTCCTTTCCACGACGGCACCGGGCGATGCCGACGGGGGACGAACCTCACCGCGAAGGATGACAGAAGTTATCGCTAACATGGCCGCGACGTGAACGCGACTCAACGCCTCGCGAAACCCGCGTGTCGTTCGGTTTCGCCTCTCTCGGCGACGCAGTTCACCGAGCCGCGTCGACCTCGGCCGCGGCCAAAACCGCGTCGCGCCGACCCTCTTCGAGCCAGCACTGGCCGGTGACGCTGGCGGTGAGCAGGTGGCGAAGCGCGGGGCGCAGTCCCCGGAACGCCTCACAAGCGGCAGCAGCCTCGGGAGACGAATGATCGATCCCTCGCGCAGCGAGTGCGTCGATCACGGCCCCCGCCCCGAAGAGGTCCTCCACCGCGAACCTCAGTGCACCAGAACTGGCGTCGGTTTGCCCGACCGCGATCACCGCAATACTCGTGCGCGCCGCCCGACGGTGCTGTTCTGCGACGGCAGCGTCGGCTGCGGCGCTCGCTGTGCGCAGGTCAGCGCGGATCACGACGGCGCCGCGATCGGCGGCTCGTGAGGCGAGGAGCTCGGCATCCGTGCCCGAAGCCAGCACGTCGACCACGATCGTGATCTCGGCCGGCGCGACCCGGTCGAGGCCGGCAAGACCCCAATCGAAACGCACCTGGTACCGGGACTGTTCTTCGCGAGGCGCGGGCTCGACTGTCGGCATCCGTCCAGCGTAGGGCGAGACCGGATGCGAGACTTGCCGCATGCGCGTGCTCAGCAAGTTCACGATCGATTGCGACGCCGACGCCGCCTGGCGCGCTCTGCACTCACCGCGGGTACTCGCCGAGGTGTACGGACCGTTCCTCGACATGCAGCCGCTGGAAGCGATCCCGACGCAGTGGGAGCACGGCCAGAATGCCGCAGTCGGGCTCAGCGTCGCCGGGCTTATCCCGGTCGGCCGTCAGCTCATCTCGATCACGGATGCCGAACGTGAGGTAGGCGGGGTGCGCGTGCGGATCATCCGTGACTCCGGGATGCCGCTGACCGGCCCACTCGCGGTCCTCGACGTCTGGGACCACCAGATGGCGGTGTCTCCCCTTCCGGATGGCCGCACCCTGTGGCGAGAGCGCCTCGTGATCGGTGGCGCTGCTGCACCCGCGCTGTGGCCGGGCCTCTGGGCGCTCTGGCAGTGGCGGGCAGCCCGCATCCGTCAGATCGCGCCGTCGTGGGCGCACGATCCGGATGCCGTGACGGCCGAGTCAGGAGAAGCCGACGCGGCCGCCACGGCCTGACCTCTGACCGGCTACTCGCTCAGCGCCGCCACCGGCGCGACGCGGGTTGCCAGGCGCGTGGGGGTGACTGACGCAACGACGGTGAGGATCGCCGTCGCCGCCACGATCACCATCAGCGGAACCATCGGGACCGCGGGGTAGACGATGCCGGCCTGGATGATCCCGTCCGGGTTCGTGGGAACGCTACCGAGCAGCGACTGCGCTCCGGCCCAGCCGTAGACGATGCCGAGCAGAATGCCCAGGAGGGTCGCGGTGACCGTCACGTGCACCGCCTCCAACAGCACCATCCGGCGGATCTGCGCGATTGAGACGCCGAGGGCGCGGAGAAGCCCCAGTTCCCGGGTGCGCTGGATGACGCCGAGGGTCAACAGGTTCACGAGCCCGACTCCCGCGATCACCGCCGAGATCGCAACCAGTCCCATCATGATCGCGGCAAACGTGTCCATGATGCTCGCGAGCTCGGGTTCGAGACTGCCTCCCGCGTTGGCCGTGAGCACTGCCTTCACCGACTCGATAGCCACGGCGAACATCGTGACGAGCGTCACGCCGATGACGATGCCGATCGATGTCCGGGCGGAGCGCTCCGGGTTCCGGTAGGCATTCTGCACCGCGAGCCGCGCAGGAGCGGAGCGCCCGAAAGCACGGCCGACCAGGCGCAGCGCCGGAGGCATGACCAGCGGAGCTGCCATCGTGATGCCGGTGAACGAGAGGACTCCACCGACGAAGGCGACGACCACGCCGAGCGGTGAGACAAGTCCCAGCAGGATGCCCGCGGCAAGCGCAACCGCGCCGAGGGCGAACAGGATGCCGGCAACCGCGTGCTTGCCTCGACGGGCGCCTACCTCATCGGTGGCGAGGGGAACCGAGCCCGACACTGCCTGCAGCGGGGTGACCGCGAGAACTCGCCGGGAACCGATCCACGCCGCCAGCCACGTGGTGAGTGCGACGATCACGGCGGGCAGCAGCATCGACGGCGTGACGGGCGCGACGTGCACGCCATCAAGCCCGAGGCGGACTATCGCGATCTGCGCTCCGGCGGCAGAGACGACGATGCCCAGCACCGTGCCGATCGTCGCGCCGAGCACGCCGACGATCAGGCCCTGGGAGGCCACGCGTGCTCGCTGCGACCGCGCCGACGCGCCGATCAGACGCAGCAGGGCGATCTGGCGCGATCGTCCGGCGACGACAGTCGCGAACGTGTTGGCCGTGACGATGCCGGCGACATAGACCGCGAGCGCGACGAGCAGGAGCGTGAGGAATCCGAGGATGAAGGCGAGGGTGCCGCTGTCGCCGATGTACGGGTCCGCCCGCAGCATCGCCGCCAGAAAGTCGGTCGTGGCGATGAGCACGACCCCGAACACGGTCGAGATTGCAGCGACCAGGATGCTCGCCCCCATCCCGCGTTCACGCAGCCACGCGACGTTAGCCCGGGCGCGCGGCACGCGCAGCGACGGCTTATCGACGGATGCCGCGACCGCGCTCATGCGCCGACCTCCGCCCGACGCGTCTGCGCGCCGGCGTCGCCACCGTCGGCTGCCAGCATGTGCGCCGAAATCTGCTCGGCGGTCTGCGCGGGCTTGTCGGCGACGAGGCGCCCGTCGCCGAGGAACAGGACCCGGTCAGCGTGGCTGGCGGCGACGGGGTCATGGGTGACCATGGCGATCGATTGCCCCCGGGTGCGGCTCGCTTCAGCCAGCAGAGCGAGCACCTCACGCCCCGAGCGCGAGTCGAGGTTTCCCGTCGGCTCGTCGGCGAAGAGCAGGTCGGGCGCGGTCGCCAGGGCGCGGGCTATCGCAACACGCTGCTGCTGGCCACCCGAGAGCTCGTGCGGCCGGTGATTCAAGCGCGAGCGAAGCCCGAGGGTGTCGATCAGCCCGTCGATACGCGAGCGTTCCAACACACTCGGCGTGCGGCCGTCCAGGTCGAAGGGCAACAGGATGTTGCCGAGCGCATCGAGGGTCGGCACGAGGTTGAAGGACTGGAACACGAAGCCGACACGACGACGACGGAGGATCGTGAGTTCGAGGTCACCGAGATCGGTGATGTCAGTGTCGCCGATCCACACCCGCCCGGCAGTCGGGGCGTCGAGCCCAGCCATGATGTGCATGAGGGTCGACTTGCCCGAGCCGGAGGGGCCCATGATCGCGGTGAACTCCCCGCGACGGATGCCGACAGTGACGTCATCGAGCGCCCTGACCGCTCCGCTGCCGGTGCCGTAGGTTTTGCCGAGGTTCTCTACGCGGGCGGCCAAGCCCATCTGCGTCGTGGTGATCTTCATATCTCCGACGCTAGGAATCGGACACCGATCCCCGCGTCAGCCCGACGTCGCTGCGTCATCCATCGGAAGGATGATTCCGCGGCATCCGTCGCGCGCGAGGTATGAACGGTCAGACGAGGCCGTGCTCGTAGGCGAAGACGACGAGTTGGACGCGATCGCGCAGCCCGAGCTTGCCCAGGACGCGACTGATGTGCGTCTTCACCGTTGCCTCAGAAAGGTACTCTCGCGTCGCGATCTCGGCGTTTGACAGGCCCCGGGCGGCGAGACCGAAGATCTCGCGTTCTCTCTCGGTCAGCTCGCCGAACGCGCGCGGCGCCGGCCGGGTCTGCTCGTCCCGGAAATGCGCGAACAGCTGCGCCGTGGCCGTTGCCGCGATCACCGCCGAACGGGAGTGCACGCTGCGGATTGCGGCGAGCACGAACTCCGGCTCGGCATCCTTGAGCAGGAATCCGCTTGCGCCGCCGCGGATCGCGCGTGCGGCTGCCTCATCGAGGTCGAACGTCGTCAGCATCACGATCCGTGGCGCGTCAGGGTCCTGTAGCAAATGCGCCGTCGCCTCGATCCCGTCCATGACGGGCATCCGGATGTCCATGAGCACGACATCGGGATGCGTGTGTCGCGCCATCGACAAGGCTGCCTGGCCGTCTCCCGCCTCGCCGACGACGGCCATGTCGGGTTGGGAGTCGATCACCATGCGGATGCCGGCGCGAAAGAGCGCCTGGTCATCCACGAGCGCGACACGGATGACGCCCGGACCGGGGTTGCTCTGGTCGTTCATCGTGCCGCGGACCCGTGAGGTTGCGGTTCCGCGGCGAAGGGGAAGGTCGCCCGCACGACCCACAGCTCCCCGACCATCCCTGCCTCCACTGCCCCACCGACCAGCCGCGCCCGCTCGCGCATGCCGACGATACCGTGGGTCACTCCGGCGGGGTCAGTCAGGGGCGCGGCATCCGCCGCGGGCGGGTCGACGGGCTCCGCGACAGGATTCGATGCCCACAGGTGCAGACGGTCCGGGAGCCAGCGCATCGTCACCTCGACATCTCCGTTGCCGTGGCGGATGGCGTTCGTGAGCGCCTCCTGCAGCACGCGGTAGATGGCCAATTGCACGGCAGCCGGCACGTTCGCGGGAGGCATCGGTTCCACGTCTACGCGCACCGCGAGTCCAGCAGCTCGCACCTGGGAGTACAGACTCTCCAGATCGTTCAGCATCGGCTGCGGCGCCATCCCTTCGCTGTGGCGCAACTGCGCCAGCAGCAGCCGAACATCAGCGAGCGCGCTGCGCGCCGTTGTCGAGATCGTCGCGAGCGCATCCTTCCCCGCCTGCGGATCGGCGTCGGCTGCGTAGCGAGCCCCATCGGCCTGGGCGATGATGACGGCCAGCGAATGACCGACGACATCGTGCATGTCGCGCGCGATCCGACCTCGCTCCTGCTCCTCGATGCGTTCCCGTTCGGCACGCTCGCGCTCACGCTGGGTGCGTCGAGCGCGCAGCGACGTTCGGACCAGAGCACCCACGGTCCAGGCCAGGAGCAACGCGAACCCCGCAGCGATGAGAACAGCGGCTGCCAGCGGAAGGACGCTCCACGACGCGGCACTGAGCAGCTGCGAACCGAAGAGATAGCCGGTGATGATGGTGGCCCCGACGATCGCCGACGAGAATCCGAGCCAGTACACCAGCGTACTCCCGTAGGCAGCCGTCGCGTAGAGCACGGCGAAGATCGCGAGGTCGACGGGCGACGGTGGACGCAGCATCAGCATCTGCATCGTCGCGCCGACCCACGCCGTAGCGAGCGCGAGGGGCGGTGAGAGCCGCCGCAGCGCGAGCGCCGCCGCGAAGAGAAGGCACATGACCACGGTCGGCAGTGCCGACTCGGCTGCCCAGCCGCCGATCGTCAGCTCAAAGGGGAGACAGAGCAGCCCGAACACTCCCGCAACCGACACATCGGTTGCCACCTGGTACGGCAGGAGTTCACGAAAGAGTGCGGAGCGTCTCACCTCACCCACGCTACGGAACGCGCGCCCAGAGCGCGTCAGTCTGAAGATGTATGTGCGCCGGGCCGACCGCCTACGGTGCAGGCGTCCGCTCGGTCTCGGTCTCGGACTCGGTCTGCGACGGCGTCTCGGGCGCGGTCCGGTATTGCTCGGTAATGAGCCGATATGACCGCGTCGTGAATGTGAGCAGGGCGATGACGACCATGGCAAGCCCCGCGAAGACGAACAAGAGTGCGATGCCCCGCGCCTCACCGTCCCCGAGAAGCCACCCCCACGCCTGCTGGCCGCTCGGCGTTTCCATGTACGGAATGATCCAGAACTCCGCGATCGGCGCGATCAGGAACGCAGTGATAGGGGCGGCTGCCGATTCGAAAGCCGCGGCGAACCCGAACACACGCCCCTGCGATCCGTACGGCACGACCTTCTGGATCACGGTCTGCTCGGCTGCCTCGACTGCTGGAACGAGGGCCATGTAGAGCCAGATGCCGGCGGCGTACAGCAACCACCACTCCCGGATTGTGAACAGCGCACCCAGCAGCCCCATGCCCGCGACGACGAGCAGCATCGTGCGTATCGGGTTGCGCCCGAGGCCGAACCTGGCGATCACGATGCCACCGACGATGAAGCCGGTCGCGGCGACCCCGAACACGATTCCCCAGGCTTCGACGGTGAACAGGGTCAGGCCGTACGGGTCCATCAGGGCGATGTACACCCCGCCGATGAGGTTGTTGAACGTCGAGAAGATGATGAGCGCGAACAGTCCCGGCGCGAGCCGGACTGCTGTGATGGCGCCGCGCAGGTCGACGCCGCGCCCCACGGATGCCGTCGGCTGGTCCTCGGGGATCCGAAGCAGGAGCAGGTGAACACCGGCGATGACCGTCGCAACGATGGCGATGAGCAGTGTCCACCCCATGCCGAGCATGCCGACCGAGAGTCCGCTGAAGACGCTCGTGATGATGAACGCGATGCCCTGGACGGTGCCGACGAGACCGTTGGCGTTCGCGTGCCGCTCTTCGGGGACGAGGAGAGTAACCGTCGTCGACAGAGCGATGTTTCGCATGTTCTCGACGATGGATCCGAGCAGGATGATACCCGCGAACAACCAGAACCACGGCCCGGTGATGTCGACCAGCGCGAACTCGGGTTGAGCGAGGTAGAGAGTCCCCGCGATCAGGAAAGCCACCAACGTCGCGGCAGCGGAGAAGACCATCACGCGATGCTTGCGATGCCGGTCGACGAGCGTGCCGAACCACATCGCGAAGACGGCCAACAGCAGCATGTAGGTCCCACCGATGATCCCGGTAGCCAGGACAGATCGGGTCTCGAGGTACACCCAGAAGGTGAGCGCGAACCACAGGTAGCTCGTCGTGATGTTCGCGGCAGCGGTGTTCACGAGCACGTGCAGAAACGTCCGCTCGTTCGCCGTGCCGAACAGGCGTGTACGCACGGAGGCAACTGTGGGATCCGCCGGAGCGGGAGTCGTCATGCGGGGAAGCGCACTGCGCGGCTCGGACGTCGGGAACAGCCGGATGCCGCAACTGGGGCGGTGGCGCTCAGCCCGTCACGCGCACCGCACGCGCGAGCGAGGCAGCCACGGCATCGACGTCACCGCTCACGAGACCGACAGTGACGCGGATGAGGGGGCGAGCGGTGCGGTCTGAGAGGAAAAAGGGCGACCCCGCCGCCACACCGATGCCGGCCGCAGCGAGATGAAGGAGCGCCGCGCGCTCGTCCGCGACGTCCCAGGAGACGTTGAGGCCGTCACCGGCAACGGCTGAGACTCCGTGGCGGCGCAGTGCGCCGGCCAGCTCCCGCTGACGAGTCCGGTAGCTCTCGCGGGCGCGAACCACAGCCTCGATCGATACGGGGTCTGACAAGAGATCGAAGAGTACGGCCTGGATGGTACGTGAGGTCCATCCCGGCCCCAGCAGCCTGCGCGCCACGACGCGGTCGACGATGCGCGATGGGCCTCCGAGCGCGGCGATGCGCAGATCGGGACCGTGGGATTTCGAGAAGCTGCGTACGTGCACGACCTGCTCTGGCAGCCACCGGGCGAGCGTCACCTCGGGCGCTGCGGCGACGAGCCCGGAATGGTCGTCCTCGATGATGACGACCCGCGCTCCGTTTCGCGAGGCGCGTACCAATCGCGCAAGCTCAGCCGCGCGCTCGGGGCTCGTCGACACACCCGTGGGGTTGTGTGCGCGCGGCTGCAGAAGCACCGCGGTCGGCCTCGTCGCAAGCGCACGCGCGAAGCTACTCGGCGCGATCCCCTCGGCGTCGAGTTCTACGGGGATCGGCTGCGCCCCCAGGTGCTCGATGAGGTCGAAGAAGTACGGGAAGCCGGGGTTTTCGACCACCACGCGGTCTCCGAAGCGCACGACCTGTTCGAGCGCACGACCGACGCCGTCCAGGGCACCGTCGACGACAGTGATCGCCTCCGCATCGCTCGGCCACACCCGGCGGAGCAACGTCTCCAGTTCGGGTAGCACGGGCGACTCGTGGTAACGACCGGTGTGAGCGCGCGGCGACACCCGCGAGAAGGCACGCGCGAGGTCGGGGAGCAGGTCGGCATCCGGAGTCCCTCCCGAGAGGTCGAGCCGCGGCGATCCCGGATGCTGGGCAAGGCCCTGCACGCGCGGCGACATCCACTCCTGCCGTTCCTCGCGCACGAACGATCCTGCCCGCCCACGGGAGACGATCAGCCCGGCCTGCGAGAGCGCCTTCCACGCAGCGCTCACTGTCGCAGGGCTCACACCGAGCCGTCCCGCGACCTCGCGCACGGTCGGCAGTCGCTCACCGGCGGCCAGATCGCCGGCCGTGATCAGGCGGGCAAGCTCTGCCGCGATAGCGCGCGGCGTGGGATCGGTGAAGTGCGCACGATCGATCACCGTGGTCATCGCCCACCCAATCTCGATCACACCAACATTTACGGTCGCGACACGGGACGAAACCGAAGGGAAATGTTCACGCCGAACAATAACAGACACGCCACGGCGCTTCGTGGCCCCTTCGACCGGACGGAGAGTGCACGAGATGACGACGGTGAGAGCGGCCATCACGCAGACGACGTGGACCGGCGACAAGGCATCCATGCTCGACAGGCACGAGCAATTCGCGAGGGATGCCGCCGCCGACGGCGCGCAGGTGGTGTGCTTCCAGGAGCTCTTCTACGGGCCCTACTTCGGCATCACACAGGACAAGAAGTACTACCGCTATGCCGAGCCGGTCGACGGCCCGATCGTGGAGCGCTTCGCCGCGGTAGCGAAAGAGCTCGGCACTGTGATGGTGCTGCCGATCTACGAGGAAGCGCAGACCGGGGTCTACTACAACACGGCGGTTCTCGTGGATGCCGACGGCACCGTGCTGGGGACGTATCGCAAGAACCACATCCCCCACGTCGAGAAGTTCTGGGAGAAGTTCTACTTCCGTCCGGGCAACCTCGGCTACCCCGTCTTCGACTCGGCGGTCGGAAAGGTCGGCATGTACATCTGCTACGACCGCCATTTCCCGGAGGGATGGCGCGAGCTCGGCCTGAACGGCGCGCACATGGTCTTCAACCCCAATGCGACCAAGCCGGGCCTGTCCAACCGCCTGTGGGAGGTCGAGGGGCCGTGCGCGGCTGTTGCCAACGGCTACTTCGTCCTCCAGCCCAATCGCGTCGGCCGCGAGGACAACGAGTACGGCGACGAGGCTGTCAGCTTCTACGGCACGAGCCAGGTGATCGACCCGCGCGGCAATTTCGTCGGGGCGCTGGGCTCGAGCGAGCACGAGGAGGTCCTCATTCGCGACCTGAACCTCGACATGGTGCAGGAGATGCGCGACGACTGGCAGTTCTACCGCGACCGTCGCCCCGACAGCTACGAAGGGATCTCCGCACCGTGAGCACGACACTGATCACCGGCGGCACCGTCGTCTCCGCCACCGGGCGGGCTCCGGCCGATGTCCTCGTCGACGGCGAGAAGATCGTCGCCGTCCTCGCGCCCGGCTCGGAACTGCTCGGCACGAACCTGGCGGCATCCGTCGACACTGTCGTCGATGCGAGCGCCAAGTACGTCATCCCCGGCGGCATCGACGCCCACACGCACATGCAGCTGCCTTTCGGGGGCACGTTCGCGAGCGACACGTTCGAAACCGGCACGCGCGCGGCAGCGTGGGGCGGTACGACGACCATCGTCGACTTCGCCGTGCAGACGTACGGCACGAAAGTGCCCGACGGCCTTGCGAAGTGGCACGAGTTGGCAGCGGGAAACTGCGCGATCGACTACGGGTTCCACCAGATCGTCGGCGGCATCGACGACGAATCGCTCGCGTTCTTGCCGACCCTCGTTGACGAAGGCATCACGAGCTACAAGCTCTTCATGGCCTACCCGGGCGTCTTCTATTCGGATGACGCGCAGATCCTGAAGGCCATGCAGGTCGCCGCCGACACCGGGCTGCTGACGATGATGCACGCCGAGAACGGGCCGGTCATCGACGTCCTGGCCCAGCAGCTGGTCGACGCCGGCAAGACCTCGCCCTACTTCCACGGCAAGGCCCGCGTGTGGCAGGCAGAAGAAGAGGCCACCCACCGCGCGATCATGCTCTCGAACATCACCGGAGCACCCCTGTACGTCGTGCACGTCTCGGCCAAGCAAGCGGTCGAACAGCTCGCCGCGGCCCGCGACAACGGCTTCAACGTCTTCGGCGAGACCTGCCCGCAGTACCTCTATCTCTCGCTCGAGGAACAGCTCGGGGCATCGAGCGAGCAGTGGGGAGAGTTCGAGGGCGCCAAGTGGGTGTGCTCGACGCCGCTGCGCTCCCGCGCCGAAGGCCACCAGGACCACATGTGGCAGGCCCTGCGCACCAACGACCTGCAAATGGTCTCCACCGATCACTGCCCGTTCTGCATGAAGGATCAGAAGACCCTGGGCCTGGAGGACTTCCGCAAGATCCCCAACGGCATCGGCTCTGTCGAGCACCGCATGGACCTCATGTATCAGGGCGTGGTCACCGGCGAGATCACCCTCGAGCGCTGGGTCGAGCTCACCAGCACGACCCCCGCGCGCATGTTCGGGATGTATGGCAAGAAGGGCGTCATCCAGCCCGGGGCGGATGCCGACATCGTCGTCTACGACCCGAACGGTCACACCTCCATCGGTTACGACAAAACCCACCACATGAACATGGACCACTCCGCCTGGGAGGGGTTCGAGATCGATGGGCACGTCGACACCGTGATCTCCAAGGGCAAGGTCATCGTCGATGACGGCCAGTACCTCGGCCGCAAGGGCGACGGCAGCTTCGTCAAGCGCGGCCTCAGCCAGTACCTGGTGTGAGGGGCAGACCATGGATTTCGGTGTCGTCCTGCAGACCAATCCGCCCGCGTCACGGGTGATCCAGCTTGCCAAGCTCGCCGAGGCGCACGGGTTCAGCCACGTCTGGACCTTCGACTCGCATCTGCTCTGGGAAGAGCCCTACGTCATCTACTCGGCGATCCTCGCCGAGACCCGCAAGGTCACCGTCGGTCCGTTCGTCACGAACCCCGCGACGCGCGACTGGACGGTCACGGCATCCGTGTTCGCGACCCTCAACGAGATGTACGGCAACCGCACGATCTGCGGCATCGGTCGCGGCGACTCCGCGGTTCGGGTGACGAACGGCAAGCCCTCGACGCTGAAGGAGCTGCGCGAGTCGATCCACGTCATCCGGGAGCTCGCCAACTCCCGCGCCGTCGAATACAACGGCGCGACGCTGCAGTTCCCGTGGAGTACAGGGTCGGAGTTGGATGTCTGGGTCGCCGCCTACGGTCCACTCGCGCTCAAGCTCACCGGCGAAGTCGCCGACGGGTTCATTCTGCAGCTGGCGGACCTCGACATCGCCGCGTGGATGATCCAGACGGTGAAGGATGCCGCCGCTGCCGCTGGCCGCGACCCGGAGTCGATCGCGTTCTGCGTCGCCGCCCCGGTGTACATCGGTGACGACTGGGAGCACATGCGCGACCAGTGCCGCTGGTTTGGCGGGATGGTCGGCAACCATGTCGCCGACATCGTCGCGAAGTACGGCACTGATGGCGCTGTGCCGCAGGCACTCACCGATTACATCGCTGGCCGCACCGGCTACGACTACAACTCACATGGCAAGAGCCACAACGACCACGTGGACTTCGTTCCCGACGAGATCGTCGATCGGTTCTGCGTCCTCGGCACCGCCGAGGAGCACATCGCCAAACTCGAGGCGCTGCGGGCACTCGGCGTCACCCAGTTCGCGGGGTACCTGCAGCACGACAACAAGGAGGAGACGCTCCGCGTGTACGGCGAGACCGTGATCCCGGCCCTCCGCGAGAAGGTCACGGCGAAGTCGTGAGACGACGGCACGACAGGATCGACGCGAGCGAATGAACCGAGCTGGCATGCGCGGACGGATCGAAGGTCTCGGGTGGGGCATCCTCGGCGTTCTTGCGATCATCCTGCTGTGGGAGGGGTACAAGTTCCTCGGGCCCGCCGACGGCGTCACGATCGGCGCTGTCGAGGGGCAAACCGGCTCTGGATTCATGATCCTGCCGCGTACTCACGATCGCGCGATGCCCCACGTGTGGGACATGGTCGCGCGACTTTTCGCCCCGACCAGCGGCGGCGACACACCGCCCCTGATCGCCACCGTCGCGATCGCCGCGTTCACCACCCTCGGGATCGCCGCAGTCGGGTGGGTGCTCGGCGTCGTCGTTGGCGGTGCGCTGGCTCTCGTCATGCAGCGCTGGCAGCTGCTCGAGTGGGGCCTGTTGCCGTGGATCGTCGTGAGCCAGACGGTTCCCCTCATCGCATTCGCACCCGTCATCAACGCGATCGGCAACCAGATCGATCGCGGCGGAACGAGTTGGCCGCAGTGGCTCTCGGTAGCCGTCATCGCGTCGTATCTTGCATTCTTTCCCGTTGCCATCGGGGCTCTGCGGGGCCTGGAAGCGCCCGACCGCATCCACGTCGACCTGATGCGCACCTACGCCGTCGGCTATTGGGCGACCCTCCGTCACCTGCGCCTTCCTGCAGCGGTCCCCCATCTGCTTCCCGCGTTGCGCCTCGCGGCTGCCAACGCCGTACTCGGGGTCGTCGTCGCGGAGGTCTCGATCGGCATGCGCGGCGGCATCGGGCGGATGCTGATCCAGCTCGCCGGTCAAGCATCCAGCGACCCTGCCGCCCCGTGGGGGCCCATCTTCGGCTCGGTCGCGCTGGGCTTGATCGCTGCCGGCTCCGTCGCGCTGATCGGCGTGGGTCTGCACCGCTACCGACGAGGAGAGGCCACCGCATGAGCCCCGAAACGACCGCCCCCGACAGCCTCGCCGTGCAGGCGCGAGGAATAGGCAAGGTGTTTCCTACCGCGAGCGCGGACGTCACCGCGCTCACCGACGTGGACCTGGAGGTCGCCGCGGGCGAGTTCGTCTCGCTCATCGGACCATCAGGATGCGGTAAGTCGACCCTGCTGCGCCTGATCGCTGACCTGGATGTCGCGACCACGGGCGAGCTGCAGATCTTCGGAAAACCAGCACACCAGGCCCGAGTCGATCAGGACTACGGCATCGCCTTCCAGCAGGCGGGGCTCCTGCCGTGGCGCACGGTAGCGGGCAATATCGCGCTCCCCCTCGAGTTGCACGGCACCGTGAAGTCCTCGCGCGACGCGAGGGTGCGGGAGCTAGCCGACCTGGTCGGACTCTCGGATTTCATCGACCGCTACCCCGACCAACTCTCCGGGGGCATGCAGCAGCGTGTCGCCATCGCGCGGGCGCTGGCGGCACGTCCGAAGCTTCTGCTGATGGACGAACCGTTCGGAGCGCTCGATGAGATGACGCGCGAGTACCTGCAGTCCGAACTCACGCGCATCGCCGGCGAGACGGGCGCTGCCGTCGTGTTCGTCACGCACTCGATCCCCGAGGCCGTCTTCCTTTCGGATCGGGTCGTTGTCATGAGTCCCCGGCCCGGCCGCATCACCGAGATCGTCCCCATCGGGCTGGACTCGACGCGAGGCGAGGACCTCCGCGAGTCACCCGCGTACTTCGAGCGCGTCACGGCGGTGCGGGAGGCCCTCCACGGCGCCAAGGTCGAGAGAGCGAACGAGAGATGAGTCTGCGCGACACGACGATGTCGGCCCGCCCCCTGCCGGGGTGGGCACGGATCGCTGCACCCGTCGGTGTCGGGATCCTCGGCCTTGCCGCCTGGATTCTCTATGTGGATGTGGCAGCTGCAGCGCCCCGGATGCTGCCGAGCCCGGTCGCGATCGTGCAAGAGTTCATCGCACACGCCGACATCATCACGGAGGCGATGGTGGTCACCGCCACCAACGCCCTGATCGGACTCTTCGTCGGCTCGCTCATCGCGATCGCGCTGGCGGCGCTGGCCGCGGCGATCCGACAGTTCGACGGGATGCTTGCGCCGATCGTTGCAGCCCTCGCGGTCATTCCGATCGTCGCGATCACCCCCGTGCTCAACACGATGTTCGGAGCATCCAGCCAGTTCGGCAGGCAGGCCGTGGCGGGGCTTGCCGCGTTCATCCCCGTCTTCATCAATGTGCTGCGCGGGCTGCGCCAGAGCCGGCCCGTGCACCGAGACCTGTTCCGGGCCTCGGCGGCAACGCCCGGGCAGACCTTCCGACTGCTGACCTTGCCGACAGCCCTGCCGTACCTCATGACGGGCTTGCGTATCGCAAGCTCCCTCGCGGTCATCGCGGCACTCGTGGCCGAGTACTTCGGTGGGCCAGCCGACGGCATCGGAACCGCGATCGCGACGTACGCGAAATCGGGGCGCGCGGCCCTGGCGTGGGCGTTCGTCCTCGGCGGCATCATCATCGGCCTCGTCTTCTTCCTGGTCACCTCGCTCTTGGAGCGCTTGGCGACCCGAAGGATGCCGGTCTGACCGGCATCGAGCACCACCGGCACCACCCGCACCACCGAGAGAGCACCCCCACCGAAGAAGGGAACACCGTGAGACACAGCACCAGACGCGGCCTTGTCGCCGCATCCACCCTCACCGTCGCCGCGCTCACACTGGCGGCGTGCGCGGGCTCGTCCGATCCAGCCACGACAGAAGACAGCGGTGAGTTCGAACCGCTCACCACCGTCAGCCTGCAGCTGCAGTGGCTCCCGCAGGCGCAGTTCGCCGGCTACTACGTCGCCCTCGACCAGGGCTACTTCGAGGAGGAGGGCTTCGACAATGTCGAGATCATCCCGTCCGGCGGCGACATCGTCCCCCAGGACGCCCTGATCGCGGGAGACGTCGACTTCGCGATCGCCTGGGTTCCGAAGGTGCTCGGCAGCCTCGAGGCCACCGGCGTCGAACTCACCGACATCGCGCAGGTCTACCAGGAATCTGGCACGACGCAGGTCTCCTGGGCCGACTCGGGTATCACCGAGGTTGCCGACTTCGAAGGTAAGCGCATCGGCTCGTGGGGCTTTGGCAACGAGTGGGAGATCTTCGCGGCGATGGCAGCCGATGACCTCGACTCCACGACGGTGTCGATCACGACGCAGGACTTCAGCATGAACGCGCTGTTGGATGGCGATGTGGACGCGGCCCAGGCGATGACCTACAACGAGCTCGCGCAGGTGCTCGAGACCGTCAACCCTGAGACAGGCGAGCTGTACACACTCGACGATCTGAACGTCATCTCGTACGAGGAGACCGAGGGCGCGATGCTGCAGGACGCGATCTGGGCAGACACCGAGCGCCTCGCGTCCGACCCGGCATACGCCGACGCGGCAGTGCGGTTCCTGAAGGCCATCGCGAAGGGCTGGATCTACGCTCGCGACAATCCCGTCGAGGCTGCCGCGATCACCTACGACTACGCGATCAACGCAGAAGCTGCCTTCCCGGTCGGACCTGTTCACCAGGAGTGGATGATGAACGAGGTCAACAAGCTCATCTGGAACGGTTCGGAGTTCGGCGTGATGGACCCGGCAGCCTGGGACAAGACTGTCGCCGGCGCCCTCTCGGCGGTCAACCAGGACGGACTGAACCTCATCACGGCTGAGCCGCCGGCGTCGGCGTACTCCAACGAGTACATCGAGCGAGCTCTCGCGGAGCTCGTCGAGGAAGGGTACGACGTCTCAGCGACGTACACCCCGATCGAGGTCACGCTCACTGAGGGCGGCCAGTAGTCCCCGCCGGACCGGCCGAGGGCGCTCGGTCGGTCCGGCATCCCCTCTCGCGTCGAGCATGTCGCGCCCGTCAGCCTCGGGCTGCCGGCGCGATCGGACGATGCTCGTAGAAGGTCTGCAGCACCACGGTCGTTCGCGTACTGACATTGGCGGCCAACCGAATGTCGCGAAGCAGGGACTCGAGGTGGCGGGGCGTCGCGACCCGCACGAGCAGCAGGTAGCTCGCCGCACCGGCGACGGAGTGACACGCCTCGATCTCCTCCAGGTGAGCGAGCATCTCGGGTGCCGTGTCGGGTTGAGCTGGGTCGAGTGGCGTGATCTCGACGAAGGCGGCGAGCGGCTTGCCGACAGCCTCGGGATCGACGACGACCCGGTATCCCGTGATGATGCCGCGGCTCTCCAGCCGGCGCACCCGCGCTTGCACC
This sequence comes from Microbacterium sp. NPDC076895, assembly GCF_040687115.1. Classification (NCBI taxonomy): domain Bacteria; kingdom Bacillati; phylum Actinomycetota; class Actinomycetes; order Micrococcales; family Microbacteriaceae; genus Microbacterium; species Microbacterium sp. NPDC076895. The sequence goes on from NZ_JBFBMQ010000019.1 coordinate 50,966, forward strand.
GCGGACACCGACAGTCCGATGGCCGCCGAAAGGTCTGCGAGGGTCGCAC
>NZ_JBFBMQ010000020.1:0-42297 GCF_040687115.1 Microbacterium sp. NPDC076895
CACCATGACTGAGTTCCGCTATGGACCGGTCGAGCTCTACCTCGTCGGTTTCGACGGCGACCGCCCGAGCCCTGACACCATCTCCGCGCTCGCGGAGCTCCTGGAAGGCGGTCTCGTACGCCTTCTCGACTTCGTGATCGTGTCGAAGTCCGAGTCGGGCGATGTCGAGGTCATCGAGATCGAAGACCAGACCGAGGAGTATGGCTTCGGCGGTATCGAGCTCGCTGAGATCGGCATCACCGGCGAAGAGGACATCGCCGAGCTCGTCGAGCTGGTCGAGCCGGGCTCGTCCGCGGCAATCGTCGCTCTCGAGCTGCTCTACGCACGCCGACTCGCCGACCGACTCGCCGCCTCCGGTGGCGTCGTCCTCAGCGCCGAACGCATCCCCGCCCCCATTGTCAACGCCGTCATGGACCTGGCCGAACAGGCCTGAGAAAGAGGAGATCCAACATGATCAGACGAGTCGGCCGTCCCGGCCTCATCGGCCTCGCCGCACGCACCGCCGTCGTCGCGGGCACCGCCAGTGCGGTATCGGGCGCGATGTCGAACAACCAGCAGAAGAAGGCCCAGGCGCAGTACGAGCAGGAGCAGTACCAGGCAGCTCAGCAGCAGGCTGCGATGCAGCAGGCTGCCCAGCAGGCCGTCGCTGCGCAGATGGCGGCAGCTCCCGCACCGGCTCCCGCCGCGCCGGCGGCGCCCGCTGTCGATGTCGTTGCCGAGCTCCAGAAGCTCGCGGCGCTCAAGGACGCAGGCGTGCTCTCGGACGACGAGTTCGCTGCGGCAAAGGCCAAGCTCCTCTCCTGAGATCACACGGGAGGGTCGCCGGCAGCGTCTGCGGACTCGGCCGGCGACCCTTCGTCATTCTCCGTGGCGGCGTCGACGCCTGTGTCGTCGCGGGGAGCTTCTGTTGAGTCATCAACCGGCGCAGCATCCCGATCTCCACTCAGCCACCGCAAGACCCGCGCGTTCGGGTCGGCCTCCAGAATCAGCGCACGCACGAGCAGGGTCAGCGGAATCGACAGGATCGCCCCGAGCGGACCGATCACAAACGTCCAGAAGATCACCGAGAAGAAACTCAGCGTGAGGCTGAGGCTGACGGCATCCGCAACGAACTTCGGCTGGACGAGCACCTGCAGCACGACGTTCACGATGCAGTAGATCGCGATGACGGCCAGAAACAGCGGCCACCCCCCGACGACCAGCGCGAGAACAGCTGGCGGAATGAGGCCGAGGATGAACCCGATGTTGGGGATGAAGTTGGTGACGAACGCCAGGATCGCCCAGACCACCGGCGCCGGTACTCCGATTGCGGCGAGCGCGATGCCGTCGATGATGGCGACGATCGCACCGAAGATGGCGTTGACGATGTAGTAGCGCCGGGTTCCGACCGTGAAGGTGCGAACCCGGGCGAGTGTCCCGTCGACCGCGGAACCGAAGACAGCCCGGAGTCGGTTGTACCGGGCAGCGTCTGCGGCCATGAAGATGACGTAGGCGAGCACGAAGAACAACCCGATCGCGACCCCGACGACCATCCCCGACACCGATGTCGCCACGCTGAGCAGGCGCGAGGGTTCGAGGAAGGACGCGAGGGTGTCGGCAGCCTGCCGGTCCCAGCCCATATCGGCGAGCCACTGCTCGATCCCATCGACCGTGGTCTGCAGCTGCGCGACGTAGTTGACGACGAGGCGCGCGAACTGCGTTCCCGCGAACAGAAGGAGAAGCGCCATCGCGGTCAGGATCACGTACGCGAGCAGGATGACGGCGGTCGTGGCGGTCCACATCGGCCATCCGCGCCGGCGCAACAGCCCCTGCAGGGGATGGCAGATGATCACGATCACTGCCGCGAGCGCCAGCGGGCCGACGATCTCCCGGGCCCAGGAAAGCCCGACGAGGACGACCACAGCCGCCGCCAGGCCGATCAGCACCCGCAGCATCGGCGACGATGCCGAGTGCGCTTCGGGTGGCGGCGCGGAACTCACGGCGTCAGGTTACCGCGCGCACTCTCGGAACCGGCCGTCACGACGATGCCTCAGGGGGGTCGGCCTTGTGATGGTGCGGAAGCGCGTGCTCGACATCCGTGGGCAGCGCCTTGACGACGGACTCGATCTGCCGCGACAGCGCGCGCACCTGTCCGCGGGTAGCTGTCTCGCCGTCATCGTTGCCCGATACCGTGGCCGCCCGCTCGACGAACCAGGATGCCGTGGTCGCGGTGACGACACCGACAACGCCGATTCCGACCGACATCAGCACGACCGCGACGATGCGCCCCCAGGCCGTGATGGGATACAAGTCGCCATAGCCGACGGTTGTCACGGTCACAAAGGACCACCAGATCGCATCGCCGAAGTTGAGGATATTCGCGCCCGGAGCCGGGCGCTCGACATCCAAGACGGCGAGGGAACAGATCCAGATAAGGATCGCGACAGTGCCGCCCGCCAAGACGGCGGCCTGCGTACGAAGCTGGTCACCCTTTGACATCTTCTGGATCTGGGTGATCGCCCTCACCAGCCGCAGTGGCTTGAGCACGGGAAGCACGACGACGGCCAGATCGAACAGGTGCCCCCGGAACCACACGCCCTTCTTCGGTGCCAGCGCGAGGCGGACCAGGTAGTCGATCGCGAACATGACCCACGTCACCGCCATGACGATGCGCATGACGGCATAGTCGGGGCCCTGCAGGTTCCAGATCACCTGCCACGAGTACGCCACGATGAAAGCGAGGGATGCGACGACCAGCGGCCAGTAGGTCAGTCGTTGCCAGCGTTCTTCGGTCATGGTTTGAGAGTAGTGAGACTCACGGCCTCGCCCGCGGTGGACGAGGCCGTGAGTCCAGCTGGATGGGGCTCAGGCCAGTGCCTTCGCCTTGATCTTCTCGAAGTCGTCCGCCGTGATCGTGCCAGCGTCGCGCAACTGCGCGGCCTTGGCGATCTCATCGGTCGCACTCGCGCCGGCTGCTGACCGGATGTACGCGTCGGTCTCCCGGCGCGCTGCCTCAGCCTGTGCGACACTCCGCTGAGCCATTCCCTTTCCACGCGCGATGAGGTAGATCAGCGCAGTGAGGATGGGCACGAAGATCAGGAAAATGATCCAAACTGCCTTGGCGAAGCCGCCCAGGTTCTGGTCGCGCACGAGGTCGGCGAGGATTGAGAAGAGCAGGAACAGATAGGCGACGAACACGTACGCCCAGAGCATCCAGATGATGAATTCCCAAAAGTTCATCGGGTGGGGTCCTTCCATGGTCGGCGCGACGATCGCGCCTGAATAACCTTCGGGCCGCGGGGAGTGAGGCACATCACCCTTCCGGGGTGAATCGCGAACTGGCGCTCGCTCGTAGACTCTCGCGACGTGACCATCAGACCTCTCGCCGGCCTCACCGCCCGCTCCGTCGGCCGGGAACTGCTCGCGGGAGTAACCCTGCTCGCGATCGCCGTCCCCCTGAACATCGGGTACGCCCAGATCGCGGGGCTGCCGCCGACGGCCGGACTCTACGCGCTGATCGTGCCGACGATCATCTTCGTTGCAGTTACTTCTTCGCGTCACGTTGTGGCGTCCCCGGATGCCGCGGCCGCCGCTCTGGTCGCGTCATCCGTCGGGGGACTGGCGGTAGCCGGCTCGGATCAGTACCTGGTCATGGCGATGGCGCAGGCGATCATCTCCGGCATCGCGTTCGTCGTCATGGCGGTGTTCCGGCTGGGGTTCCTCGCGAACTTCCTCTCGGCGCCGATCCTCATCGGCTTCGTCGCGGGGCTTGCCCTCGACATCCTGGTCTCGCAGATCGCGAAGATGCTGGGGATTCCGATCGAATCCGGCTCCGAGTTCCTCGAGAAGCTGGTGCAGCTGGCCGAGGGGCTTCCCCATCTGAACGTGTGGGCACTGTGTATCTCGGCGGGGTCGCTCGTGATCCTGCTGCTCGGTCGCCGCTGGCTCCGGGTGGCACCGTGGGCGCTCGTGGTGATCGTGGTGTCGACGATCACCGTCTCGATCACCGACGCCGACCAGGCGGGGGTCGACGTGCTCGGCGAGGTGGCAGGGGGCCTTCCGACACTGACGTGGCCGATCCTGGATTGGGGGACGTGGATCGCCCTCATCCCCTCCGCACTCGCCCTCACCCTGGTCACCGTCGCCGAGGGGCTGCTGTTGTCGCGATCGTACGGGGAGCGGCATCGGTATCGCACCGATCCCAATCGCGACCTGCTCGCCTTCGGGCTCACCAACATCGCGGCCGGGGCCAGCGGCAGCTTCGCCATCGGATCGTCGACCTCGCGCAGCGCCGCAATGGAGCAGGCAGGCGCCCGGTCCCAATTACCCGCGCTCGTGACAGCAGCGGGGACGCTCCTGCTGTTGCTGTTCGGAACGTCGGCGCTCGCGCTCATCCCCTCGCCGGCCATCGGCGCAGTCGTGGCAGTCGCCATCCTGCCGCTCCTGGGTATTCGCGAGCTGACGCGGCTCTGGCGGGTCGAGCGCGGCGAGTTCCTGGTGGCTGCCGTCTGCTTCGCGGTGACGCTTCTGGTCGGCACCATTGCCGGAATCGCCGTCGCGTTCCTCCTTGCTCTGATCAACGTCACGCGACGCGCGGCATCCGCACCGGTCGACGTGCTCGCCGGAGCAGAGGACGGTGGCGCGATCCTCGAGACGGCGGAGGCTGGCACGACCACGGTTCCCGGCGTTCTGATCCTGCGGCTCGCCGCTCCCCTGTTCTTCGCGAACGCCGCGAGCTTCGTCGGCGCGGTCAAGACGAGCGTCGGCGCCGCAGACACGCCAGTCCACCACCTCGTGATCGATTTGGAGTCGGTCACGGATGCCGACGTGACGGCCGCCGAGGCGATGACGGGACTTCGGGACTGGTTGGCAGCGCGAGACGTCCAGCTCGCCTTCAGTCGGCCCAGAGAACACCTGCTCCCCCGTTTCCGTCGGCTCGGGGTCATCTCTCGCAGGCGAACCTTCCCCCTAGGGTGAGCGTCATGGATTCCACTCCGAACCCGTGGGCGTTTGCCGCTAGCTCGCGCACGCTCATCGCCCTGTCGATCCCCGCCGCGCTCATCGGCATCCTGTCGGGGGTCATGCTGTGGGCGCTGGACGAAGTCGCACACCTGGGCACCGTGTGGGTGTGGGAGGCGCTGCCAGAGTCACTGGGCGCGAGCGGCGACTCGCCCTGGTGGATCTTCGGCGTCCTCGCCCTCACCGGATTCCTCGTGGGACTGGTCGTGTGGAAGATGCCCGGCCACGGCGGACAGGACTCCGCAACAGTCGAGCTCATCGCACCGCCCCAGCCCGTGCGTGCGGTGCCGAGCATCATCGTCGTCATCCTGCTGACGCTGATCGGTGGCGTCAGCCTCGGCCCCGAGAGCCCGATCATCGCGATCAACACGGCGCTGGCGGTGTGGATCGTGACGCGGCTGTGGCCCGCGATCCCGGCGCAGCTGGTCGTGATCCTCACGGCCGCCGGCACGATCGGTGCGCTGTTTGGCACACCCGTGGCAGCCGCGCTCGTGTTCACCGGAGCCCTCGCGTCCGGCGCTGGCGCACTGTGGGACAAGCTGTTCCTGCCGCTCGTGGCCGCCGCGACGGGCACCGTCACCTCGATCGTCCTCGGCGGCGGGCTGGGCGCCGTCGCGAGCATCGCGCCCTACACCGATCCGCAGGCCATCGACCTCGTGTGGGCATCCGTGATCGCCGCGGTCGGCGCCGCGATTGCCCTCGTCGGAATCGTCGCGTTCAAGGCCCTGCACCCGTTCCTGCGACGGCGGATGCCGAACCCGCTGCTGCTGAGCATTGCCGGCGGACTGCTGCTCGGCGGACTCGGCGCGGTCGGCGGCCCCCTGACACTCTTCAAGGGCCTGGAGCAGAGCGCTCAACTCATCGCTCTGAACGGCACGATCGGGTGGACAGGCCTTCTCGCCGTCGTCGGCATCAAACTCGCGGCACTCGTGGTGGCGGCATCCTTCGGCTTCCGCGGTGGCCGTGTGTTCCCGGCGATCTTCCTCGGCGTCGCGTTCGGGATGCTTGCCCAGACTCTGGTGCCGTCGATCCCGTTCGGCCTGGCGATCGCCAGCGGCGTGCTCGGGTTCACGCTCGCCATCGCCCGCGACGGCTGGATCGCGTTGTTCGTCGCTGTCGCAATGGTCGGCGATATCGGCATCCTCGCGATCATGTGCGTGGCTATCCTGCCGACGTGGCTGGTCGTGGCTCGGGCACCGGAGATGATCATCGAGGATCACCCGGTAGCTGTCGTCACGTCGCGTTGATGTCGGTCTCCAAGGCCGCGGCGTTGCGGATGAAGAGGATGATCCAGGTGAAGACGAGGATGCCCGCGACCAGCTCGACGGCGGTCAGGGTGTAGTAGCCCACGACGAAGAAGACCGCGAACACGACGATGGCGGCGATGAAGAGCCAGCCGAGCGCGGCGAACGGGCGCGGGATTCCGGGGATCCAGGCGGGAAGTCGGATCACGAGCACGCCGAACACGACGGCCATCCCCGAGGCGAATCCGGTGTGAATAGCGAAGAACCGATCGACCGGAAAGACCCCGACGAAGGCGAGGAAGATCCCGACCAGGATGAGGCACAGCCGCACCCACCGGATGCCGTTCGCATGCGAGCTCGGGATGCCTCGGGTCGTGTACCTCGCAAGGGTCGTGACGATGAAGCCTGCGACGATGAGCGTGAGATTGAACGTCATCGCCGACAGGTCGTTCGTCATTCCCAGCGCGGAGAGATTGTCTTTCCACCAGTACGGGTCGCTGGCGGTCAGCATTGCCGCGAGCACCCCTTCGACCAGGAACACGGCGAGAATCAGCGCGAGCAGCGACAGGTCCATGTGCGTGGCCGAGTAGAAGACGAGGTATGCGGTCACCGACGCTGCGGCACCCGAAAGGGCGAGCAGCGGCAGCGCATAAACTTCCGCACCGATGAACGCGTCCTCAAGGATCACCGCGAGCAGCGTCCACGACAACAGAGCGATGATGCCGTGGGCGAAGGCAAGGGCAGCGGCATCCAGGTAGTCCAGCACCCCGAGGCGGCGGGCGCCGGACTGGCGCTGGTGGAGGACGTAGCGGCCCGCGATGAACGCGAGGATACCTGCGACCGCTGAGGCGATCGCGGAGAACTGGCCGACCGACCCGGGGCCGGAGATGGGTGCACTCTGGAACCGGAAGACGACCAGCGCGATCAGCGCGACAAGGACGAACGCGATGGCTCCGACGCCAAGACTGAGCGACTCCAGAGCTCGCTCCTGGTCGGGGCCGGATCCTTCGGCGGCGACGATGCGGTGCGCGCGGCGTGTCTCAACCTGCGGTGCGGGTACGTCGCTCGGTGGTGTCGCTGTCACGGCATGAGAGTAGCGCAGCGGCCGCGGCGCGAGTCAGCCCTCGCCCTCCGGGATCTCGGATGCCGGGGGCAGCGCGTGACGCGGGCGCCACAGCACGATCTCGGTGGCGCGGCGAACGCGCCGGCCATGGCGAAGGGTGATGACCGATCCGCTGGATCCTGCCGCGAACACCCGCGCGCCGGGCCTACTGGCGAGCTCCGCTTCAACGCGGGCCTCGAGGTCGCGCACGCGGGTGTGCAGCTCGCGCACCCGGTTCTCGAGCTCGAGGATTCGCGCGATCGCCGGCAGGCTCATTCCCTCACTCGACAGCCGGGCGATCTCGCGCAGCTGCTCGACGTGGCGCAGCGAATACCGCCGCGACCCACCCTGCGTGCGGCCGGGCACGACCAGACCGAGCCGGTCGTACTGCCGCAGGGTCTGCGGATGCATGCCGGCGAGCTCGGCCGCTGCCGCGATCGCCAGGATCGGGGCCTCGTCGTCGATCTCGTGTTCAGGCATCCGGGTTTCCTCGAGGGTCAGCTTGCTGCGCGGGCGAGCAGTTCGGCGCGTGGGTTCTCTTTCGGCTCGGCCTCGCGGTATTTCTCGAGCGCTTCCCGTGCGGCACCGTCGACATGGGTGGGAACGGCGATCTGGACCTCGGCGAGGAGGTCACCGGTGCCCTTCTGCGCCTGCACCCCGCGCCCCTTGACGCGCAGAACACGCCCTGAGGGTGTGCCGGGGGCTACGCGCAGCTTCACGGGCTCGCCGCCGAGGGTCGGTACCTCGATCGTCGCACCGAAGACCGCCTCGGTATAGGTCACCGGCACGACGACCCGCAGGTTCAGCCCGTCACGGGTGAACACCGGATGCGGCCGCACGGTCACCTGCACGACGATGTCGCCGCTCTCCCCGCCATCGGGCGAGGGACGACCGCGGCCGCGCAGCCGGATCTTCTGCCCGTCGGCGACACCGGCGGGGATCTTCACCTTGAACGGTTGCCCGTCCTCGGACTGCAGCGTGATCGTCTCACCCTTGGTCGCCGTGACGAAGTCGATCGTCGTGCGTGCCGTGACGTCGGCTCCGCGGGTTGGTCCACCGTAGCCGCGGTACCCACCGGATGCCTGCCCGAACCGTCCCGACCCGAACGAGCTGCCACCGCCCTGCCCGAACATCGAGAAGATGTCGTCGAAGTCGGCGCTCTGGTAGCTGTAGCCGCCGCGGCTCTGGCCGAACCGGCTGAAGACGTCCTCGAAGCCGCCGGCGCCCTGGCCGCCCGCCGTGAAGCGAGCGCCCGAGCCCATCGCGCGGATCTGGTCGTACTCCTCGCGCTGTTCGGGATCGGAGAGCACCGCGTACGCTTCACTGATTTCCTTGAAGCGAGCTTCAGCCTTCGCATCACCGGCGTTGGAGTCCGGGTGATACTGGCGTGCGAGCTTACGGTAGGTCTTCTTCAGGTCCGCAGCTGATACGTCCTTCGAGACGCCCAGGACCTTATAGAAGTCCTTGTCGAACCAGTCTTGACTGGCCATCGATTGTCCTCCGTGCTACTCAGCCGGCACGGCGACGACGACCTTCGCGGGGCGAAGCTCGATCGATCCGAGCCGATAGCCGACCTCCACGACCTCCAGAATCGTCGTCTCGGTAGCCTCGGGAGTGGGCTGCTGGAAGATCGCCTCGTGCTGTTGCGGGTCGAAGACCTCGCCGGCTTCGCCGTAGGAGGTGACACCGAGCCGTTCGGCGACCGAGCGGATCTTCTCCGCAATCGCCGCGAACGGCGTGCCCTCCTCGAGGTCGCCATGCTTCTCGGCGCGATCGAGGTCGTCCAGTACCGGAATGAAGCCCTTGGCGACAGCACCCTTGGCGCGTTCGATCTCGATCTCCCGCTGCTCCTCCGTGCGGCGGCGGTAGTTGGCGTACTCCGCCTGGAGGCGCTTGAGGTCGGTCAACAGTGCCGACTCGAGGTCGGCGAGGACGACATCCTCGGCAGCGGCGGCGTCCGCCGACTGCGCGGCCCCGAGAATGTCATCCACCGTGAGCTCATCCTGCCCGGCCCCGGCTGCGCCGGAGGAGGAATCCTCCGACGCAGCCGCGTGGCCGTCGTCAGCGCTCGCGCTGCCAGGGGCGCCGTCAGGTCCGACTCCGGAGTCCTTCTCCGAAGGGGTGGGCTCTTCGTCGTCCTTGCGTGCCATGATCTCTTCCGCTTACTTCTTGTCGTCTTCGTCCTCGACGACCTCTGCGTCGATGACGTCCTCGTCGGGGTTGGGAACCTCACCCGAACCGGGCTCGCTCGCGGCCGGGTCGGGGTTCTCACCCGCAGCCTGGCCCGCCTGGTAGATGGCTTCGCCGAGCTGCGACTGGCTCTGGTTCAGCTTGTCGAACGCAGCCTTCACCGCGTCGTCGTCATCTCCCGCGAGAGCGGTCTTGAGGGCATCGACATCGGCCTGCACCGAGGTCTTGACCTCTTCGGGCAGCTTGTCCTCGTTGTCCTTGATGAGCTTCTCGATCGAGTACGACAGGGTCTCGGCCTGGTTGCGGGTCTCGGCCGACTCACGACGCTTCTTGTCTTCGGCGGCGTGCTCCTCGGCCTCACGCACCATGCGCTCGATGTCTTCCTTGGGCAGCGACGAGCCACCGGTGATCGTCATCGACTGCTCCTTGCCCGTGCCCTTGTCCTTGGCTGACACATGCACGATGCCGTTGGCGTCGATGTCGAAGGTGACCTCCACCTGCGGGATGCCGCGCGGCGCCGGCGCGATGCCGGTGAGCTCGAAGGTGCCCAGCGGCTTGTTGTCGCGAGTGAACTCGCGCTCGCCCTGGAAGACCTGGATCGCGACCGACGGCTGGTTGTCGTCGGCGGTCGTGAAGGTCTCGCTCCGCTTGGTCGGGATGGCCGTGTTGCGCTCGATGAGCTTGGTCATGATGCCGCCCTTGGTCTCGATACCGAGGCTCAGCGGGGTGACGTCGATGAGCAGAACGTCCTTGCGCTCGCCCTTGAGGACACCGGCCTGAAGGGCAGCGCCGACGGCGACGACCTCATCCGGGTTCACACCCTTGTTGGGCTCCTTGCCACCGGTCTCTTTCTTGACGAGGTCGCTCACGGCGGGCATGCGGGTCGAACCACCCACGAGCACGACGTGGTCGATGTCGCCGACCTTGATGCCGGCTTCGCGGATGACATCCTCGAACGGCTTCTTCGTGCGGTCCAGCAGGTCCTTTGTGAGGTCCTCGAACTTGGCACGGGTGATCGTCTCAGACAGCGACACGGGGCCGTTCTCCGTCAGCGACAGGTAGGGCAGGTTCACGCTCGTGGATGCCGAGCTCGAGAGCTCCTTCTTCGCCTGCTCCGCGGCCTCCTTGAGTCGCTGCAGGGCGATCTTGTCACCCGAGACGTCGACACCGGTGGTGTCCTTGAACTGCTTGATCAGGTAGTCGACGACCCGCTGATCCCAGTCATCGCCACCGAGGCGGTTGTCGCCCGCGGTCGAACGCACCTGGATGGTCGAGAAGTCGTCATCCTTGCCCACCTCGAGGAGCGAGACGTCGAAGGTTCCACCACCGAGGTCGAACACGAGGATGAGCTCGTCTTCCTTGCCGCGGTCCAGGCCGTACGCCAGCGCGGCGGCGGTCGGCTCGTTGATGATGCGCAGGACGTTCAGACCCGCGATCTCTCCGGCCTCCTTCGTGGCCTGACGCTCGGCGTCGTTGAAGTAGGCGGGGACGGTGATGACGGCATCCGTCACCGAGTCACCGAGGTACTGCTCGGCGTCGTGCTTCAGCTTGGCGAGGATGCGCGCCGAGATCTCCTGCGGCGTGTACTTCTTGCCATCGACGTCGAAGGTCCAGGTGGTGCCCATGTGGCGCTTGACCGACGAGACGGTGCGGTCGACGTTCGTGACGGCCTGGCGCTTGGCGGTCTCACCGACGAGCACCTCGCCGTCCTTCGTGAAGGCGACCACCGACGGGGTGGTGCGGAAGCCCTCGGCGTTGGCGATGACCTTGGGCTCGCCGCCCTCGAGGACGCTGACGACGGAGTTGGTGGTTCCGAGGTCGATTCCCACTGCACGTGGCATCTGTTTCTCCTTGTTCTGCGTGGAAGCGATGTTCCGGTTGAAAGTCGGCTCGCGTCAACCAGGGGAGGTTGAGCCGCGATGACTCAAGCCTAGCGAGCAGTCGATGGCATGTCAATCGGAGTTGAGTCACCTCATATCAAGTTTGCAGCGACGATAATGTCTGGGTGAGCCTTCCCTGGCGCTTCGAGCCCCTGCGCGGCGAGCGCGTGACACTCGACCTGCTCCGCGCCGACGATATGGAGGCGCTCAGCGCCATCCAGGGCGACCCGGCGACCGTGCGGTACATGCTCTACGAGGCACGGTCGCGCGAACAGGTCATTGCCGCGATCGAGCGCGACAGCGCCCACGACTCTCTCGAGAAGGCCGGTGACTACGTGCAGCCGGCCATCCGGGATGCCGATGGGGAGCTGGTCGGGACGCTGTACTTCACCCTCGTCAGCACCGATGACCGCACCGCCGAGATCGGATGGCTCCTGTCGGCATCCGCAAGGGGCAAGGGCTACGCGACCGAGGCTGCCGAGATCTTCCTGCGCGTCGGGTTCGACGAACTCGGACTGCACCGGATCGCCGCCGAACTCGATCCGCGCAACGATGCGTCAGCTGCAGTCTGCCAGCGGCTCGGAATGCGCCACGAGGCACACTTGCGCGAGAACATGTGGCTCAAGGGCGAGTGGGTCGACACAGCGATCTACGCGATCCTCGAGCGGGACTACCGGCGAGCGCACGCCTGACCCCAGCAGCGCTTCACACGGTCTTCGCGAGGGTCTGCAGCGCGATCACCAGGAAGCCGAGCCCGACAAGGATGCCCAGAGCGATCACTCGTTCCCACCACCGCGCGTGGGAGCGACGTACGGCGAGCCATCCGATCAGGGCGAGGGTGACGATGTACACGATGGCGGCGGCACTGATCGCCGTAGAAAGGGCGATGATCTCGAGCCATCCGAGCAGCATCAGCCCCCCTGGCACGACAACCGTCGACAGGCCCCCACCGGCAACGCGCAAGAGCACAACCCAATCCGCGCCGTGAGGGAACTCGCCCTCCACCGCCAGGTGCGAGACCACGTCAGACACGAACCCCGCGATCGTGATGCCGATCACGCCGAACAGCAGAGCGAGCAGGGCGTGGTCGGCATCCGCATGATCGGAGCCGGCGACCACGAGGACGATGGCAAGCCCGGTGAAGGTGGCGTAGATCCGCTCGCGGAGATACGCGCCGACCGCCCGACTGCCGCCGGTGTTGAAGAGGCGGTCATAGCGCCGCTGCATCGTGGATCCACCCTCGGGGGCTGTCGATCGCGCGGGCGCTCCGTCTGTTCGGGCACCGTCGTGAGGTTCGTCGGCTGACGCAGGCGTCATCATGTGCAAACGGTACCGTCAGCCTTCCGCGGCCGCCGCCCGCTGTCGCATCCGTCGCGCCTTCTGCCGCGCCTTGGCCCAGGCGTCGAACCGCGCGGTATCGGGAATACGTGCCAGGAGGGGTCCGACGACGATCGTGATGAGGACGTAGGCCGTCGCGAGCGCGGCAAGCGATCGGTCTGCCCCAGCCGACACGGCAAGGCCCGCGATGACGATCGAGAACTCCCCGCGAGGCGTGAGCGCGAAACCGGCACGCCAGCGACCGGGCTCGGCGATCCCGGCCTTGCGCGCCGCGAGGTAGCCGGTCAACACCTTCGTTCCCATCGTGACGATCGCCAGGATGAGTGCGGGGACGAGCACCGGAGGAAGATCGGATGGGGTGGTGGAGAGCCCGAAGAACAGAAAGAACACCGCCGCGAACAGGTCGCGCAGCGGGGTGAGGACCTGCGTCGCATGCTCGGCCGCGGGACCGGAGATCGCGATGCCGACGAGGAAAGCTCCGACCGCTGCCGACACGTTTGCCTCTGCGGCAAGTCCCGCGACGATCAGGGTGAGCCCCAGCACCGAGAGCAGCAGCACATCCGCGCGCTTGGACCAGACGAGCTTGGAGACGAGCGGACCGTGCCGCAGCGCCACCCACAGGATGAACAGGACCGCAGCCAACGCGATCGTGACACTGATCGTCCCGGCAGCGAGATCCATACCGACCAGCACAGCTGTCAGCACCGGAAGGTAGAAGGCCATCGCCAGGTCCTCGATCACGAGGATCGAGAGGATCGTCGGCGTCTCGCGGTTGGGGAGGCGCCCGAGGTCTTGCAGGACTTTCGCGACGACACCGGATGATGAGATCCACGTGATCCCTGCGAGGACGAGCGCACCGATCGGCCCCCAGCCGAGAACGAATCCGGCGATCGCGCCGGGGATGGCGTTGAGAGCCATGTCTAGGCCGCCAGCCATGCGCGACCTGTTCAGGCTGCCCATCAGCTCTTTTGCGTTGTACTCCAGGCCCAGCATCACGAGCAGCAGGATCACGCCGATTTCAGCGCCGACTTCGATGAACTCCTCGCCCTGCGAGATCGGCAGGATGCCGCCCTCGCCGAACGCGAGCCCCCCCAGGAGGATCAGCGGAATCGGGGAGATTCCGATGCGCCCCGCGAGGCGACCCAGCAGCGCGATGCCGAACAGCAGCGCGCCGATCTCGAGAAAGAGCAGCGCGCCATCATGCATCGATCACGCGCCGTTCAGAATCCGGACCAGATGCTCCAGGCCCTCGCGGGTGCCGACGACGACCAGGGTGTCACCGGCGCGCAGCACGTCGGAGGGCTCGGGCGCAGGGATGACGCCCGACTCCCGCACAACGGCGACGATCGAGCAGCGCGTGAGGGTGCGTGCTTTGGTGTCGCCGAGCGGGCGACCGACGTACGGGGAGTCGGCCCGCACGGGAATCTTCTCCATCTGCAGACCGGCGAACGCCTCCTGCAGTCCCGCCAGCTGCGTGAGGATCACCGATCCACCCAGCACCTCCGAGAGGGCCGTGGCCTCATCATCCGTCAACGCCAGCGTGTCTCCGCAGCGGTCGGGATCATCCTCGTCCGAGATCGCGATCTCGCGGCCACCGTCGCGGAAGTTCACCACCGACAGGCGCCGACCGTCATCGGTGAGGATGTCGTGACGGATGCCGATACCGGGCAGTTCGGCGCGCTCCACATGGACGGGCATGCGCCCATCTTCGCACCAAAAGGGCTACCCAATGTTCACTCTGGACCCCTAGCGTATGGCGAGTGAGCGATAGCGAGCCCGAACTCCGCGGGGCCCCGGCCTCGGCATCCGACGCGACCCGTGTGCCAACTCCCCCGCCGACCACCGACACCGACGCTCTCGAGAGCCTCGCGGTGCTCTTCCAGGACTCCACCGAGGAGCGCGAGATCCCCCGCAAACAGGTCGTCTCGTGGGCGTTCTGGGACTGGGCGACGCAGCCGTTCAACTCCGTCATCCTCACCTTCGTCTTCGCGGCGCTATACCTCGTTTCCGACAGCTTCCTGCCCGCTGATGTCGCCTCGCTTCCGGATGATTCCCCGGTCAAAGAGGCGGCGCTTGCCGACCTCACCAGCGGGTATGGCTTGGTCACCACCATCGCGGGGCTGCTGATCCTGTTTCTCGCGCCGGTCCTCGGCCAACAGGCCGATCGCCGGGGCAGCAAGAAGCGCTGGCTCTTCGTGTTCACGATGCTTCTGGCACTCGCGCAGTTCGCGCTGTTCTTCGCCTACGCCCAGCCCGTCTTCTTCTGGTACGGCGCGGCAGTACTGGCTGTCGGCGCCGTCATCTCCGAGATCGCCGGCGTCAACTACAACGCGTTGCTCGTGCAGGTTTCGACGCCGAAGACCGTCGGCAAGGTCAGCGGCCTCGGCTGGGGCATGGGGTATATCGGCGGGATCGTCGCCCTCGTGATCGTCGTCGCGCTCACCTTCGCCGATTGGTTCGGCATGGACACCTCTGACGGACTTGCCTACCGGCTCATCGCGGTCGGATGCGGCCTGTGGACGATCCTGTTCTCCATCCCGCTGTTCCGCAACGTTCCCGAGCCCCCTCCGTCGGCACCCGGCCAGAGCGTCGGCTTCTTCCGTAGCTACGTGGTGCTCGTGAAGGACATCGCGCGGCTGTTCCGGGAGCACCGCCCCACTTTCTGGTTCCTTATCGCCAGCGCCGTGTACCGCGACGGGCTCGCCGGGGTCTTCGCCTTCGGCGGGGTGCTTGCCGCCGTCGCCTTCGGGTTCGGGCCGACTGACGTCATCCTGTTCGCGATCGCCGCAAACGTGGTGGCCGGCCTGTCGACGATCATCGCGGGTCGCTTCGACGACCGATTCGGAGCGAAGGCCGTCATCGTTTTCGCCCTGACGACACTCGTGCTCGTCGCTTTCGTCGTCTTCGCCTTCCACGACCTCGGCGCCGTCATCTTCTGGATCGGCGGGCTCATCCTCTCCGCGATGGTTGGTCCGGCCCAGGCCGCGTCGCGGTCGCTGCTCGCCCGGGTCACCCCGACGGGGATGCAGGGTGAGATCTTCGGTCTCTACGCCACCACCGGCCGCGTAGCGAGCTTCCTGTCCCCGGCGATGTGGACGGTCTTTATCGCCGCCTTCGGCTCGACCATCTTCGGTGTGCTCGGCATCGGACTGGTGCTGCTGCTCGGCCTCATCCTGCTGCTGTTCGTGCGGGTGCCGAAGCGCTCGGCAGTCTGAGAGCAGCGCCTGAGTCGCCGAGGTAGGAGTTCTTTCGGGGGCAGGAGGGTGCGGGCGACATCCGTCCTGCCTTCCGGATTTCTCCTACGTGCGGAATGCGGCGCGGCGGTATCAGCTGGGCCAGGAGTCGGCGAGCTTGGTCAGCAAGCGCGCGAGGTCGGCGCGTTCGGCATCCGTGAAGGAGGCCAGCGCCGCCGTGATCGCATCGCGGCGCTGATCGCGAAAGCCGCGAACGAAGGCCTCGCCCTTGTCGGTGAGGACGATCCGGGTTCGGCGGGCATCGTCGGGGTCGGCTTCGCGACGCACGAGTCCGAACTCGACCCCCTGCTGGACGAGGCGTGATGCGCGAGGCTGATCGACGCCGATGGCTTCGCCGAGCTCGCTCACGGTCAGCGGGTGGTCGCTGGATGCCAGCACCTCGAGCACCCGCATCCGTGCCGGGCCCGAGATGCGGGCATCTCCCCGCTGTTCCCTCGGACCCATCGGTCCCGCCCACGGACCCCAGCCGCCGCCCGGCGCGAAGCCCGGTCCTCCTCGGTGATGCCCGCGCCTGCGGTGGTCACGTTCTTCGTCGGAACCGTGGTCGTGGGACTCGGAGGGCTCGTGGGGCATCCACGGCCGGGGGCCGCGCCGACCTCGCAGGCGAACGAGTGCTGCCGCGATCTGATCGATGGGGTCGGACGGCGAGCTCGGCATCCTTCCAATTTACATGCGAGTTGACATGGACTCGGATTACATGTCACCATACAACTATATGCATCATCACATGCATTTCCGAGGAGGCTGCGACAACGCCCACCGGAACTGACGCGGGCTCCGCCCGCCAGAGAGGATTCACCATGAACACCCACGAAGAACACCACGAAGACGCTCCCGGCGGAAGCGACCGCCCACTCGGGTTCTGGCTGCGCCTGGTCGACGCCCTGATCAGCCGAGAGTTCGACATCCGCTTGGCCGAGTCCGGCGCGGACCGCCGTGACTGGATGCTGCTGAACGTCATGGACGGCACCTACGCCTGGGCCCGAGCACCGCGAGGTAAGCGGATGCGCCGGCTCGAGGAGCGCGGCTGGATCGAGCAGAACGGATCCGGCGACTGGACGCTCAGCGACGCCGGTCACGAGATGAAGGATCGGCTCGGCAAGGCCGTGTCCGGCATCCGTGAGCGCGTGTCTGGCGCCGTCTCACCCGAGGACTACGCAACGACCATCGCGTCACTTCAGGCGATGGCCAGCGAACTCGGCGGAGACCAAGAGCACGACCTCTACCCGGGCTTCGGTCGATTCGGCCGTGTGCGGCACGGTCACCGCTTCGGGCCGGGAATGCGCCCCGGATTCGGACGCGGCTTCGGCCCCGGCTTCCGCCCGGGGTTCGGTCCGGCATTCGAGGCCGGCGACGATGCACGCCACTGCGACGACGGCCGTGACCACGGCTCGCACCGGAACGGTCACCGTCACGGCAAGCACCGCCACGGCGAGCACGCTTACGAGCGGGGCTTCGACGCCGGCTTCGCCCGCGGTCGAGAGTCCGCCGCGAGCTGAGGCACGCTGGCTTCCAACACATCATTCGGTCGCGTCGTAACGCGGATTGGCTCAGCTCAAACCCGCAACACGGCGCGACCGAATCGTTGGCGCGGTTTGCTGAGCGAGAGACCGGATGCCTACGCGCCGGTCGATCCGGCCGCGCGAGTTCCGACATCCGTGCGGTGGAAGTTCTGGTGCGAGCGGGATGCCGTCGGTCCGCGCTGCCCCTGGTAGCGGTTGCCGTACGGGCCAGATCCGTAGGGGTTCTCGGCCGGCGACGACAGCCGGAAGAAGCACAGCTGCCCGATCTTCATTCCGGGCCAGAGCGTGATGGGGAGTGTCGCGACGTTCGACAGCTCGAGGGTCACGTGGCCGGAAAAGCCCGGATCAATGAACCCCGCAGTGGAGTGCGTGAGCAGTCCCAGTCGTCCGAGCGAGGACTTGCCCTCGAGCCGAGCGGCGATGTCGTCGGGGAGGGTCACTTGCTCGAACGTTGACCCGAGCGCGAACTCGCCCGGGTGCAGAATGAACGGTTCGTCCGGCGCCACTTCAATGAGCCGGGTGAGGTCAGGCTGGTCGACGGCGGGGTCGATGAACGGATACTTATGGTTGTCGAACAGCCGGAAGTAGCGATCGAGGCGAACGTCTACGCTCGAGGGCTGCACCATCTCGGCATCCCAGGGGTCGAGCGCGACCCGACCAGTCGAGACTTCGTGACGGATGTCGCGGTCGGAGAGCAGCACGAGCCCAGCCTACGACCCCTCGCACGCCGCTTGGTATGCTGGCGTGGCGCCTCGGCGCATGGGGCTGTAGTTCAATGGCAGAACTTCTGCTTCCCAAGCAGACAGCGCGGGTTCGATTCCCGTCAGCCCCTCCAATGGCCCGATGTGCCGCCAGCGGCGGTGCAGCGGGCCATTCGCGTGGGTGCCGTAGGAACCGATCTCCGCCTGCGGGTGGGCCCACGCCGCCGGAGGCTCCGCGCGCCGCGCAGCGGCGGGTGGAGGGGCGGTGGGGACGATTCCCGTCAGCCCCTCCAATGGCCTCACGTACCGCCGAAGGTGGCGCGGCGTTACGCTCGAGGCATGCGCCTGCTGGTGAGTCTCGCAACTGCGGCCGTTGTGTTCCTTCTTAGCGCTTGCCAGGCAGGCGCGCCCACGTCGGGCCAAGTCGACACACCGGCCTCGCCGGAGTCAACGTCCGAACCCGCACCAACACCAACACCAGACGAACCCGACTCCATTGTGTTCACGCTCGACGGACTTGAATACCGAATCGACGGCGACGAAGGAACGGTCGCGTTTGAGGCCGAGCTGATGACCGACTTCCTCACTCAGGTCACTGGTGCAGCGCCCTCGGTTGAGGATCTCGAGGACTGGTGGGGTGGTGGCACTATCGTCGCCCACCGCTACAGCTGGGACGGTGTGTCATTCGTTGTCTTCGATAACTCGACATGGGCGCCTCCGGAGATCACGTCTCCGTCCCTCGGGGGCGTTCCGGTTTCCACGCGTGACGGAATCGCAGTCGGGAAGAGCACGGAGCAGGTCGAGGCTCTTGATCCACGTGACGTGTGGGATCAGGACGGTGATGGCTCGTTCGACCATCTCGGTCTGGAAGCACGCGATGTTCCGAACACCGAGTCACTCACCCGGCCAGGCGAGCCAGGCGAGGAGTACATCCTTGTGGTGATCTCCGATGGCGTCGTGTCAAGTCTCGGAATTGGCAACGACTTCAGCGACCTCTAGACACTTGGGATCGGAGCAATCGGCTTCTGTCGGACGGATCGGGCGACGGCATCCGACCGAAGCCGAACGACCCGAACAAGGCACTCGACGAACCTCTCCCGAGAACATCGAAGGCCCGCGCAGTACTCTGCGCGGGCCTTCGGGTTCAGGGGACGTCAGTCGCGGGCGGCTTCCTTGACGTCGTTGCGTGCCTTGACGGCGTCGCGTTCGGCCTCTGCCTTCTTCACGTCGGCTTCGGCTGACATCTCTTCGGCCTTGTCCTTGGCCCGGTCGACGCCGTCCTTGATGGCGTCGGCGGTGTTCTCCGCAGCCTCAGCGATGTTCTTCTTCGCATCTTCCATGAATCCCATGGGGTCTCCTTTCATCTGCAGAGCGCGGCGTGATGTCGCAAGGCTTGACGGTAGTGGAGCACGCTGCTGACTCCGAGGGGGTTGCGCGATCGCGCCCGACCGGAGATAGTTCGCCACCGCAGGTTCGCGGCGAACCACCGCGCGCACCCTCTTGACGCCGCACTGAACAAGTGTTTAATGTGTTGAACATGCGTTCAGCATCCGACGCTCCCACCCGTGATCGGATCCGCGATGCGGCAATCGCGGCCTTCGCAGAGCGCGGCTTCGACGCGGCCAGCCTGCGGGATATCGCGCAGCGCGCCGGCGTGAGCGCAGCGCTGATCGTGCACCACTTCGGATCCAAAGACGGACTGCGCGAAGAGTGCGACGCCTACGTCGTCCAGACGCTGGTCACCGACAAGGGCCGAATCGCGGGTGGCGGCGCCTCAGCGATGATGCGCGAGGCCCTCGCCGACCGCCAGCGCTACGAGCCACTTCTTGACTACATGTCCCGGATGCTGACATCCGACACCGCGGCGGCAGACGACCTCTTCGACTCCCTGACGGCCGCGACGCGCACCCTCCTCGAGCAACAGGCCGCGGCCGGGATGCTCCGCCCGCAGTCGGACATGGACGTCACGGTCACCGCGGTGACGCTCTACGGCCTCGCCCCGGTGCTCCTGCGCCGCCAGCTCGCCCGAAGCCTCGGCGAGGACGGGCTGACCGAGACGCTGCTTCGCCGGCTCACCCTGCCGCTGCTCGAGTTTTACACCCACGGTCTCTATGCCGACGACCGGCTGCTCACCGCTGCGCACGACGCGCTGGAGCGCCCGATCGGTCCACCTTCGGGTAAGGGCGACAACGAACCGTACCAGGATCCCGACCCGCCGCTGGCCGAGTGACCCTCGGCATCCATCACACACCAGCGACGAAAGGAGCAGGGGATGACCCCTGCCATTGAACTCAACGACCTGCGCAAGCAGTACGGGCGGCGCACCGCCCTCCACGGCCTCACCCTGTCGGTCACGCCCGGCACAGTGTTCGGCCTGATCGGCCCCAACGGGGCAGGAAAGACCACGACCCTCCGGATGCTGGTCGACATCATCCGGCCGACCAGCGGCACCGCCCGCGTGCTCGGAACCGATCCGCGAACCGGCGGGGCAGCCCTCCGGCGACGCATCGGGTACGTTCCCGGCGAATTGCGGATGGAGGGAAGGGCGACCGGGCGGCGCCTCCTCGACTTCTACACGAGCGTCTCGGGACCGGTCAGCCCCGGGCGCATCGACCACCTGGCCGAGCGGCTCTCGTGCGATCTCTCCCGCCCTGTCCGCACGCTCTCGAAGGGCAACAAGCAGAAGCTCGGACTCATTCAGGCCTTCATGCATGAGCCGCCACTGCTGATCCTCGACGAGCCCACGAGCGGACTCGATCCTCTGATGCAGCGCGAATTCCTCGGCCTCGTGCACGAGGCGCGGCAGAACGGCCAAACGGTTCTGCTGAGCTCCCATGTGCTCAGTGAGATCCAGCAGGCAGCCGACGAGGTCGCGGTGCTCAGCCAGGGCCGGATCGTCGCGGCGGGTGCTGTCGACGAGCTGCGGCTCGGCGCCGTGCGTCGCATCCGTGCCGTGCTGACGGATGCCGACCCCAACGCGGTCCGCGGCGTACTCGCGCCCCTGTCGACGAGCACGCCCCCCGAGGTGCGTGCGCAGGATGACCGGGTGATCGTGCACGCCACGCTCGAGGGCGAGATCGACCCGCTCGTAAAGGCACTGGCCCGCTTCCACGTCGCCGAACTGCTGATCGAGGAGCCCGACCTCGAGGAGTCGGTGCTGCGCCTCTACGGGTCCGCGAGCACCGATACCCCCACAGCGATGGGGGGCGAGTGAGATGGGCCGCCTGCTTCCCATCACCGCCCGGAGCCTCCGTGACTCCTGGCGCGGACTGCTCGCGTGGGCACTGGGCCTCACTGCTGCCCTCGCGCTCTACCTTCCGCTGTTTCCGTCGTTCGGCAGCAACGGCTCGCTCGAAGAGATCATCGCGACGCTGCCGCCAGAGCTGGTCGACGCCCTCGGCTACGACCAGATCGGCACCGGCTCGGGGTATGCGCAAGCGACCTTCTTCGGCCTGATCGGTTTCGCGCTGATCGTGATCGCGACCACCGCGTGGGGTGCGAGTGCGATCGGCGGCGCCGAAGAGAACGGCCGCCTCGAACTCGACCTGGCACACGGGATCGGCCGTGTCTCCTACGTCCTCGAGAACGCCCTGGCGATCCTTCTGAAGCTCGTCGTGTTCGGCATCGTCATCGGCGTGGTGGTCGGCATCCTCAACGGACCTGCAGAACTCGGGCTGGAGGCATCCGGAATCATCGCAGCGATTGCAGCCCTCGCGGGACTGGGTGCACTGTCGGCCGCTGCCGCACTGCTTGCCGGCGCCATCACCGGTCGCCGGATCGCCGGGGTTGCGGCGGGCGCGGGCATAGCCGTCTACGGGTACGCACTGCAGGCAGTCGCGAACCAGTCCGAGGATCTCAGGTGGGTCGAACGGCTCTCGCCTTACTCCTGGGCCTACAGCGAGGCGCCGCTCGAGTCGGGATTCGCGTGGGGCATCGCAGCGGTCTGGGGTGTCGCGATTCTGTTCACAGGAGCTGCGGCTCTCGCCCTGCGCTCCCGCGACGTCACCGGCTGAGCGCTACCGGTACTCGGCGAGAGAACGAAGGGGCGGCTGGGCGCCGACGTGGGTCACCGCGTCGGCGCCCACCGCGCACGCCGCGGCCAGCGCAACCTCATCGGGCCACCCGGCATGCACGGCGAGCGTGATCGCGGCGCTGAAGGCGTCCCCGGCACCGACGGCGTTCACGGCGTCGACCACGGGCGATGGAGCAGTCAGCACCCGCTCACCGTCGCGCCACAGCGATGCTCCGCGAGCCCCGTGGGTGACCACGACCAGGCGCGCCGCCGACACTGCGGGGAGCGCGGCGAACTCGGCATCGTTGACGATCACGAGGTCGGCGCGGCGCAGCACCGACGCGGGCACGGCGCGGGCGGGCGCGGCGTTGAGCGCGAAAAACCCGGGCACGGATGCCGCGAGTGCCTCGATCGCGTGCGGGGGGATCTCCAACTGCGCGAGCACGGCCTCATCGGGCGCGAACGGCCCTGCCCCCTCGACCGCGTCGTTGGCTCCGGCGCACACGACGATCGTGTTCTCGCCAGCGGCATCCACCGTGATCAGTGCCGTTCCCGTCGGCTCCGCGACGACCCGGATGCCGGACGTGTCGACGCCTGCGCGGCGGAGGTTCTCGACCATGGCCTGCCCGTCGGCGTCGTCTCCGACCGCGCCGAGCATCCGCACTGCCGCACCGAGCCGAGCTGCCGCAGCTGCCTGATTCGCCCCCTTGCCGCCTGCGCCGCGGATCGGTCCGCGCCCCCGCACGGTCTCGCCGGGAAGGGGAAGTTCACTCACCGTGACGGAGATGTCGACGTTGATGCTTCCGACCACGCAGAGCGGGCCCAGACCTCGGGATGTCATGCCGACATTCCATCACGCACCGTGGCCCCGGTACGACCGGCGGTTCGCCGCGCGATATAACCGAAGGGGTGCGCGACGCGCCCCGGACGGCGCCGTCCGCTCACCTCATCACCCCCGGGAGCGACATGACTGCGCCTCTTCCGCTGTACCTCGACTGCGACACCGGTATCGACGACACCGTCGCCCTGGCCTACCTGTTGCGCTCCCCCCTGGTGGAGCTCGTCGGGGTCGGCACGGTCAGTGGCAACACGGATGCCGCGCAAGCTGCTCGCAACACCCTCGATCTGTTGGCGGTGGCGGGCTTCCCCGACATCCCCGTGGCAGTCGGCGCGCACGACCACCTCACGCGCGCCTACGGCGGCGGCGCGCCACACGTACACGGCGACAACGGCATCGGCGGCGTCATCCTCCCCGAGTCGGGCGCCTCACCCGACCCACGCGACGCTGCTGACCTCCTGCTCGAGTTGTCCCACGCCTACGCAGGCTCGCTCCACCTCCTGACGATCGGGCCGGTGACCAACATCGCGCTCGCCCTGGAACGCGACCCGACGCTGCCGTCGCGAATTGCCGGTGTCACGACGATGGGTGGCGCAGCCCTCGTTCCCGGCAACATCACTCCCGCGGCAGAGGCGAACATCTTCAACGACCCCGAGGCTGCTGATGTTCTCACCCGGGCCGACTGGGACGTGACGTTCGTGCCCCTGGATGTGACCATGAACCATGTCCTCACCGACGGCGACCGGGGCCGCTTGCTCGCCTCAGCCGATCCGTTCGCGCGCGCGGTCGGTGAGATCCTCGACCACTACCTCGACTTCTACGTGCCGCAGTTCGGTGAGAGGCTCAGCCCCCTGCATGACCCGCTGGCGGCGATGACCGCGGCGGGGGCGCCGGGCATCGGACGAAGCCTGCGGGTTCCCGTCGTCATCGATACGACAGACGGTCCCTCGCGCGGCTCGACCGTGGTCGACATGAGGGGACAACGCCTCGGCCCCCGGGATCACGACGGTGTCCGGACCCGCGTGCTCTTCGACGGGGCCGATGCCCTCACCGAACACCTCGTGTCGACGATCCTCGGCGGCACGGCCACGCTCTAGCGGGGAGGCGGAGCGCAGACCTACGGAAGCGGCTCGGCGGGAGGAGCTTCCGCGCCGCGCGTGCCGGCCGCTGCTCGGACTGATGCAGCCCGAACGGCTCCGATGCTCGCA
The DNA here is from genome assembly GCF_040687115.1 of Microbacterium sp. NPDC076895. Lineage (NCBI taxonomy): Bacteria > Bacillati > Actinomycetota > Actinomycetes > Micrococcales > Microbacteriaceae > Microbacterium > Microbacterium sp. NPDC076895. The sequence continues at coordinate 24,289 of NZ_JBFBMQ010000020.1, forward strand.
GCGATGACCAGCGCGATTCCGACGATCTCGAGCCACGTCATGGCCTGTCCGAGCAGCAACCAGCCGGCGAGGGTCGCTGTCGCGGGGGCAAGGCTCATCAGGATCGCGAACGCGGATGCCGCCAGCCGCCGCAACGCCAACAGCTCGAGCGCGTACGGGATCGTCGAAGAGAGCACCGCGACTGCCGCGCCCAATGCGAGAAGGTCGATGCGCACGAGTGAGCCGCCTGCTGCGATCAGTCCCCAGGGCAGCGCTGCGAGCGCGCCCACCACCATGGCCAGCGCAAGTCCGTCCAGGCGCGGGAATTCACGCCCGACGCGCGCGGAGGCGAGGATGTACAGCGCCCAGCTGGATGCCGCCCCGAGCGCGAACAGGACGCCGATCGGGTCCAGTCGGTCCCACCCGCCCCCGGCCAGCGCGATGACCCCGATCAGCGCCAGCCCTGCCCACAGCCAGGCGCTGGCACGACGCGCGGCGATCACCGAGAGCACAAGCGGTCCGAGCACCTCAATGGTGACCGTGACGCCGAGGGGAAGCCGCGCGAGCGCCAGGTAGAACAGGCAGTTCATCAGCGCGAGTACCAGCCCGAAGCCGACGACCGAGCGCCAGGCTGTCGGGGTGTGACCGCGAAGGCGGGGCCGGGCGATGACCATGAGGATGACGGCCGAGAAACCGAGACGCAGGAACACGATTCCGAGGGGCCCCAGCGCGGGGAAGAGCAGAACGGCGAGGGAGGCACCGAGCTCCTGACATACCAGACCCGTGACGACCATTCCGACCGCGAACGGCGGCGAAGATAGGGCTGCCGCGCGCGGAGCGCTCACCGCGGTTCCGGGTTCACTGCTGAGGCAGCGGACAGACCGCCGCACCGCGGATGGCTTCAGCCTGCTGTTCGGCCGTCCAGGGCAGGCCCGCCGGGGGCGCGGTCTCGCCGGCGGCTGCCGGAGCCTTGGAGGCGATCGCGGCAAGCTCCCAGGCGAGATTTGCTGCGATCCCCGCGGGAGCCGCGGAGTTGTTCAAGACGACAGCGACCGTCAGCCCCGTGTCGGGGTCGGCGTAGGCAGCCGTGAGGTAGCCGGGAATCGCGCCGTGCTGACCGATCAGCCCGCCGGCGGCGAACGCTCCGCCGTCGTAGGTGTACCAGGTGGGCGCGCCGGGGTACGCCTCACGAGGGCTGTCGAACCGCGTCTGGTCATCGCCGAGCAGGGCCCCGGTGGCAAGCGCCTGCGCGTAGCGACCGAGGTCGGCGATCGTCGAGACAGCTCCCGAATCGGCAAAGCCGATGCTCGCCGAGAGCTCTGTGATCTCGAGGGGATCAGCGCACAGGAGCTGCCCGTCCTCACCCGGCAGGGAGTTGTTGCCCTGTAGCGACGGAGCACCGGTATCACCGGCTGGCGTCGCCGGGGCGGAGCCCGGAAGCCACGTGGAATCCAGGCTGAGGGGTTCGGTGACGTATTGCTCGAACAACTCGGGGAGGGATGTCGTGGTTGCGGTCTCGAGTGCAACGCCGAGCAGGAAGTATCCGGCATCCGAGTCGACGAAAGCGGCGCCCGGACTGCTTGTTCGCTCACGTCCCATGCCATAGGCCGCGAGCTCGAGCGGAGGCCACTGGCGGTTCGGGGTCTTGAGCCAGTCGTTCCACAGCGACGGCGCCGATGCCCCGATGCCCGACGTGCTGTCGCAGAGCTGGCCCAAGGTCACGTCTTCCAGTCCCGACGCGCCGCCGACATACTCCGAGACGTTGTCCTCCAGGGCAACGACCTCGCGGTCGACGAGCGCGTAGAGAACATCGCACGTCATGGCCCGCGTAACCCGGGATGCGCGGAACTCCATGTCGGAAGTGACAGCCTGCGAGCTTGTCGGAGACTGGGTTCCCACACCGGCGACCCAGGAGCCGCTCCACGGCGCCCAGACTCCCACAATGGCACCCGACGATCCGGTCGCGGCCATCGCTTCGGCCAGCGCGGCATCCAGTTGCGACTGGGTCTCGGCGGGGAAATCTCCCTCGACCTGAGCCGGCACGTCGATCTCGACGGTTGCGGTGGGAGCGCACCCAACGAGCATCGCCGCGAGGGCAACCGTCGCGATCCCGAGGGCGCTCCAACGCCGCCTGAGGATCGTCGCACCCATACCCAACCCCCGTTGTTCGTGCATTCAGCATTCAAACACATCAACACCACGCAATGATCACGGCCCTACGCTGGCACCATGACGTATCGCTTCGACGACACCATCCGCACCGGCGTCCTCGCCCACATGAACGGCGACCACGGTGGCGACAACCTCCTGATCGTGCGGGCGTTCGGACAGACGGATGCCGTCGGCGCGGTCATGTCCGATCTCGATGGCGACGGCGGGGTGTGGGATGCCGAGCTCGGCGACGGCACGACAGTGACCGTGGCAGTTCCGTGGCCCGACGGCAGCATCACCGAACGGCCGCAGATCCGAGCCGAGATCGTGAAGCTCTATGACGCGGCGTGCGAGCGTCTCGGGATCGAGCCCCGCTCCCACGAGTGAGGAGCGGCGCTCGCTCTGGCGGGACTTCGGTCTTGTAAGGTTCGGCTTACCTGAAGGTACACTGGTGCGCATGACACCCGTGACCCCGTTCTCGACGGCCCTGCGCGAGCGCTCGAGCAATGCCCATTCGGGCAGTGAACACGCCGGCTTCATGAGCGATCTGATGAAGGGCGAGGGCACGCGCGAGGACTACATCGCGCTTGTCGCCCAGCACTGGTTCATGTACGACGCGATCGAGCGCGCCGCCGACGTGATGCGCCACGACCCCGTTGCGGCCCCGTTCATCAGCGACAAGCTCACCCGCATCCCCGCACTGGAGGCCGACCTCGAGTTCCTCATCGGACCGGACTGGCGCGAGCGGATCGCTCCGCTCCCGAGCACCCAGCGCTACGTCGATCGGATCAACGAGGTCGGCTCGACCTGGGCCGGCGGATTCGTCGCCCACCACTACACCCGCTACCTCGGCGACCTCTCGGGCGGGCAGTTCATTGGCAAGCTCATGGCACGGCAGTTCGGGTTTGAGACCAACGGGATCGGCTTCTACGTGTTCGACGACATCGCCGACCCCCGCGCCTTCAAGGATGTGTACCGCGAGCAACTGGATGCCGCTCCGTGGGACGCGGACGAACAGGAGCGCGTCATCGATGAAGTGCTGCGCGCCTACCAGTTCAACACCGATGTCTTCGTCGACCTTGCCGCAGCCAAAGCCTCGGGTCGTATCGCCGAGATCGCCTGAACGATCCTCAGGCGCGGGCCCGAACAGCGGCCATGAATCGCTGCACATCGGGGTCGACCTGGATGTCCCGAGGTCGCAGGGGCCTGGACAGATAGAGCCCCTCGAGCGAGGTCAGTCTGCTGAGCGCGACGTAGGTCTGGCCCGGTGCGAACGCGCCTGATCCCAGGTCGATGATGGCGCGGTCATACGTCTTTCCCTGCGACTTGTGGATCGTCACCGCCCACGCCAGGCGCAGCGGAAACTGGGTGAACTCCGCCACGATCTCGCGCGAGATCGACCGCGTGGACGCGTTGTAGGCATAGCGGAATCTCTCCCAGACGGCCGGCTCGACATCCATCTGTTCGCCATCCACCTCCACGCGCACCGTGCCACCCGCGATACGCGTCACGGTTCCGATGGTGCCGTTGACCCACCGCGGCGGCTGGCCGAACGTCGAAACGTCATTACGCAGGAACATGACCTGCGCACCGACCTTCAACTGCAGCTCCGCGTCGGCGGGGTATGCGGCGTCCCCGCGACCGAAGTCGCCGCTGATCTCGGCGTGCGCCGTCTGAGTAGCGCCCGGCAGCGCATCGAGGTGGGCGCGGTTGATCCGCGTGACGATGTCGTTACGGGTGGCGAGGGTGATGATTGGCGGCTCGTCGGCCCCACCCACGGGCGGGGTGCGTGCGCCGGTGTCGTTGAGTACCTGCGCGATGTCAGCGGTTACCCGCCCGTGGCGGACGGCTCCCAGCATCCGGCGAAACTCCGGATCGGATTGCCGGTGGATCTCGGCGAGCTCGCGGATCTGGAGGGACGCACCGTACCGGCCGAGATCCAGGAGCGACGAGCCCTCCGATCCGGGAAGCGCGGCATCCGACCCCGCCCACACTCGTGCATCGAAGAACCAGAACGACCGGTAGTGGTCGCGGATGTATCGCTGCTCATCACCATGACGCGGCGGCACCGGCGCAAGCTGGTACGGGTCACCGAACATGACGATCTGCACGCCACCGAACGGCTCGGCGCGACGGCCGCGGGCCTGTCGCAGGGAGCGATCGATCGCATCCATGACATCAGCGTTCACCATCGAGATCTCGTCGATCACGAGGGTGTCGATCGCGTTCAGCAGCTTGCGGGTGGCATCAGGATGCTCGAGGTCGGCATCCGCGATGAGGCCGATCGGCAAACGCAGCAGAGAGTGAATCGTCTGGCCTTCGACGTTGAGGGCAGCGACACCGGTGGGCGCGCAGACGGCGATCTGTTTGCTCGTCCGGTAAGACAGGTGCTGCAGGAGCGTGGACTTGCCTGTTCCGGCGCGACCAGTGACGAAGACATGGTCGCGCGTGTCTTCGATGAGCCGGAACAGCGCCTCTTGCTCTGCGGAGAGTTCGGGCGCCTGCACCGGGCCATGCTACCCAGCGCACGCCGCGACAGGGCGTCCTCACAGCGGGTCGTTTCTAGACTGGTGCCGTGAGCACCACGGGGGAGAAGGCGTCGGGCAGTGCTGCCACCGCGCCCGACTCGACGGTCACGGTGGACTCTGCGCCGCGCGCGTCGCATCGCAGCCGCGGGGATGCGCGCCGCGCCGTTGCCGGCGACCTCGTGATTCTCTCGGCCATCGGCGCACTGCTCATCGCCGCTTTCATCGCGGCGGGCGCGACGCTCTACGCCCAGTTCTACGGCCCGTCGGCGTTCGTGGTCCGCTACGCAAACCTGCTCGCCGACGGCAACGCCACGCAGGCACTCGCCGTGCCCGGAGTCGCGGTCTCATCCGCCGACCTGGAGGCCGCCGGCCTCCCCGCGGACGCCTCCGAGGACTTCCTGCGATCGAGCGCACTCGGCGATCTCAGCGACATCCGCGTCGTCTCCGAGACGAACACCGGCGACACCATCGCGGTGACCCTCGCGTACTCCGCGGGCGGCCACGAGGCGTCCACGACATTCTCGGTCGAGCAAGACGGCATGAACGGGATCTTCCCCCGGTGGGAGTTCGCGCAGAGCCCGATCGCGGTGATGGATCTCACCGTGAACGGCTCGTCACAGTTCGCGGTGAACGGCTTCAGCGTGGACAAACGGCAGGTCTCACCGGACGGAGCCGCCGCCGACCTGTCTGCGCCGATCCCCCTGCTGGTGTTCTCACCCGGCATCTACTCGGTGACCGTCGATACTCCCACAGCCACCTCACCGGGCGTGGCAATGCTCTCGGACGTCCCGTTCACCAGTGTCCCGGTCACCGTCACCGCAACGGCATCCGACGAGTTCGTCGCGCTCGTGCAAGAGAAAGTGGATGCCTTCCTCGACGAGTGCACGCAGCAAGAGGTCCTGCAGCCCACCGCCTGCCCGTTCGGGTTCGACCTCACCGACCGCATCGTGACCCTGCCGACGTGGTCGATCGTGCAAGACCCGACCGTCTCGCTCGTCGCCGACGGCGCCGGGTGGCGCATCGCCGAGTCAGCCGCCATGGCCCACATCGAGCTTCGCTCCCGCTCGCTGTTCGACGGCAGCGTGAGCGATGTCAGCGTCGACGTCCCCTTCGTCGTCACGGGAACGATCGACATCCTCCCCGACGGCACGGCATCGATTCTGCTCGGGTGAGGCAGGGCCGCGCTCAGCGGCCGACGCGTGAGTCCCGCTCGGCGAGCTGAGCCAGCCGTGCGTTGTACTCCTCGAGTTCGGCATCCGCTGTGCGATCGGCCTGCCGGTCCTCGCGCCGTTGCGCTCGCTCGTCGCTGCGGCTCCACTGGATGGCAACCGTGATCGCCAGGATGAGGGTGGGGATCTCTCCGATCGACCACGCGATGCCACCGCCGATGTACTGGTCTTCGAGCGGCGTCGCCCCCCACGTGCGTCCCATCGCACCGAACCACTCGGCGACCATCAGCCCGCTGTTCATCATGATCGCGATGCCGAAGAAGGCGTGCATCGCCATGACCCCGATCAGGATGAGCAAGCGGAATGGGTAGGGAAGGCGGTAGGGGACCGGATCGATGCCGATCAGCGACAGCACGAACAGATACCCCGTGATCAGGAAGTGGAAGATCATCCACTCATGCCCGAGGTGGTCGTACAGACTCCAGCGGAACAGGTCGGTGTAGTAGAAGAGCCAGAGCGAGAGAACGAAGTTCCCCGCGGCGAAGAACGGATTGGTGACGACCTTCGCAAACGGCGTGTGGATGGCCCAGAGGATCCACTCGCGGCCGCCGCGCGTTCCGTCATCCCGCTTGCGCACAGCTCGCAGTGCGAGCGTGACTGGAGCACCCGCGACCAGCAGCAGCGGGATGCCCATCGTCAGCGCCATGTGTCCGAACATGTGCACGCTGAACAGGTACTCCTGATAGACGTTGTGCGCACCGTTGGTGATCCACGCGAGCATGACCAGGCCCGACAGGAACAGCACCGTGCGATACAGCGGCCACCGGTCGCCGCGCGCGCGAAGGCGCCACACGCCGGCGAGATAGAAGAATGCCGCAAAGGCACACAGCAGTGCCCACAGGAGGTCGATCTCCCACGCGGCCACCCACTGCCACGGCGTCAGCTCGGGTGGTAGCGCCGCGCCCGTAAGGAACTCGGCCGGCGTACGCAGTTCGGGCAGCGAAGTATCGACCGGCGGCGGGGTCCGCGCGAGCGCGACGGCGGCGCCGCTGGCAAGTCCCATGAACCCGATCTCGGCCAGGATCAGCCACCAGAAGAACCGGGATGCGCGGCTCTCGCGAAGTCGATCGATCAGCCGAAGCCGGTACCAGGCGCCGAGCAGCCCCATGGCGACGAGGGCAACGATCTTGACGGCCAGGATCGCGCCGTATGGCGAGAGCATCGCTTCCCACGTCACGACGCCGATGACGCCGCGCACGTACCCGGATGCCGCAACGACGACGAACGCGACGATCGCGATCGTCGAATAGCGACGCAGCACCGTCGTCATCCGATCCGTCGGCAGCACCGGGCGGATGACGATCAGCAGCATCAAGCCACCGAGCCAGAGCGCTGCTCCCTCGATGTGGAGCACCGTCGCCATCACGGCGGCGTTGTGGTTGGCCTCCTCACCCGAGTGACCCTGCGTGCCCACCGGCACGAGCGCGGCGATCGCGAGGAGGGCGACGAGGAAGGTGCCCGTCCACGAGCGGACCGCGAACGTGAGAACCGTGAGCACCGCCCCGAAGATGGTGGTGAGCAGCCACGCCCGGCCGAGATCGGTGTCTGTCAGGAACCTGCCGAACTGCGAACCGAACTCGGGGCCGAGCGCCACCTGGGCGTTGAAGGCGTCGATGAACGTGAAGAACCCCGTGACGCCGGCAGCGACGGTGAACACTGCCGCCGAGACGGATGCGACATCCACAGAGACAGTGAAGGCCTTATCGCCGGCTTTGAGAGCGAACAGGGCCAGGATGAGCGATCCCAGCATCCCGGCCGCGGCGAGGTTGAAGACCAGCGTCGCTGTCGGCAGACCCCAACGAACGACGGGTCCCGCATCCGCGATCACCAGCGGCGCGGCGCCACCACCGTACGCAAGGGCGGCGACCATCACGACGACGGCGACCGTCACGAGCGTCGCCGGGCCGATCGCCCGCAGCAGGCGGGAATCCATCCCCTCAGCCTACGCGCGCGAAAGGGGAGCATCCGCGGACGGACGCTCCCCTTTCGAGGTGAAGACGAAGGGTCTTACTTGGCGGCAGCCTTGAGCTTGGCGCCAGCCGAGACCTTGACGCGCTTGCCGGCGGGGATCTTGATCTCTTCGCCGGTCTGCGGGTTGCGGCCCGTGCGAGCGGAGGTGGCGACCTGCTCGAACGAGACCCAGCCCGGGATCGACACCTTGCTGCCCTTGGCGACGGCCTCGGCGACAGTGGTGAACAGCGCGTCGACGACGCCCGAAACGGTGGCCTGGCTCTGACCGGTTGCGCTTGCGATGCTCGCGACGAGCTCGGTCTTGGTGATGGACTTTTCAGCCATTGTGGTTGTCCTCCAAGGCGGTGAAGTCCCCGCCCTCGTGCATGGACCGAAAGCTGGTGGCTCTCGGCTGGTCTCTTGCCGACCGACCTCGAATATACCCACGAACCCCGGAATTCCGCGGATTTACGCGGTATCGGCATCCGATTCGCGGCGTGTCGCGTCACGGGAGTGACGCATGTGACTGCCGTGACTCTGCGATCAGCGGCGCTCACTCCGCGCAACCCACACGCGAGAATCCGTTTGGGCGCCGAGAATCCTCTCGGGAACCCGGCATGTGGCGCCGAATCGGATTCTCAGTGCACCCCACCGCGGGAACACGAAAGGCCCGGCATCCCTGAGGATGCCGGGCCTTGACGTCCGCGGGCTGGCTTACCAGCTCGACAGTGCCTGTTCGCGGGCTGGCTTACCAGCTCGACTTGGTCACACCGGGCAGCTCGCCACGGTGAGCCATGTCGCGGAAGCGCACACGCGAGATGCCGAACTTCGTCAGCACGCCGCGGGGGCGACCGTCGATCGCGTCACGGCTGCGCAGGCGCACCGGCGATGCGTTGCGGGGAAGCTTCTGCAGGCCGACGCGGGCGGCTTCGCGCTGCTCGTCGGTTGCGTTGGGGTCCACGAGCTGCTTCTTGAGCTCGAGACGCTTGGCGGCGTAGCGGTCGACGACCGCCTGGCGCTGCTGGTTGCGCGCGATCTTGCTCTTCTTAGCCATGGATCAGCGCTCCTCTCGGAATTCGACGTGCTTGCGGATGACCGGGTCGTACTTCTTCAGCACGATGCGGTCAGGGTTGTTGCGGCGGTTCTTGCGCGTCACGTAGGTGTACCCCGTGCCGGCGGTCGAGCGCAGCTTGATGATCGGACGAACGTCCTGAGCCTTCTTCGCCATTAGAGCTTCACACCCTTCGCGATCAGGTCCTTCACAACCGACTCGATGCCGCGAGCGTCGATCACCTTGATGCCCTTGGCGGACACGTTCAGGGTGACCTTACGACCGAGCGAGGGCACGTAGTAGGTCTTCTTCTGCACGTTCGGGTCGAAGCGGCGCTTCGTCCGGCGGTGCGAGTGCGAGATGTTGTGACCGAAGCCGGGAACCGCTCCAGTCACCTGGCACACTGCAGCCATGGTGATGTCTCCTTCTGTACCGTGAGGCCGGACGGCCCCACCCAAGATCCCTTGTCTGCACCCCGCACTCGACAGACCATTTCTGGCCGGATGACGAGGGAAGGGTACGAACTGCGTGCTGGAGTGCGCGCAGACAAAGAGTCAGTCTAGCACGGCGGCCGTGCGTGCCCCTTCTGCACCCCGGCCCCAGCGGAACGCTGAGACCGTGGGATCTCCCGGGATCCAGAACCGCCAGGGGTAGGCATCCGTGCCCGCGACTCCCGCAACGCCGACCCGCGGCCCCGTCGCCACGTGCGCCAGCGGTTCCTCGGGCAGCAGCAGCCGTGCGGTGGCGCCGGACTGCTTCGCACCGGTGACGGCATCGATGCCGTCGTGCTCCGCATGATGCAGGCCGACGGCCTGTCCGAGCCTGCCGGGTCCGCGTGCGAGGTCCCGCGCGGGCCCCGGCTCCCGCACCGCGAAGCGGCGCCGCCTTGCGATCTCAGCGCCCTCGACGATCTCGGCAGCCCGCAGCAGCACACCGCCGGCGACGCCCGCCGGTGCACACACGACGTTGACGCACGAATGGATGCCGTGACTGAGGTACACGTAGAGGTGGCCCGGCGGGCCCCACATCGTCGCATTGCGAGCGCTTCTGCCCGACCGCGCGTGGGATCCGGGATCGGGAATCTCGCCGGTTCCGACGCCGTGGTAGGCCTCGACCTCGGTGAGACGGGCGACGACCCGTTCACCGCCGAGCTCGACGACCAGATGCGCACCGAGCAGTGTCGGCGCGACCTCCACCGGTAGGCCGGATAGGTCCGCGCGCGTCGCCGGACGCAGTCCGTCGCGGTTCTTCACCGCCACGACACCGACTGGCGGCACCACGAAATCGACGAGCCAGCCAGCGCGACGAGTTCGCGGGCTTGGGAACCATCGCCCCGCGGAAGTTCGACGATGTGGGTCTCTACCGTGGCGGGCAGGGGCAGCTGGTAGGTGTCGTACGGGTTGGATGCCAGGTCGGGCGCCACGAGCATTGCCGCGTATTGTCCGCTTGGCGACACGCAGGTCTGCAGAACCGCGTCAGTATCGGGTGCCGAGAACACCTCCGTCGACGTCCCGGCGTCATCGACGAGGACGACGGATGTCGCGCCGGTCGGCAGGCCGGTGTCGGCAATCGGGAACGTCGTGCGCAGGGTGCCGCCGCGCGGGAGCGGCATGACGCTGCCGATCACCGCCGGGTCGTCGCCCACATCCAGCGGTGTCTCCTCTCCGGTGAGCAGGTCGAGCACGACGAGCCCGTCGACGCGCTCGACGATCGCCTGGGCGGTTCCCGGCGCGATGCCATCGATCGCGAGCGCGAGCCCGAGAGCTGTCGGAGCCGATCCGTCGGGGGCGGTCAGCAACAGGGTCCCGTCGAAGGCGACCAGCAGCACACTGTCGGTGTCGGGCACGAACGACCATTGTGCGACCCGCTCGTCGGCCCCTGCGACGACGACCTTCGTGGGGTCGGCGGTCGGCGTGTCGAGGGATGCCGTGTACAGCGCCGATTCGTCGCCGCTACCCGTCCCGACCGTCGCCGAGGTGAACAGGTACCCGATCCGCTCCCCTCGGTCGGCGATCTGCAGGTCAGCGATGTATCCGGTGCCCGGCAGGGTCAGCTCGACCGGATTCTGCCCGTCGAGGTCGGTCATGATGAGCGCGCTCTCGCCGTCTTCGTCGACGAGCACGACGAGGTGGTCGCGGGTCGCGCGATAGTCCTCGATGTGCGGGTGAGCGAACACCGCGACGGCAGCCTCGCCGGTGAGGTCGGTGCGGAAGATGGTGTCGCCATCGACCGTGCCCCGCTGCAACAGGAACACCTCACTCGGAGGCGTGGTGAACGTCTCGGTGATCGTGGATGACGGTCCGCCCGAGACTCCGGTCACCCCGTCGATCGTGACGGTGTATTCGGTGTCGGCATCCAAGGGAACCGTGAAGCGCACGCCGATGCTGCGGCCCGAGGTGTCGATATCGAACGGCGTTGCGGGGGTCACGGTCACCGAAGCAGGATCGACGTCGGCGAGCGACTGCGAGGTCGTCACGATCAGCCGAGATCCGGATGCCGAGATCGCTGCGGACGGGTCGACCTGAACGGTAGTCGCACGCGGACCCATGAGGACCGTGGCTGCGGCCCCGAGAGCACCGACGAGGCCGATCGCGGCGGCGACCCCGACAAAGCCGAGGACGAACCCGCGCAGGCGCCGTCGCGTCGCTCGCTGACGGCGCGAAGCAGTCGCCCCGTCGCGCCGTCGACCCGCGTCAGTACTCATACGGGTCCTCGGGCTCGGGCACAGCCTCAACCGACTCGGCGGCGATGTGCAGCCGCCCATCCGAGTCCGAGCGCACCGTACCCGTGACGGTAGCCCACTCGCCCTCGGGCGCTGCCGTGCCGCCCCAGACGATGGGAACCGCCGCCAGTTGCGCGTCGATGACGCAGTGGGTGATGACAAACCGCGACAGCAGGAAGCCGGTCCCGGCATCTCCAGGGGCGACGAAGCCGGTCAGCGTGACGGCGTCGCCGTCGAAGGATGCCGGGTCTGTCGCCGTCGCGAACACCGTTGCCCATTCCCCGACCCCGAAGGTCGCCGTATCTCCCGTGGATGCCAGGGTGACGACATCCCGGCCGCCGAACAGGACTGGTGTGGTCGAGGTGCTCGTCGAGGCGAACTGCGGCGACAGTGACGACGGTGGCAGGGCGAGAGCGCCGACCACGACGGCACTGGCAAGCACTCCTGCGACAACCGTGCCGGCGAGGGCTACCGGATGCCGAACGTGCGCGTGACCATGCTCGTGGGCTGTCGCATCCCCGTGATCGTGTCCGTGGTCGTCTTCGGCGCCCAGCGGAAGCGCGAAGGATGCGACAGCTCCGACCAGCACGATCACCGACATCCCGACCGCGAACCACGCCGATTCGGGGTTGATGTAGAGCGACAGTCGGCCCGTCACCGCAAGCCCGACGGTGAGGACGGCGAGCGCTGAGGCAAGTCCGACGCCGAGCCAGCGCGTTCCGAGGGAGCCGAGCCTAGGCAAGAAGGTTCACCACCGTCCCCATGGCGAAGGCCGACAGAACGACGACCACGACGATCCCGACGAGGGTGCGGGTCGTGAAGGTCGTGCGCAGCAGGGCGAGCATCTTCACGTCGACGAGCGGCCCGACCAGGAGGAAGGCGACGATCGAACCGGGAGTGAAGGTCGAGGCGAACGAGAGCGCAAAGAACGAGTCGACGTTGGAGCAGATCGAGACGACCATCGCGAGAGCGATCATGGCGACGATCGACAGTGCGGGGTTGGACCCGATCGCCAGCAACACGTCCCGCGGGATGAGCACCTGCACCGCTCCGGCGATGGCGGACCCGATGATGAGCGCGGGCATGACGGCGCGCAGTTCGATGACCAACTGGGCGAGGCTTCGGCGTCCCTTGCCGCCGGGCTCGTGCGTGACCAGTTCGCACGTGTCGCGGAACCGGTCGGTCAGCAAGGCGTCGGGGCTCGGATGCCGACTGTAGAGCCAGCCGAGCAGGTTGGCGATCAGGAACCCTCCCACCAGGCGCGCCACCAGGATGCCGTCGCTGAACCCGAATGCCTGGTGCGTCGTGATGATCACGATCGGGTTCACGATCGGCGCTGCGATGAGGAAGGTCAGCGTCTCGGGAACCGTGAACCCACGCATCAGGAGGCCGCGGGCGAAGGGGACGTTTCCGCACTCGCACACCGGGATGAACATACCCAGCAGCGACAGGACACCCCGCCGCAGCCACGGCGTGCGCGGCATCCATCGCTCGAGAACCCCCGGCGGGATCCAGACCTGCACGACGATCGAGAGCACAACGCCGAGCACCACGAACGGCAGCGACTCGATCAGGACGCTGATCGCGAGGGTCAGGCCATCCTGTGCGCGGGTCGACAGCGGCGACGCGAAGAACGACGGTGACAGAAGGTCGATCGCGACCAGGATCGCGATGAAGAGGATGCCGATTCCGACGCCGACCGCTGCCCGCGCACCCGGGCTCGCGCCCCCGGCACGGGAGCGCTCGGTCACCGGCGCGTCAGCGCGCACGGTTCCCGTCGCTGGTTGCCGCCCGGGCGCGCACCGTGCATTCGGGGCAGAGCCCGAAGATGTCGACCACATGCTCGGCATCCGTGAACCCGTGCTGTTCGGCGACCGACCGCGCCCACTGCTCGACGGGGGTCGCCGCGATCTCCACCGTGGCGCCGCACGAGCGACAGATCAGGTGGTGGTGATGCCCCGAAGTCTCACACGCACGATAGAGGCTCTCGCCGTCGGGGCCGTGCAGCGTATCGGCTGCGCCCTCGTCGGCGAGACTCGCAAGAGCGCGGTAGACCGTAGCCAGGCCGATCCCGGTGTCTTCGTCGCGAAGCACCGCGTGAAGTGACTGGGCACTGATGAAGCCAGGGGCGTCGCCCAGCGCCGTGCGCACGCGTTCGCGCTGCCAGGTATTGCGTTGCGCCATGGCCGGGAGTCTAGCGAGCCACGTTCGGCGCCGGCTGGGAGCGCGTGGGAGCTCTCACGTGAACCGCGCCCGCGTCACCCGACCTCGGCGTCCTCCCACCAGGCGGCAGACGAGGTAGATCAGGAACGAAATGGTTGTGATGTAGGGGCTCACCGGGAGCGTGCCGGCGATAGCCAACAGGATGCCGCCCACCGCCGAGACGAATCCGAATCCAGCTGCCAGCAGCGGCACGCTCCACGGTCCCGACGCGATTCGCATGGCAGCCGCCGCAGGGGTCACGAGCAGCGCCATGACCAGCAGCGCACCGATGATGTGGATCGCCACGGCGACGATGAGCCCGAGCAGCAGCATGAACCCGAGCGAGACGGCCGTGACCGGCACACCGCGCGCTGCCGCGGACTGCGGGTCGAGGGAGTCGAAGCGCAGGGGGCGCCAGATGAAGAGCAGTCCGAGAAGAACCAGGATGCTGATCGCGATCAACCACCCGAGCTGGGCGTTCTGCACCGAGACGATCTGCCCCGTCAGCAGGCTGAAGCGGTTGGCGCTGCGCCCGCTGTAGAGCGACAGAAACAGGATGCCCAGGCCCAGGCCGAACGGCATGAGCACGCCGATGAACGAGTTGCGGTCGCGGGCGCGGGCGCCGAGCCATCCGATGAGGCCGGCGGCGATGAGCGAGCCCACGATCGACCCGGTCACGACATCCCAGCCGATCAGGAGCGCGAACGCGGCGCCCGCGAACGAGAGCTCGCTGATGCCGTGGACGGCGAAAGCCATGTCGCGCTGCATCACGAAGACGCCGACCAGGCCTCCGACCAGGCCCAGCACGGCGCCTGCGATGACCGAGTTCGAGACCAACGCGAGGATCGCACCGTAGTCGGACACCCCCCCGAACATGGCGTCACCGATGTCAGACCAGTTCATGCGTGCACCCCACCGAGTTCGTCGCCGTCGTGGTGGTGATGGTGTGAGACCTCGGCATCCGGCGCGCCGACGACGACGAGCCGGTCGCCGGCGCGCAGCACAGCGACGGGAGCGCCGTAGAGGTCGCTGAGAACGCTCGTCTGCAAGACCTCGTCGGGCTTTCCGAGCGTGAACCGGCCCCCGGCGATGTAGAGGATGCGATCCACGACGTCGAGGACGGGGTTGATGTCATGCGTGACGAAGAGCACGCCGGTGCCGCGCTCGCGCCGGTGCCGATCGATGAGCGCCACGATCGCCTGTTGGTTGGCAAGGTCGAGGCTCGTCAGCGGCTCATCGCACAGCAGCAGGCCGGGGTCGTCGGCGATCGCCTGCCCGATGCGCAGCCGTTGCTGCTCGCCCCCGGACAGTTCACCGACGGGCCGGTCGGCGAACCCTTCGGCACCGACGTCCGCCACCAACGCGTCAACCCGGTCGCGCTCACGCCGGCGGGGGAGGCTGAATCCGAACTTGTGGCCGGTGACACCGAGGGTCACGAGGTCCCGACCCCGTAGCGCGGTTTCGGGCGGAAGAGGGCGCTGCTGGGGCACATAACCGATGTGCCGGTTGCCCCGGCGCTCGACCCGGCGGCCGCCGGTCTCGATGGTCCCGGCGCTCAGGTGCTCAAGGCCCAGGATGGCGCGCAGCAGCGTCGTCTTGCCAGAGCCGCTGGGCCCGAGGACCGCGATGAACTCGCCGGGTTCGACGTCGAGGTCGAGCCCGGCCCACAGTTCCCGCTCGCCACGGCGCAGCGCCGCTCCGCGGATGCGGAGCGGCGGCTGGGCGTCCGAGGTCGCGCTGGAGCTCACGCGCCGAGCGCGTCCGCGAGCTCCGCGATGTTCTGCTGCATCCACGAGATGTAAGTCTGGCCCTCCGGAAGGGTCTCCGTGAACTCCAGCACCGGGATTGCCTGCGCGGTCGCAGTATCGATGATCTGCGTGGTCTCGGCACCACCGGTCTGCGCATTGGCGATGACGACCTTGACGGAGCCGTCCTCCACGATGCCCAGCGCCTCGAGCAGGGTTGCGGGGGGCACGTCCTGCCCCTCCTCAACGGCCTCGCTGAAGGCCTCGGGCGTGAGGTTCTCGAGCCCTGCCGCCACGATCAGGTAGACGGGAACGGGCTCGGTGACGAACACCCCCTCGCCCGCATGGGCTGCGGAGATCTCGTCGAGGGATGCCTCCAGCCCGGCGATCTGGTCGATGAAGGCTGCAGCGTTGGTCTCGAAGAGGTCGGCGTTGTCGGGGTCGAGCGTCGAGAGCTCCTCAGCGATGGCTTCGGCAAGGTGCTCCATCGTGTGCGGGTCGTACCAGACGTGCTCGTTGAATCCCTCGGTGTGCGCGTGGTCGTGACCGTCCTCATCGGCGTGAGCGTCTTCGGTCTCCGCTGCGCCATCGTCGCCGGGGTAATTGGCGTTGAACGTGGCAGCGGTGATGACCGGAGCAGTCGTGCCGCTCGCCTCGATCATGGCATCCATGAAGCCGTCGTAGCCGCCGCCGTTCTCGATGATGAGGTCGGCTTCCGAGACCGTGAGTTGGTCTTGAGCCGTCGGCTCGAACTCGTGCGGGTCCTGAGCGGCCGAGGCGATGATCGAGGTGACCGTGACCGCGTCACCACCGATCTCTTCGGCGATCTGACCGTAGACGTTGGTTGACGCGACGACGCTCAGCGTGGCGGCATCCGAGGCCGACGTCTCAGATGTTCCGCCAGTACCGGCGCAGGCCGTGAGGGTGAGGGCGGATGCCGCGCCCAGCGCGAGCAGGGTGGAAAGTCGTCGGGTCGTCATACGGGCAACGATAACGGATGTGAGAATCATTATCAAAACGGGCGGACGCGATCTTTCATCTGCGCGCTGAGTCCGCGTCAGTCGAGCAGGAGCGCGGGTTCCTCGAGGATCGACGCGACGTCGGCGATGAAGCGACTCATCCCGTCGCCGTCGATGACGCGGTGATCGAACGAGCCCGAGACCGTCGTGACATAGCGAGGACGCACCTCGCCGTCCACGACCCAGGGCTTTTGCCGGATCGTGCCCATCGCGACGATGCCCGACTCACCGGGGTTGATGATCGGGGTTCCGGCATCCATCCCGAACACGCCGATGTTGGTGATCGTGATCGTGCCCCCCTGCTGGTCGGCCGGCGTGGTCTTGCCCTCGCGCGCCGTGAGCGTGAGCTTCTCGAGGGCGCGGGCGAGCTCGCGCATGTTGAGGTCCTGGGCGTCCTTGATGTTGGGAACCAGCAGCCCGCGCGGGGTTGCCGCGGCGATCCCGAGGTTGACGTAGTGGCGCACGCTGATCTGGGCGCCACCGTCGCCGTCAACCCAGGCGGCGTTCACCATCGGCGTCCGGCGCACCGCCCAGATGACGGCGCGCGCCATGATCAGCAACGGCGATACCTTGACGTCGGCGAAGTCGGGGGACGCCTTCAGCCGCTTGACGAGCTCCATCGTGCGCGTCGCGTCGACATCCGTCCACACCGACACGTGCGGCGCCGAGTATGCCGACTGCACCATCGCTGTCGAGGTGGCCTTGCGCACTCCCTTGACGGGGATCGACTCGACGCGTCCCGCGGCCTGCGCGAACGGGGAAGCGACACCGTTTGGGGCGGGGGTCGCTGGCGCCGTGGCCGGCGCGACAGCAATCGTCTCCTCACGCACCTCGGGCCAATCGGGGGTCTCGATATTGCGGAACACGCTCGCCTGCGAGGCGTGCTTCACGACGTCCTCACGGGTGACTTCGCCAGCCTCGCCCGAGGGCGTGACGGCAGCCAGATCGACACCGAGGTCGCGTGCGAGCTTGCGGATCGGGGGCTTCGCGATGACCCCGACGGATGCCGTCACCGGCCGCTCGGCAGGCTTGCGGCGACGTGAGGTGGCAGCCCCTCCCGTCCCGTATCCCACGAGCACGGCGCCACCGCCCTCGGCCCCTGCTTCCGGTGTCACGGATGGCGATTCGGCGGCGCCAGAACCGTGCATCCCTGACACCGGAGCCGCGGCGGACGGAGCGGATGCATCCGGAGCTGCCTCGATCGTCACGATCGGGGTTCCCACGGCAACCGTGACGCCCTCCTCGACGAGCGTCTCGCTGACCGTGCCGGTGAACGGCGAGGGCAGCTCGACGAGCGATTTGGCGGTCTCGATCTCGACGAGCACGTCGTTGACCTGAACGGCGTCGCCGGGGGCGACCTTCCAGGTGACGATCTCGGCCTCGGTCAAGCCCTCCCCGACATCGGGGAGAACGAAGGTCTGCGTGCTCATGTC
>NZ_JBFBMQ010000021.1:0-24946 GCF_040687115.1 Microbacterium sp. NPDC076895
TGGCTGCACTTCTACAATCAGCACAGACGCCACTCCGCAATCGGAGCCGCACCCTTCAGCAGACTCAACAACCTGCCTGGACATCACAGCTAGGCCGAGGCACACGGGACGCACATCGTCGCGGTCGGCATGACCTCCAGCCGCGCCGCCGGAATCGGCTGCCCGCACCGGATGCAGCTGCCGTACGTGCCCGCGTCCACACGCTCCAGCGCATCGATCACCGCAGCGCGCTCGCGCACCGCCGCGTCCCGGAGTGCCTCGACGCGCTGCCACTCGCCCGAGAGCGTTGACCCCTCCGGGTCATGCTCGTCGTCGGCTGTCGCGTCAGCGCGGTCGGCGCGCAAGGACGCGGCATCCGCGTCGAGCCGCGCGAGCTGATCATCCACGGAGCGCAGGCGCTCAGTCAGCACGGTGCGGTTCACGCCCCGAGGCTACGCCGCGCCACCGACGTTCGGGCCGGCGCTCGGCCTGAGGCGGCTGTCGCAATCTCGAAGAAACACCCGGATGATAGGCAGGAGTCCGGGAGGTGAGCATGCGAGAGATCCTCGATTCCGCTGCGGCCTGGGTCGCCGAGGAGCGTCAGTTCGCGCTCGCGGTGCTCGTGTCGGCACAGGCGAGCTCGCCGCGCGAACTCGGTGCCGCGATGATCGTGGATGCCGATGGCGTCGTCTTCGGCAACGTCTCGGCAGGCTGCGTCGACGGCGACGTGCACGACCTGTGCCTCCAAGCGATCGAGACTGGCGAGTCCACCCGCGTCCGCTATGGCATCTCTGACGAGACCGCGTTCGAGGCCGGCCTGAGCTGCGGCGGCGTCATCGACGTCCTGGTGCTCCCCGTTCTTCCTGGCACACCCGCTGCGACGGCGATCGCCGACCTTCACACCGCCATCCTGCGCCGCGAACCGTGCGCGCTCGGCATCGTCACCGCCGGGGCCGGTCGCGGCGCGCTCCTCCTCGACCGCGAGCGTGAGCGTGTCGACGCCGACCTCCCCGCCACGACCGACTCCGGCATCCGTGGCGCTCTCGACGCCGACCTGGCGCGCCTTCGCACCGATGACCACGCCCTCACCCTGCGGTACGGAACTGATGCCGACCCGCTCGAGGTGCTCGGCGTCCCGTTCCCGCACGCACCACGCCTGATCATCATCGGGGCCGTCGAGTTCTCGGTCGCCCTCAGCAGGCTGGGCGCGGCATCCGGGTTCGAGGTCACTGTTTGCGACCCCCGGGATGCCTTCGCCGCCCCCGCGCGCTTTCCCGACGCGCACGAGGTCGTGCACGAGTGGCCGCACGACTACCTCGCGCGTACCCCGATCGATGCGCGCACGGCGATCTGCGTGCTCACCCACGACCCTCGGTTCGATGTGCCCGCGCTCACGATCGCCCTGCGCAGCCCCGCCGGGTATGTCGGCGCGATGGGCAGCCGTCGCACGCATGATGACCGAGCTCGCCGTCTGCGCGAAGCCGGAGTGACGGATGCCGAGACTGAGCGACTGCGCTCCCCGATCGGCCTCGCCCTCGGAGGCCGCACCCCTGAGGAGACCGCGCTGTCGATCCTCGCCGAGATCGTCATGGTGCGCTCAGGCGGACGCGGTGAAGCTCTGCGGGACGCGACCGGGCCGGTGCATCCCGCGCTGTCAACACCCGACGTGCCGAGGTCCCAGCCGGGCGTGGAAGAGGGCATCGCCTGCGCCCCCACCTCCGGCATCATCCTGCCGCGCTGAGCGCGCTGCCTGAATCACGCAGCTGCTCGCCGCATCCGTGCATTCGGTAACGCGGACGAAACAGTCCGGCGAGTGTTCATGAAATCTACATCTCGTACGGTCGGACTCGACGACCCGACGAGTCCCGTAGTCGTGCGTCACCGAGTGTCCCATTCATCCGCAATCAGGAGACGCAGCAAACATGACATCTCTTTCCTCCCGAATCGTGCGCCGGTCAGCTATGGCCGTCGCAGCCGTCGCCGTCTCGGCGCTTGCACTGAGCGCCTGCGCCAGCGGTGGGTCCACCCCGGCCGAGTCCAGCAGCGGTGACGCTGCAGAGGGTTTCGGAACGCTTGCCGTTCAGCTCAGCTGGATCAAGAACGAAGAGTTCGCCGGCGACTTCTTCGCCATGGAGAACGGCTACTACACCGATGCAGGCTTCGACGAGGTCACCCTCACGCCTGGTCCTTCGACCGGTGCCGCCGAGCTCATCTCGGGCACGGCTGATGTCGCGTTCTCCGACGCCGTCTCGATCGGCTCGGTTGTCGCAGCCGAGGGCGCGCCGCTGAAGATCATCGGCTCGGTCTACCAGAAGAACCCCTTCACGATCCTCTCGCTCGCTGACGGCGGCAACATCACGACGCCCGAAGACCTCAAGGGCAAGAAGATCGGTGTTCAGGACTCGAACACCGCGCTGTTCAAGGCTCTGCTTGCCGCCAACGGCATCGACGAGTCCGAGCTCGAGATCGTGCCCGTGCAGTACGACCCGGCGCCGCTGACTAACGGTGAGGTCGACGGCTTCATGGCCTACCTGACCAACGAGGCGATCACGGTCGCCGCGTCCGGCTTCGACGTCGCCAACCTGCCCTTCGCTGACAACGGACTGCCGTTCGTTGCCGAGACCATCACCACGACCGACGACATGATCGCGAACGACCGCGAGAAGCTCAAGGCGTACCTGGTCGCCGAGATCAAGGGCTGGACCGACGCGGTCAACGACCCCGAAGAGGGCGCTCGCCTGGCCTACGAGGTCTACGGAGCAGACCTCGACCTGAACCCGGAGAACTCCACCGCCGGTTCGATCGCGCAGTCCGAAGAGCTCGTCGTGTCGCCCGACACCGAGGAGTTCGGCCTCTTCTGGATCACCCCGGAGCTGCAGGAGGCGACCATCGCCAGCCTCGCCGGTGCCGGGATCACCTTGACGGCCGAGGACCTGTTCGACCTCTCGCTCCTCGAAGAGGTCTACGCCGAGAACCCCGACCTGATCGCCTACGCGGGCTGATCAGAAACACGCAAGGAGAATCCATCGTGACCGAACCCACCGCATCCGGTTCAGTACTCACGACGGGCTCTGCCGAGACCGGTGCCCAGGGCGAGTCCCTGGGCACCGGCCTGCAGATCTCCGGACTGAACAAGGTCTTCACCACGGGAAGAAAGACCGTCACGGCGCTGCAAGACGCCAATCTCCACACCGACCAGGGAACCTTCCTCTCCCTTCTCGGACCCTCAGGATGCGGAAAGTCAACGATCCTGCGCATCCTTGCCGGTCTCGAGCAGCCCACCAGCGGCACGACCCGCGTGGACGGGAAGAGCCCGAAGGAGCTGCGCAAAGAGAACAAGCTCGGCATCGCCTTCCAGGATTCGGCGCTGCTGCCCTGGCGCAGCGTGCTCTCGAACATCCGCCTTCCCTTCGAGATCGCGGGAGCCTCCGTCGACAAGGCCTACGTCGACGAGATGATCGCTCTCGTCGGCCTGAAGGGCTTCGAGAAGGCCAAGCCGGCACAGCTGTCGGGCGGCATGCGCCAGCGCGTGTCGATCGCGCGGTCGCTGATCATGAAGCCCGAAGTGCTGCTCTTCGACGAGCCCTTCGGTGCCCTCGACGACATGACCCGGCAGAAGCTGAACCTCGAGCTGCTGCGCATCTGGACCGAGAAGCCCGCGACCACACTCCTCGTGACCCACGGCATCTCGGAGGCGATCTTCCTCTCCGACCAGGTGGCAGTCATGAGTCCGCGCCCCGGTCGGGTCAAGGAGGTCATGACCATCGACCTTCCCCGTCCGCGCACGCCCGAGATGATGCGCACCCCTGAATTCCACGCCTACGTCGACCAGGCATCCGAGTTGCTGTTCGGTGCCGGAGGAGCAGCGGCGGATGACCACTGAGAACCCCACGCGCGGGCGCGCGATCGAGTGGGAGGACTTCCGTCTTCCCCCGTGGGTGATCGGGGTCATCGGTGGCATCGGCATCATCCTGCTGTGGTGGATCCTGGCGGCCACCGTGTTCTCGAACGTCGGGCCCTCGGGTGCTAGCGCTATCCCCACGCCGTTCCAGGTCATTCAGGTGATGATCGAAACCGGCCCGCAGTACTACCTCAGCAACTTCGCGGTGACTCTTGCCGAGGCGGGCATCGGCTACCTCTGGGGCAATGGGCTCGCGCTGCTGCTGTCGGCGTTCGTGCTCCTCGTGCCCCGGCTCGAGGGGCTCGCTATGCAGCTCGCGATCCTCACGTACTGCATCCCGATCGTCGCGATCGGCATGCTCGCGGTCATCGTCATCACTCCTCCGAAGGTCGGCGAGCCCAGTGGCACCGCGATCTTGCTCGCTGCTCTGTCGGTGTTCTTCACGACTGTCGTCGGCGCGCTTCTCGGCCTGAAGTCGGCCGACAAGTCCAGCCTTGACCTGGTGACGGTGTACGGCGGATCGAAGTTCACCCAACTCGTGAAAGTGCGGCTGATCGCGGCGCTCCCTGCCACGCTCAGCGCGCTGCAGATCGCGGTGCCCGCCGCCTTCCTCGGCGCAGTGCTCGGTGAATTCTTCGGCAAGATCGAGGTCGGCGTGGGTCTGGCGATGATCCTCGCCCAGCAGGCCTCGAACGGACCGCAGGTGTGGGCGCTGGCGCTTCTCAGCGGCGCAGTCGCGCTTCTCGGGTTCGCGCTCGTCGGGTGGATCGCCAAGGCGATCGCCCCCTGGTCGAAGGGACGTTGACGATGGCGCAGATCACACTCACCGGGGCTACCGACGTCCAGGCCGAAGCAGCAAAGCTCAACGCCAAGCTGCGCGCCCAGTCCACCCGCGCGGTTCTACGTGCACTGGGGTGGTCGACTCTCACCTTCGTCCTGACGATCGTCGCCGTTCTGGTGATCTGGGTCGGGCTGCTCTGGGCACTCCAGCTCTCGCCGCTGATCGCCAAGGGCCCGGTCGACGTCTGGAACTACCTGTTCACCGTCCCGGCAGCCGAAGCCAACCGTGCGATGCTCATGGGCAACCTCGCGGTCACCCTCGGGGATGCCGCGATCGGGTTCGTTGCGGGCCTTGTCGTCGCCCTCGTCGCGGCGATCGCGTTCGAACTCAACAAGGGCATCGAGCACGCTCTGATGCCGGTCGCGATGCTGCTGCGGTCTGTTCCGCTGATCGCGATGGCCCCCGTCATCATCCTGATCTTCGGCCGTGACTTCTGGACGGTCGCCGTCATCGGTGGCATCGTCGTGCTCTTCCCGGCTCTCGTGAACATCTCGTTCGGTCTCAAGTCCGCGCCGCCGATGATGAACGACCTCGTGGATGTCTACGGCGGCGGCTCCTTCACCAAGCTCCGCAAGGTCGCTTTCCCCTCCTCGCTTCCCGCCTTCTTCGCCGCAGTACGCATCTCGGTTCCCGGTGCCATCACCGGAGCGCTGCTTGCCGAATGGCTCGCGGTTGGCGGCGGGATCGGTGGATCGATCGGCGGATTCATCCCGCAGGCGCAGTTCGCAGCACTGTGGGCATCCGTCGTGGCGGTCACCGCTGCATCGCTCGTGCTCTACAACATCATCCAGATCGTGGAGGATGTCGTGCTGGCTCGCATGGCGATGCACCCGCAGAAGGGCATCTGAGCGCACCATGGCACCACCCGAGCTGGCGAGCTTTGCCCGCGGGCTTCCGAAGGCCGAGCTGCACCTTCACCTCGAGGGCACCCTCGAGCCGGAGATGATGTTCGCGCTCGCGCAGCGAAATGGCCTGACCCTGCCCTACAGCGATGTCGCAGCCGTGAAGGCTGCATACGACTTCACCGACCTCACGAGCTTTCTCGCGGTGTACTACCCGGCGATGGCCGTGCTGCAAACGGCTGACGATTTCCACGACCTCGCCTGGGCGTATCTGTTGAAAGCGAAGGAGCAGGGCGTCGTGCACGCCGAGCTCTTCTTCGATCCGCAGGCGCACACCGGTCGAGGCATCCCGTTCGGGGCGGTGATCGGCGGCTATCGCCGTGCGATCGTGCGGGCTCAGGCCGAACTCGGCATCTCGGCGGAGCTGATCCTGTGCTTCCTGCGCGATCTCTCGGCCGAACACGCGATGTCGACGCTGCTGGAGGCCCTGCCCTATCGGCACTGGATCATCGGGGTAGGCCTCGACTCCGACGAGCGCGACAACCCGCCCGCGAAGTTCGCCGCAGTCTTCGAGCGGGCACGGGCCGAAGGGTTCCTCGTAACGATGCACTGCGACATCGACCAGCCCGGGTCTATCGAGCACATCCGACAAGCGCTGGAGTTCGGCGTCGACCGCATCGACCACGGCACCAACATCGTCGAAGACCCCGCGCTTGTCGCGACAGTGCTCGAGCGCGGCATCGGGCTCACCTGCTGCCCGGTATCGAACTCCTTCGTCACCGAGCAGATGAAATCCGATGAGATCGTCTCGCTGCTTCGCGCCGGTGTCCGGGTGACCATCAACTCCGACGACCCCGCCTACTTCGGCGGTTACGTCGGTGACAACTACGTCGCGCTTGCAGATCAGGCAGGGCTTTCGGCATCCGACCTCGTGGAGCTTGCGCGCAACTCGTTCCACGCCTCCTGGCTCACACCCGCGCGCCGGTCCGCCTACCTCGCGCTGGTCGACGATTACGCGAGCGCCGCCGGAGTACGCTCAGCCGCATGAGCATGCCCGACGGTTTCGACGAGCGTGCAGCAGGCGCTCGCCTGGGAAGCCACATCCGGATGCTGCGCAAGACCCGCGGCCTGACACTCGTGCAGCTGGCCGAGCGAACGGAGCTCTCGCATCCGTTTCTCAGCCAGCTCGAGCGTGGGCTCGCGCAGCCGAGCCTGGGGTCGCTCCGGCGAATCGCCATCGCGCTGGAGACCAGCCCGATCGAGCTCATCGCTGCCGCCGACGCGCCAGACGAGTCGGGGCCGTTCGTCGAGGTGAGCCGGCCCGGCGAGGGGGAGATCCCCGAGGGCTTCGCGTCGGGGACGGCCAGGATGCTGGCGCAGCGTGCGCGCACGTTCCATCCGATGGAGGTCGTCTCCGACAGCCTCGAGCCGGGCGAACGATTCGTCCACGCTGAAGACGAGTTCCTCTACGTGATCGAAGGCCACGTACGCATCGAGCTCGGCGCCCGGACGTGCGATCTCGACCCGGGGGCATCCGTCTACTACACCGGCGGCACCACGCACCGGTGGTGGTCAGCTGACGGGAAGCCCTACCGGCTGCTCGTGGTGAAACAGGTTCCGGGGCGAACGGCGCCTCGCACGTCTGGGGAGGTGCCCGCGTGATCTCGTACGCCGACTACCTGCGCTTGCTGCCGAAGACCGAGCTGCACTGCCATTTCGCATCGACGATGAGCGCCGAGCTGTTCATCGAGCTGGCGGCGAAGCACGGTGTCGAGCTGCCGACGACCGACCCCGACAAGCTGTTCGACTTCGCCGATCTGGTGGACTTTCTCGTCGCATTCCGTTTCGCGCATGATGTACTGCGTGATTCCGAAGATTTCGAGCGCGTCGCCTACGACGGGGTTGCGTCAGCCGTCGCCGACGGCAACCTCCGATACCGCGAGTACTACGTCAACCCGCAGTACTTCGCCGAACGAGGGCTGTCATACGCCGAGGTGATCGACCCGATCATCGCGGGGCTGGCGCGCGCCGAGAAGGACTTCGGCGTCGGGTTCCGCATCGTCGTCGCGATCAATCGGCGCGCTGACGCGGCATCCGCCGTCGATCTTGTGCACGAGATGATCGCGCACCCTCGACCCGAGGTGGTCGGGCTCGGGCAAGACGATCTGACACCCGAGAACAAGGAGGACCCGGGGCGGTTCATTGAAGCGTACGAGCTGGCTCGCGAACACGGTTTCCTCTTGACGGCGCACGTCGGCGAGACCGATCACGCGACCCCGGATGCCGTCCGCGTCGCGATCGAAGAGCTGCGCTGCGACCGACTTGACCACGGCTACCGCATCGTCGATGACCCGGCGATCGTGGCTCTCGCTCGTGAGCGGGGCATCGGGTTCGCCGCGACGCCGCTATCGACGACGATCTGCTCGGGGTGGACGATCGATGAGGCTCACCGCATCCGTCGCATGATCGACGAGGGGCTCGCCGTGAACGTCTCGACCGACGACGCGATGTTCTTTCGCACCGACATCGGCCGCGAGTACACCGAGGGACTACGCCTCATGGGCGTGACCCCCGACGAGGCCAAGCAGATCGCCCTCAACGGCATCGACGCGGCCTTCTGCGATGACGCTCAGAAGGAGCGGCTGCGCGCAGAGTTCCGCGGCGCCTTCCTCGCGCTGGATGCCGTGCTCGCCGTATCGGCGTGATCCCGCACCAGGGCAGAATGGGACGCGTTTGACTGATGCGCGTCGGAGGGGGCGTCGGGTGGCGGATTCGACCCAGGCCTTCCGGCATGGGGGTCGACACCCCGCGGGAGGCTACCCGCGCGATGATGTCGCGCTGTTGGACGGGCTACGGGCGGGTGCCGATTCGGCGCTGAGCACGTTGCACGAACGACACGTTCGCGCGGTGTACGGGGTCGTCGCAGACCGCCTCGGCGCTGGACTGCTCGCGGAGGAGGCCACCCACGACGTCTTTCTGATGCTGTGGCGCAAGTGCCGGCGCATCACGCTCGCGGGCACATCGTGCCTGCCGTGGCTGATCGTCACGGCGGATTCTCTGTCGAAGGACCTCTTTCGGAGTGAGAGGTCACGCCGGAGGAGGTGGCACCGGGCGGCGGGTGCCGCAGAAGAGATCGCGTCCGACCGCTCGTCAGACGGCTGGTGCGAGGTCGAGAGGATCATCGCGACCCTCGCGTGGGCTGATCGGGAGGTGTTCCGGCTCTGTACCGAAGAAGGGCTTGGCTACCGTCAGGCAGTCCGCCGAGTGCGCGATGACGCGGCAGAGTGGGGCGAGCGATGACGGCGCCGGAGCCGGACTTCGACCGGATGCGAACAGCGCTTATGCGCGATGTGCAGCGCCTTCGTGCGCGGTCGCGCGTCCGCAAGAAGGTGGGTGTCTTCGTTGGAGCCGGGGTGCTCGTCGCCGCGACCACCGCGGGGACGCTGCTCGCGCTTGCGTCGACGGAGTTACGCCAGAACTCGGCATCCTGCTTCGAGGCGGCATCCGTCGACAGCGTTGTGCAACAGGTGGGCGATCCGTCGGCGGATGACGGAGACCGCGTCGCCCGAGCGATCGACCTGTGCGCGTCGGTATGGAGTATCGG
Source organism: Microbacterium sp. NPDC076895 (assembly GCF_040687115.1). Lineage (NCBI taxonomy): Bacteria > Bacillati > Actinomycetota > Actinomycetes > Micrococcales > Microbacteriaceae > Microbacterium > Microbacterium sp. NPDC076895. The sequence continues at coordinate 9,168 of NZ_JBFBMQ010000021.1, forward strand.
ATTGCTCGGCGCTGGCCTCGACGGGCCACCGCCGAACGACGGGCAGACCTATCCGGTGCCAGACCTGTTCGTGTGCGTGCAGCGGGATGACACTCTCGCGGTGTTTCCGGAGACTCCGGGCGTCACGTGTGCCGACCTGGGGCTTCGGCTCCCCGAGTGAGACGCCCCGTCAGGACTTCGACCCGGTGAGCGCGAGCGCGCCGCCGAGCCCGATCATCATGACGCCGCCGGTCGCGGAGAGCGTCGAGATACGCCGGGGTGAGCGAGCGAACCATGCGCGCGCAGTTCCGGCTGCGAGTGCCCAGATGCTGTCGGATGCCAGTGCCAGCGCCTCGAAGACGAGTCCGAGCATCAGGAGCTGCACCCACACCGGGCCCGCAGCGGGATCGACGAACTGCGGGAGCACCGCGACGAAGAACGCGATCGTCTTCGGGTTGGTGAGCCCGACGATGAAGCCTTCGGCCAGGAGCGTGCGGGTGCGGGTCGGCCGTTGCTGGACGCCGGGGATGTGGGCATGGCGGTGGCGGATCGCCTGGATGCCGAGGTAGACGAGGTAGAGCGCGCCGACGATCTTGATCACGGTGAACGCGACGATCGACGACGCGACGATCGCACCGACCCCGAAAGCGACAGCGATGATCGCGGGGATCGTGCCGAGCGCATTTCCGACGACGCTGAGCACACCCGCACGGCGGCCGAGCGCGATGGCGCGGCCGATGACGAACAGCACGCTCGGCCCGGGGATCACGATGATCACCAATGACGTCAGCATGAACGCCAGCAGGTTCTCGATCGGGATCATGGAGGAACGCTATCGCGCCGGTGTTTCGCGCAGAGTACGCTCGCGCCAAGACGGTGCGAGGCCGAGGGGGGCGGGATGTCGGCATCCGACGAGCGGGAGCAGCTGGCGGCGCGGATCCGCGGGATCATCACGGATGCCGAGGTTCGCGAAATGCGCATGTTCGGCGGCATCGGATTCATGGTGCGCGAAGCTCTCGCTATCGTCGCGGAGCGCGGCGGGAGTGCGATGGTGCGGACAGACCCAAGCCAGCGCGCCGATCGCCTGGCTCGCGGTGCGGTTCCCGTCGTGATGGGGAACGGGCGCACCATGGGGGATGCCTGGCTGCGGGTGCCCGCTGAGCGGGTGGCCGACGACGCCGAACTCGCGGACTGGGTTGCCATCGGCATCCATGCCGGGGATGTCTTGCGCGGCGAGGCGTAGCGCGGCATCCGTTTCAGCCGGATGCTTCGGTTCCTGTCGGATGCAGGTGAGCCTGGAATCCGACAGAGGCTGTTCTCCCCGACGCAGGGGGTCAGCCGGCGGTGATGAGCTCCGCGGCGCGCTCGGCGATCGCGACGGTCGGGGCCTGCGTGTTCGCCGTCGGAATGATCGGCATGACCGAGGCATCCGCGACCCAGAGGCCCTCAAGCCCTCGCACCCGCAGTTCCGGGTCGACCACCGCGAGCTCGTCAGTGCCGATTCGCGCGGTGCCGACGCCGTGGAAGAAGCTGCCGACGTTCTCACGCACGAACTGCACACGCTCGGCACGATCGATCATCGACGGCGGAGGCGTCAGCGGTTCCGGATGCAGGTCGGCATAGGCGGGACCGGCGACGAGCTCTTGCGCGACATCCATCGCCTCGACCATCGCGACGAGATCCTTCGGGTCGGCGAGGTAGTTCGGCTGGAACTCCGGCGGCACCATCGGATCAGCCGAGCGCACGCGCACCCACCCGACCGAGCGCGACCCGTAGAGCCCCGGCACGAGCGCAAACAAGCGATCGCCGGCGAGGTCGTAGCGCGCGTGCAGGGCCTCGTCGCCGCGGGAGCCGTGGGCGATGACGGTGTGCAGGTCGGGGCCGCGTTCGGCGTACGAGCTGCGCCAATTGAGCATCGTTCCGCCGCCGTTGCCGATGACCGGGCCGAGTCCGTCGCGGGCCCGGAAGTTGACGCCGAGCACGAGCGGATGGTCCTGGAAGTTCTCGCCGACGCCGGGCAGGGCGTGCCGGGGACGGATGCCGACAGCCGCCAACCGGTCGGCGTCGCCGATCCCCGACAGCTGCAGCAAGCGCGGGGTGTCCATGGCTCCCGCGGCGAGCACGATGCGCTCCGCGGTCGTGGTCACGTCGCGTCCGTTGACGAGGTGCGTGACGCCGGTCGCCCGGGTGCCCTGCAGCAGAATCCGGTGCACGGGACTGTCGACGAGGACGTCGAGGTTCGGCCGGGCCAGCGCGGGTTCGAGGTAGGCGCGGGCGGTGCTCCAGCGTTCGAACGATCCGTCGGGGCCCTCGATGGCGTTGTAGTCGGCGAACACTGCGCCTTCGTTCGACGGGCCGTTGGCGTCGTCCAGCACGGGCAGCCCGCGCGCGGATGCGGCGTCCAGCAGCGCGGTGGCGATCGGATGCACGCGGGAGAGCGGCGCGACGCGCACCGGTCCGTCGAGGCCTCGGTAGGCCGGGTCGCCGCCGGGTCGGGTCTCGGAGCGACGGAAGTAGGGCAGCAGGTCGTCGTAGCCCCAGCCGGTGGCGCCGGCATCCGCCCACGCGTCGTAGTCGGCCCGGCCGCCGCGGTACCAGAGCATCGCGTTGGTCGACGAGCTGCCGCCGAGCACCCGGCCGCGCGGCATCGCGATCGAACGCCCCAGCACGTGCGGGGTCGGTGCCGACCGGTAGCCGTAGTCGAAGCGGCCGCCAATGAGAGAATCCCAGTGCGCGGCATCCAGGATCTCGCGGAGCCCCCTATGGTCGGGGCCCGCCTCGATCAGCAGCACGCGCGCGTCGGGGTTCTCGCTGAGGCGCGCGGCCAGCACGCATCCGGCAGCACCGGCGCCCACGACGAGGTAATCGTAGGCGCCGGTCGGGGCCGCGACGACGCCCATCAGCCGCGGTCCATCAGTTGTGCTCGCTGGGGCCCATGATCGTGACGCCCTCGATCTTCTCGACGTGGCGCACGAAGATGTACTTGTCTTCGCGGCCGTCCGAGTGCTTGCGCTTGATGCCGGGCTGCAGGATGCCGTCGGTCTTGGCGACCACGATGTAGGGCTCGGTCGCGGCAAGGCCGGCGGCGCAGTGCTCGTCGAACTCCTCGAGCGTGTGCGCCGTGAAGGCCTTCTCGACACCGGCGCCGCGGGCGATCGCGGCGAGGTCGACTCGTCCCTTCGCGGTGTGGGTCGCGGGTCCGCCGATCGACTGGTACTGCTCGTTGTCCCACACGACGATGAAGAGGTTCTCCGGCTGTTCGTTGCCGAGGGTCGCGAGGATGCCGAGGTTGAAGAGCAGCCCACCGTCCGTGTCGAGCGAGACGATCTGGCGGTGGGGCAGGCCGACGGCCAGCCCGAAGGCTTCACCGCTGACGCATCCGAGCTGCTGCTGGAACAGGCTCGCCTCGCGCATGTGCGGGGCGGCGTTGTACCACTCGTCCACGGCGCCGCCGAGGGACAAGATGACGAGAGCGTCGTCGGTGAGGCGCTTGCCGAGAAGCTCCATGGCCTCGAATCTGCTGTAGCTCATCGGACGAGCCCTCCTCCCAGGACGACGGCGGCGTGGTAGTACGACGAATAGGCGGTCTCGTAGGCATCCACGACCGCCTGCTCGACCTCATCGACCTCGCGCACGATGCGGTACGGGGTGCGCAGGGCCCCGAGCAGGGGCTCCATCGTGATGCCGTGCGGGATCGCCCACCAGTTGTTCTCGCCGAGCTCGCCCCGGTAGCTCATGATCATGACGACCGGGATGCCGGCGCCGAGGCCCAGGCGCGCGAGGTGTTCGGTCGCGGCGCGCAGGCCCGAGTTCTCCATGACGAGCACCGCCCGCTTGCCCGAGAGGAACACGCCTCCGGCGATCGCGGCGCCCTCGCCCTCGTTGGTGACGGGGATGGTGCGGATGTCGGGGTCGGCATCCAGCGCGGGGTACAGCTCCTTCAGGAGCGAGTCGGGCAGGTAGGTCGCGACGGAGACCCCGGCGCGCTTGAGCCCGCGGATCACCGCCTCGACGGCTTCGGCTTTCATACGTGGAGTCCTTCGTGGTGGGGTGGGCGTCTCGGTGGGGTGGTGGTTCTGCAGTCCCCCTTCATTTGCCGCAACACGCCGTGGGCTGCTCGGGCGCGGTGCGTTTTGGGGCAAACGAGGGTGGGGTGTCTGGTCTGGGGTCTCGGTCGATCCCTTTCGTTTGCCGCAACACGCCGTGCGCTGCTGAGGTATCGCGCGTATTGGGGCAAGCGAAGGCGGGTCATGTCGCGGCGGCGGCAAGCGGCGCGGTGACGGATGCCTCGGCTGAGGCATCCGTGGCGGTCAGGCGGTGCGCGCGGTGGGTCGAGGCGAGGCGCGGCGAGCCGTTGATGCGTTCGCGCAGGGTCGCGCCCTCCGGGGTTCCGGCGCGGCCGCGCTCGATCAGGATCGGCAGGACGAGCTCGATGAACGCCTCGTACGACGCCGGCCCGCCGAACGTCGGTTCGAGCATGATGCCGTCGATGCCGGATCCGTCGACGATCGCGATGATCTCGTCGGCTACCTGCTCGGGCGAGCCGGTGATCTGGAACCCGCGGATCGCCTTGGTGCGGAACTGGTCGAGCACCGCCCGCACCCGGATGTCGGGATCGGTGCGCGCGTACCGGTTGATGAGGGTCTGCCCGAGGTCGGTGTGCAGGTCGGCGACGCGGGTGTCGGGGTCGATACCGGTGAGGTCGATCCCGGTGATGCCGGCGAACATGACCGCCGCGTCATCCAGCCCCAGCACCGCCTCGTACTCTGCCCGCAGCGCCTGCGCCTCGGCCTCGGTGGGCGCGACGGTCACCGTCATCCCGGTGATGACCTTGACGTCTTCGGGGCGCCGGCCCTGCGCGACGGCCTGTGCGCGGATGTCGGCGACGTGCGCGGCGGCGGTCGGGATCGACTGCCCCTGGATGAAGACTGCCTCGGCGTTGCGGGCGGCATACGCGCGGCCGCGGTCGGAGGTTCCGGCCTGGAACAGCACGGGCGTGCGCTGCGGCGTCGGCGGCACCGCGAAGATGCCTTGGACCCGCTGGTAGGTGCCGTCGACCTCGACGCGGTGCAGCATGCTCGGGTCGGCATACACGCCCCGCGAGCGGTCGCGGACCTCGGCATCCTCGTCCCAGGAGTGCTCCCAGAAACGCAGGCACGTGTCGAGGAACTCGTCTGCCGCGTCGTACCGCTCGTCGTGGCTGAGCTTCTGCGTCACGCCGAACAGCTCGTCGGTCGTGGCCTGCGACGAACCGGTCACGACGTTCCAGCCGATGCGTCCGGCGGTGAACCGGTCGAGAGTCGCGAATCGGCGCGCGGTGCCGTAGGGCTTTTCGACCGTGGTCGGCGAGGTCACGACGAATCCGAGCTGGCTGGTCGCGTGGGCCAGCGCCGGGATCGCGAGCATCGGGTCAAGGGCCGGGAACTGGATGCCGTGAGCGGCGACTTCGTCAGGCATCCGTCCGTCGAGGGTGGCGTAGCCGTAGGTGTCGGCGAAGAAGAGGAAGTCGAAGCCGGCGTCATCCAGCATCGTGGCGAGGCCCAGCCAGTAGGAGAGGTCGTCCCAGTCGTCGCCGCGTCCGCGGGGGTCGGTCCAGGTCGGCATCCCGTTGTTGGGGTTCATCATTTCGAACGCGCCGAGAAGTATGCGCTTCGGGGAATCTGCGCTCATAGCACCATCACCACCGTCTTCGTCTCCAGGTAGTTCTCGAGGCCCTGAGGGCCGTTCTCGTAGCCCCAGCCCGATTCCTTGTGGCCGCCCTTGGGCAGTTCGGGGCCGAGGAAGGAATGGCAGTTGACCCACACGGTGCCGGCTTCGAGCTGCGCGGCGATGCGGTGTCCGTTGCTGAGGCCTTCGGTCCAGACGCTCGCGGCCAGGCCGTAGGGGGAGTCGTTGGCCCACCCGACCACCTCGTCGAGGTCATCGAACGGGGTGACGACGGCGACGGGGCCGAAGATCTCTTCGCGCATGAGGCGCATCTGCGGGGTCACTTCGGTGAGCACGGTCGGCGTATAGAAGGTGTCGCCCTCACGGATGCCGCCGCTCACGACCCGCGCACCTTCGGCGCGGCCCTCGTCGATGTAGCCGGCGACCCGGTCGGCCTGCGCCTTGCTGACGAGGGGCCCGAGGTCGGTGCCTTCGGCGAGCCCGTGCCCGAGCTTCAGGCCGCTGCCGAAGTCGGCCATCCCGGCGAGGACGTCGTCGTAGACACCCCGGTGCGCGTAGATGCGGGCGCTGGCGACGCACACCTGACCGCCGTTGTCGAAGATGCCGCGCGAGACGCCCTCGATCGCGGCGGGCAGGTCGGCGTCGGGCATGATGATCGAGGGCGACTTGCCGCCGAGTTCCAAGGTGAGGCGGGCCAGGCGCGTGCCGGCCGACTGCACGAGGCGTTTGCCGACGGCGGTGGAGCCGGTGAAGGCGACCTTGTCGACATCCGGATGCTCCGCCAAAGCCTGCCCGGCCTCGTGACCGTATCCGCTGACGATGTTGAGAACCCCGGCGGGCAGGCCTGCCTCGAGCATGAGCTGGCCGAGGTAGATCGCGGTGAGGGGGGTGTTCTCGGCCGGTTTGAGCACGATCGTGCAGCCGGCGGCGAGGGCGGGGGCGAGCTTCATGGCCGTCATGATGAGCGGCGAGTTCCACGGCACGATCGCGCCGACGACGCCGACCGGTTCGCGGCGCGTGTAGGCGAAGACCTCTTTGCCGGGAGGGGTGCGTGAGAGCGACGTGGGGATCGTGTCGCCGAGGATCTTCGTCGGCCAGCCCGCGTAATAGCGGAATTGGTTGATCGCCGACGGCACCTCGCCGAACCGCGACGTGCGCAGCGACTTGCCCTGGTCGAGTGTCTCGAGCTGCGCGAGGTCGTCGAGGTGCTCGGTCATGAGGTCGGCGATGCGCCACAGCAGCGCGCCGCGGTCGGCGGGTCGCATGTCGCGCCAGGCCGAGGAGCGCAGGGCGCCCTTCGCGGCGCGGACCGCTCTGTCGACATCCGGTGCTGTGCCGCGGGCCACCTCGGCGAGGATGGATCCCGTGGCCGGGTCGATCGTCGTGAAGGTCGCGCCGTCGGATGCCGGGAGCCAATCGCCGTCGATCAGTAGCTCCGTGCGCCCCGACGCCAGAAACGCCTGCACGCGCGGGCGCAGGGTGAACTTGTCAGTTGTCGTCACACCGCGATGCTAGGAGGCAATCATTGATTGCTCATGGCTATCACGTTTCGTGGGTGTTTCAGCGGCGTTGGGACCGACGCGCAGTGTTGCATTTGACGCCCGGTGTCCACGCAACGCAACGGGCTGGTCGTGCGGGCATTGCGCGGGCGTGCAGGGAGTCGCGTACCACCTCCGTTCATCGTCGACCCGCTAGGAGACCGGGTTGCGAACACCGACGTGTCATCCGCGCGGCAAATATCGGTCCCCAGCCGGGTGCTGAGGCTGCCTCAGTGGCGCGCTCGCTGCTTGATCGACGGTAGGCCACGGTCGATCACGTGGCCCTCATTATCGCGTCGGTCGCGGGTGGGAACGTTTGCACGCAGCCGTGCGGGAAGCTCATCCCGCACCAGCATGCCCCGCACCTGCATCTCCTCGGAGTTGCCGGTCGACCAATCGGGTTGCAGGTCAAGCACCTGCGTCAGCAGATCGCGCACGACGGCGTCCTACTCCGCCGACTCGGTGGACTGCGCTCGGCGGCGATACGACTTCCCATCGTCGAACCACACCTGCCCGGCGTGCAGGTGATCGTGCGGCACCCCGAGCGGGGACCGCCAGAACACCCGCTCCTCAATCTCAGGCTGGAACGGCACCAACCGCACTCCGGAGTCGCCAATGGAACCGGCGTATGCAAGTTCCATTGCGGCGTGCAGGGGCTCCAGGCTCGCAACTTCGACGTCGATGTGGCCGCCGGGTTCGACTTTCACCGACTCGGCTACCGAGCGCTCACCCCTATGCTTGCGATCCTCGATGACGTACAGGTTCGCCACGACGTCGTGCGCCGTGTGGCGGCCGATGTTCGTGAGTCGGAAGACCCCGGCGTCGTACCACTCGCGGTCCCACCGCACGTCATGCTGCTCGACCGCCCGCGCATCCGCAGCGGCGACCACCTCGACCGAAGACTGCGCGATCCGGTTCGACTCCTTGGCGAGAGCGTTCGCGTCCTCGGCGATCGCGTTGCTCTCCGTTGCTGCCTCGTTGGCTCGACCGGCGCGCATGTACGCCATGATCCCGAGCACGAACCCAGTCCCACCGAACACAACCGCCGCGACCGCAGCCACCCATGCGGCAACCGCCGCCGACACCTCAGCATCCACGACTCGACGCTACAGTCCGCCCCAGACAGTTCGCGTGCGAACTGCCAACCGGCACTCCGATGCCCCCCGTTGAGCCTGGTGCAGCGTCCAGGCGATTGCGCGCCCGCTCGCGGCGCTGAGGCGCGCCCCACTCGTGCCATAAGGGGTCGATTCAGGATGGCACGCCGCAATACGGGGCGAAACTGCACCCGTGCGAGCACCCCGCCGCGCACATCGTTCCGCCAGCGTTCACTCGCGAGCGAAATTTGGGGTGGCTGAACGGCGTGTGCGTGGTTTCAACCGCTCCGCATCGGCGCGCCTTCGTTCGCTCGGCGATCCGCGGGGCCTGCACCGAAGACGAACGGGGCGACTTGGTGAGTCGGACGGCTGTTGTCGAAGACGAGCCGTGCCAGATTCACCAGTAGATAGCAACGATATCCAGATCGAGCAGCATTTCTGTTGGCGGATCGACCGCCGGCTTGGCGCCTGCAAAGTCGGCGAGCGTTCGCGCACCGGAGCTTGCCTGCAAGCCTGCTCCAGCACGAGCCTGCGAGCGGAGACTTCGTTCATTTGAAGGCAAGTCCGCCGCGATGCCGGACTGGACTAGCCACTCGCCCATCCGAGTGAATGCGGCACCTTGACTAGTGAGGTTCGCGGCTTGGCCGCGGAGTTGCTCCGCGAAGTCCAACACCTCTTCGATCCGTGCCTCCGCGGCCTCTTGGCCGATGGCGATCGCGAAATTGACGAGCGCCTGCTTGAGTGCGGCCTCGTTGCGCTCCTCTCGGGTATTCACGGGTGTCGAGTACCCGACCTGACCAACTCGGGTGATGGCGTCGGGGAACTGAGGAGCCAGATCCCGCATCACCTCGGTCAACTTGACGGGGACCCATGACGGCTGGATTCCGCCGCGGCTTATGCGCCCCAGGATCGTGTATCGATCCTTAGAGAAGAGCACCCGGCGGACATCGCGCCTGTATTTCTCTTGCTCTGTAACCCCGACGATGTGAAGCGCCTGGCTCGGGACGCCAAGTGACTCGAAGTACGCCGCCGTGCCGGCGACCGCAGTGCCATCTACGATCCCGGCCCGCAGCCCGAGCGCCGTTGACTTGAGAGGAATAAGCCCAACAAGCATGCGCTCCAACACCTTGTTCACAGGGCCGGATTCACCCAAGATCATCGCCGTCGTCGGGTCGTCGAGTAGTCCGGGATAGTCCTCAGCCAAGTCGGTGAGCACGCCCATGGTTGCATTAAACCCATAGATCGGGTCAGGTTGCAGTTCGACGTCGATCTCGATCAGAGAACCCCGGTCGAGGTTCAACGGCGTTCTCGAAGATGCCGAGGGGTTCCACACCAACCGGTCACTGCTGAGCTCGTGCAGGTTTTTGAACAATGACTCCGCGACCGCTCGGCTCAGCACCTGGCTGCTACTCGCCGATGCGCCCTTGAATCGAGCAGTCACTTCAGCCTTGGCAAGAAGGGCGGGTGGCGCGCCGGCGGTCGCGCCTAGTTCAGCCTCGGTGGACCTTGACGACAGGGCCGTGATCTCAGAAGGCAGAGCGCCAACGATCGAGACCAACAACGACTGAAGACTTGTCTCGTCTAGATAGGCGAACTCCCGAAACGGACCAACACCGGCTTTGAGCGTCGACGCTGTGAGTTTTGTTGCGCCCTCGATCATCGCGGCGCGGCGACGGAATCCGAATGTCATTCCACAACCTCACTCTTGTGTTGCTCGACGACAGCGAACGCTGCCAACAAGTCCTCTCCATCGATCGAGTCGCGTCCGGCGGCGGCGGCCAGCAGCGCCGCTTCTGTCCAGATCGACGTGAGCCGTGCGCCCGACCAACCGTCGCTTGCGTCTGCGATCTCCTCCAACGGCAACGGCGAAACCGTGGACAGACGCTGCGCATCGACTTCCAGGATCTCGAGTCGATCGGACGGAGAGGGCAGTTCGAAGGTGATCTCCCAATCGAAGCGGCCCGGTCTACGTAGTGCAGGGTCGATGCGATCTGGGCGGTTTGTGGCAGCAAGCACTACTACATTGCCTGAGCGCTCAGCGAAGCCGTCCATTTCTGTGAGGAGCTGCGCAACGAGCCGGTCAGACGCCTCATGAGAACCCTCGTTGCGCTCGCCGGCAATGCTGTCGATCTCGTCGAAGAAGACAATTGCCCGCTCGCATTCTTGCGCAGCCTCGAAGATCCGCCTAAGCAGATGTTCGGTGTCACCGACGTACTTGGAGACAATTGAAGGACCACTCACCAAGAAGAAGGCAGCATCCGCTTCCTCGGCGATGATGCGGGCAAGATGGGTCTTCCCCGTTCCCGGAGGCCCCGAGAGCAAGACGCCCCTCACCGGCCGTGCTCCGATCTTGTCTAGTAGTGCCTTGCGTTGGAACTGCGTTTCGATGATCTGCCGAGCGCGCGCAACCACCTCCGGGTATCCCCCGAACTCGTCATAACTGAGGGAGCCCATACCGCGTTTTACCTGGAAACGACTCACATCATCCAAATCATCATCGTGGTCGCGAGTGCGCATAGGAGATGGATCGATGACCTTGAGCGCGCCCTCCGCTATTGAGTAGAGGACAGTGTTTCCCGCAGTAGCACCGGCCGGGCCGACCTCATTCGTCAGCACCAGACCGCCCGGTGACTCAATTACCAGCGACCCTCCGGCTTCCTTGCGGACGATTCCGACGCCGCGAGGTTCTACCCAAAGCTCGGGTTCCACCACGAGCCACCGCCCGTCACCCACCAGGACAATGTCACCCTCGTCGATTAGCGTTGGGCCGCTGGCGACCAGGCGAACGATCATGCCAGTCTGAAAGGTCGCGTACACGACCCGCGTGTTATCCGCCACACGAATCACTCTGGCGAGACTCCCACCGAAGGACTCATCGTCGGCGATCCACTCATCTCCCAGCTCTGCCACATTCGTACGGTACCGGCGGCCACCGTCGAATTCCCCTACTACCAGGCGCGACACGTCGCGCCAACGACTGGCGCTTGCTCATCACATGCGCGCCGATGCCGATGCCCGGTGGCCGAGTGCCACGCGCAGTCGGGGATAGCCACTGGTAGGTGGAACTGCAACTCCACAGTAGGGTCGGCTTTCGTGAGCGACTTGATCGAGCGGGTGAATCGTAGGTGGATCGATCGATTCCCTGAAGACGGACAATCCCGGGTTGCAGGTAGGGGACGAAATGGTCGTCTTCTCGGCGTGTGCTCGCGACGTCGAAGAGCGGCGGGTCGCTCTGCACGCGCTCTCTCTCCATGGCAGAGCCGATGACAATGCCAAGGACGCCACATGCGACTTCGACAGAGCCTGCAGACGCGCACGCGTCCACGTCCGACGAGATCCGCTGACTCGTGGAACTCGCAGGCCTGATCGTCGCCGTGCTCGCGACCGCCGCCGCGGCGTTGTCTCTGTTGTACGCCCGAGGTGCCAATCGCCGAGCGGACGTCGCAAACGCTCGTGCGGAGGAGGCGCTTGACCTTCAGCGTCGGATCGACGAGCGGGAGCGTGAGTTCCGCGACGTGCAGTGGGCGATTAGCTGGTCGCCGTGGACAAAGCAGACCGAGAAGCCCGCGGTACAACTCACGAACGCCGGGCTGACCACTGCGACGAACGTGACGCTCGTGCTCACGCTGCCCACGATGCAGCAGGTGCTCAACGTCGGAACGGTGGAGCCAGGTGAGACTCGCACGCTGGACATCGAGTATCCCAAGGTGGGACCAGCCCACGACCACATCGAGCTGATCCGTGATCCGCTCTGGCGCGTGCACTGGTCCAGTCCACTCGGCCACCCGGACGAGATCAAAGGCACTGCTCGCAAGCCGAGCTAAGCGCCCGGGCCCAGTTGGGCGTCGGCCGCCACAAACTCCTTGATTGCCGCGATCACGTAGCGCCCCTCTCCAACCACTTTTCGTTGACCTTCATCGGTTCGCCGTGGCCCCACCGGCGCCTTCAACTCGACTTGAACGCGCTGCGGCGCGAGGCTCGTGCGCCGATCGCACGCAGAGCTTCCGCGGACTCGCGAGATCCCGCCCCACGCCTCGATCCCATCGCGCGCAAGGGGTACCTACGTGCGCGACGGGGTTCCGCTTTCGTTCGTTGCGCTCAGGATTCCGGCAGATCGTCACTTCGACGCGGACTTACGTCGTTGGTCATTCCCTACTTGGCGCAGTCTCACCAGCTTCGCTCGAGGGATCACTTGCCGATGCCTTCGCTTCACGAGAAGTCGGGACCGTGGAATTGCGGTGTGTAGACGGCAGGCGGAAAAAATCCGCGATCACTCGCCCGGCACCCGGAAGCGCCATGCAAAGCGCAAGAAACAGGAAGATTCCGAGCACGACACCTACATAGGTCACCACCGGTTCGGCAAAGTGGGGCGCCGCCGCTGCAAACACCACAACGATGCCCGCGGCCGCCGCCAGAACAAACTGCGCAACGATCAGGAAGTGCTGACCGCGGATGATAGCCACTAGAGCCATCACCGCGATGAAGGCCCCTGCCAACAGTTCGTAACCATGTATCCCAAGATCCTGCAACCAGAAGAAGGCCCCGAGATCTATCCGATCGATGCCGGGGATCTTGAACAACTGCGCAGGGAAAATCGGAAGGATCGCGAGCCAGCCAAGCCCGGCGCCGATCAGAAACGCTATCGCCCAGAACCTTGCACTGCCGATCCAGCGACGTCGATCGAGGTCTCGAGCGTTGCCGGACTGGGCCGAACCCCGACGCCAGAAGACCGCCACCAAGACCGCGACGCACAACAGCAGCATCAGGAGTGCGAAGTCTCCGTCGAAGAACGAAGACAATACGTTTACCGCAATACCCGCGATCGCTGCGATGACGACCCCGCGGACCTCGCTGCCTGACTCTCGCATCTACCCTCCCGCGTCGAGGCTATCGGCCTCGTCGGATCGGAAACGTGCGGCGCGCGCTCGATGGAACTCGTCCCACCTGGCAATCGACGGACCACGGCGGGTTCTGGTGAGCCGATGACCTTGACGGGGTGCGCCTGCACCTCACATCCATCGAGGGGCTGAGCATCAGCGAGATCACCGACATCGGACCGGTCGCGTTCCTGCAATCCGGGAGACCCGACCGCACCCCGTTGACGGCGTCCCCGAACTTGGTCGCTGACGCAGCACGTCAGCGACCCCCTTTGCGCGCACCGCACGCAAAGGGATCCGTTGTGGACATTCTGCACAGGTAGAGGTGCGGCACTCGTCGCTCGCGATGCCATCGCGGGGGGCGCACGCATGACCTAGGATCTGGACGATGGTCACGAGTATCCAGGCGCTATACGCGGACCGCGCCGACGAGTACATGGCGCTCCTCGGCTCGATGCAGAGCGCGCACCCCTCGGACGAGCACTTGGTCTCCAGGTGGGCCGCTCAGATCGACGGCCTCGTTCTCGATGCTGGTTGCGGTCCGGGTCACTGGTCTGGGCATCTCGCAGCGCAGGGTGTCCGCATGCTCGGGATCGACCAGGTACCAGCGTTCCTCGAACACGCTCGCACGGCATACGAGGACGTCTCCTTGCTCGAGGGCAGCATCGATGAGCTGCCGCTCGCTGCGGGCAGCGTGGCTGGGGTGCTCGCTTGGTACTCGCTGATCCACCACAATCCCGACACCATCCGCCGCGCTCTTGATGAGTTCGCGGGCGTTCTCGAGCCAGGCGGAGCGCTCCTCATCGGATTCTTCGTTGGCACCGACGTTGAGCCATTCGACCACGCCGTTGTTCGTGCGTGGCGCTGGTCGCCCGAGGCCCTAGCTGAACGACTCACCGCGGCTGGCTTCGAGGTCATCGAGACGCACACCCGGTCTGTGCCGCAACCGCAGCCACGACCGCATGGGGCGATCCTTGCTCGGCGGCGGTAGGTATCCGACGGTGCACGTTGGTGACGGTCTCGCTGAGGTGTCTCGGCTCGCCGCTCAGCCGGAGGGTGAGATGAAGGTTCCTTGGTGGAATCGGATCTGGAGCTGACCGTCGCGCTTGACCCAGAGGGAGGAATGTCGACTGTCGCCCTCTGGCCTCGAAACGACGTAGGTGACGAGGGTGAATCCAGGAGCCACCGAGTGTAAGGCCCACTCACTCGTGGCCGGAGTTTCGCGGTCCGGTTCATGAGCCAGCGCGGCGATCGTTTCGTCGCGCGACCACAACGTCCCTGAGCGACCGGCTTCGACAAACTCTGGATGCAAGAGTTCAGCCAAGCGTGCCGAGTCGCGCCGCAGGGCTGATGTCAGCAGTTCGTTCTCCGCACGCCGGATCTCATCAAGCTCCATGCAGGAAGATTCGCACAAACGAGGAAAGAACTGACGAGAGTCTCCTACGTCCCGCCGGTGTAGACGAACGCGACGCGTGCGGATCCGTCCCCGCGAAGGTGCCAGCGGTTCCGCAGCGCTCCGGGGGGGGGGGGGTGGGCGACGGCGTCCTCGGCGCCGAGTTCCCAGATCCCGAGGCCTTCGATCTCGAGGGCGATGGCGCCTTCGATGACGTAGTGGATGACTTCGCCATCCGTCTCGAACCAGTCGCCGACCTGCTCGCCGGGGCGGATGACGTACTCCTGCAGCGAGGTCTCGCCGGCATGGATCACGCGGGTGTGGGCGGTGTCGGATGCCTCCGAGACCGGCGCCCACATCCGCCGCCCGCGAGCCGCGCACAACCTGGGAGAGCAGCTCCACTAAGCATGAATATACAAAATGCGTATACTCAGACTAAGTAAGCATACGGAAGAGTGCGAATGGCCACCGACATCGACCTGCTCCGCACGATCGAGCGTGCCCCGATGCGCACTGCTCGGTACGCCGATCTGCGCGGACTCGGCACCAATGTGTGGCGCACCCTCGACGGGCTTGTCGAACAGGGCGCGGTCGCGCGGCTCGCCCACGGTGTGTACACGGTGCCGCCCGACGGCGCCGATGGTCGCACCTGGAAGCCGACACTCGAAGCCGCCGGCCTTGCGGTCGCGACTGCGCGGTTCGGGAACCGGAACGCGGTTCTCATGGGTATCGGCGCGGCCAGATTCTGGGCGGCGATCCCTCGGGCGATCGGAGCCACCACGGCCGCGGTGCCGAAGGCAGGACAGGCGCCGGTTGAGCTCGAGCATGGCGGCATCCTTCACCTCATCCCGCGGGATCTGCACAAGCTGCATGCGGGTCTCGAGCGGACCGAGCTTGGCGACGCGCTCGTGACCACCCCCGCGCAGACGGCGTATGACCTGCTGATGAAACCGAAACAGGGCGGCATGCCTGCGGCGGCGCTCGCCGCTGCGCGGGATCTTCGCGGTCAGATCCGTGCCGCTGACCTCGCTCACGTGGTCGAACGCTGGGGGCGCGCCAACACAGCCGTTCGGCAGATGCTGCGCGATCTGGAGAGGAATGAGGCTGCCGATGGCTGAGCATCCACCCGTGCTAGGTGTGATGTCCAGGCAGGTTGTTGAGTCTGCTGAAGGGTGCGGCTCCGATTGCGGAGTGGCGTCTGTGCTGATTGTAGAAGTGCAGCCAGCCGGGG
>NZ_JBFBMQ010000022.1:0-21693 GCF_040687115.1 Microbacterium sp. NPDC076895
GATCTGGGCACTCCTGCGCGACGGCACAACCTTCCATCAGGAATCACCACCCACCACGCCCATCGCCGCTTGACAAGCCAATTGAGATTCCTTTCGGGTGGGTGTGAGGAATGAGGAGGAACAGGTCAGAAGTAGGTGATGCCCTTTGATAGCACGACGACACCGAGGATCAGCAGGACGAAGCCCATGATTACGGTGTGCTCTCGTTCGAGCCACGCCCGCAGCGCGTCGAGGGGCTGGTGTGCCCGATCACCCGCGACGAGGACGCCGATGATCGGGACCAGGATCGTCGATGCTGCAACGAGGACGTACACCGGGATGGCGACGGCTGCATCGCTCACGCGAACCCCGGATGAGCCGAGTGCGACTCCTGCTGCAGCGCCGAGCAGGAGATTCTTCGGATTCACCGCGGCCAGCAGGACGCCCAGCCCCACCGCGTCCCAGAACCCGAGACTGTCGATGGCGCGCATCCAGGCCGGGAGTTCTCTGTCTCCATTGCGCGTCCGGGCAGCCGAGCGGAATTGGCGAACCGACAGACCGATCAGCACGATGCCCACAACCAGGTGAATGGTTCCCGGCACGGGGCGAGTTCCACCGACGGTCGGTGAGGGGATCACCGCCGCGAAGACCAAAAAGAGCACGACGACGGTCAGGATGCCGACAATCCATCCGAGGGCGAACCCGGCGCCGGCCGTACGAGCCTTCGGGGAAACCAGCAGGAGGATGGCGGCGATGATCGGGATCGGGCTGATGGCGATGCCCACCGCGAGCGGAAGTACCGCTCCGATCGCGTCTCCCATGCTTTTCTCCCGGAACCGGCTGTCGACGCATCCGTCATGCGCCGTGGTGAGTGAATCGTCCGGGATCACCATAAGGCCGCACCCGCCCGCGGTGAAGCGCCTGCGGCCCAGAAATCCGCGGCAGCCCGATCCCCCTCGCTCATGGGTGTCATCGACTCATTCCTGACGCTGATCTCGGCCGTCGGATCGGTCCGGCTCGGTGGAGCGCCTCCCGGGACCGTTCGGGTCGCTCAGGTACAGTTGTGACGCCGCATCCCGCGGTGCGACCGCCGTTCAGCAAAGGCAGCCCCTCTGTGACTTCCCTCGACGCGTCCGACGGCTCGCCGACCGGCGACCATACCGGTGGCGACGGCCGCCTCACCGTGCTCATCGGTGCCGATACCTTCTTTCCTGACGTCAACGGTGCCGCGCGATTCGCGGAGCGGCTCGCTGCCGGCCTCGTCGCCCGCGGGCACGACGTTCACGTCATGGCACCGAGCAAGACCTGGGCGCAGCATGGCGTCTTCCGTGAGGTGATCGAGGGTCAGGAGATGACCGTTCACCGCATCCACTCCTACCGGTGGTACCCGCACGACTGGCTGCGATTCGTGTGGCCGTGGCGTGCCAAGCACTACTCCCGCATCGTGCTGGACGAGGTAAAGCCGGATGTCGTCCACATTCAGTCGCACATCGTGATCGGTCGGGCGCTCACCCGGATCGCGTGCCAGCGAGGGATCCCCGTCGTCGCGACCAACCACGTCATGCCCGAGAACATCCTCGACTACTCGGCGATGCCGAAGTCGTGGAATGACACGATCATCCGGTGGGCGTGGGCCGATGCGAACCGCACGTTCCAACTCACCCGCGTGATCACGACTCCCACGCGCCGCGCCGCCGACTACCTTGAGCGGGCAACGGGAATCACGGGGGTCATCCCCATCTCCTGCGGCATCGACATGAACAACTACACGCCCGACTTCACCGCTCGCCCCGACAAGCGCGTGCTGTTCGTCGGTCGACTCACCAACGAGAAGCAGATCGATGTCCTGCTGAGAGCCATGACAAAGCTCGATCCCGCCCTCGGGGTGACGCTCGACATCGTCGGTGGCGGTGACCAGCGCAAGAGCCTCGAAGCGCTCGCCAGTGATCTCGGTCTCGCGGATCGCGTGACGTTCCGCGGTCACACCTCTGAGGAGGAGCTGCGGGCGCTGTACTCGCGGGCGACAGTCTTCGCCATCGCCTCGATCGCCGAACTCCAGTCGATTGCCACCATGGAGGCCATGGCCTCGGGTCTACCGATCGTCGCGGCCAACGCCGTGGCGCTGCCGCACCTCGTCCAGGACGGCGAGAACGGATACCTCTTCACCCCGGGCGATGCCGATGAGCTTGCGGCACGGCTCACGGATGTGCTCACCGCGGAACCCGGCGAGCGTCGCCGGATGCAACAGGCCTCCCTCGACGCCGTCGCTATCCATGACATCAACCGCACTCTCGACACCTTCGAAGCGCTTTATCGCGGCGAACCCGTTCCGGAGTAAGGATGCACGTCGTGATGTTCGGCGACCAGCACGCCGAAACGCTCGGCGGCGCACAGGTGTCGATGCGACTACAGCGCCGATTCCTCGAGAAGGCCGGCCACACCGTCACGATCGTCGCTCCCCGCAGGCACGGACCGCGTTCAGGGTTGCGCGCTGACGATCCGGGCTACGCCGATCTGCCGTCCATCCCGGTGACGCTCGATCGCGAGTACGCGATGACGTGGCCGAATGCGCGCGCCGATCGTGCGGTTGATGCGGTGATGGCAGGGCGGCCTCCGGTGGACATCGTGCACGTGCAGGGTGACTTCTGGGGGGCATTTCTCGGCATCCGCTTTGCCCGACGCCACGGTCTCCCCGTCGTGTTCACGTTCCACAACCGCGTCGATGTCGGCATCCGCGCCGTCGCCCCGTTCCCCGGCCTCGTGTTGCGGGTTCTCAACCGCTGGGGTCGCCGGGCGCTGTCGGAACCTGCCGATACGGGCGCCGACGGTTGGGCGTACCTGCGGATGCTGGCATCGTCGGCCGATGCCGTCACGGCGCCCTCGGCCCACTTCGCGCGCCGCCTCGAGGCCCATCGCGTCGCTCCCCATGTCGATGTCGTGTGGAACGGCATCGACGACGACGAGCTGGCCCTGGCCCTCTCATCCCCGCGCGGGCATGCCGAGTCCCGGCCTCCGCGCCTGGTGTGGGTGGGACGGATGAGTCCCGAGAAGCGTCTGATTCCGTTCCTGGAGGCAGTGGTTGCGTCGGGGATCGAGGCCGACATCGAAGTGATCGGCAACGGCGCGCAACGGGCTGCCGCTCAGCGGGTGGCCGAGCGTGCCCGTGCGTCGGTGTTCTTCCTCGGGTCGTTGCCGTACCGCGAAACGCTGCGACGCATCCGGTCGGCCGACGCGCTCGTCCAGACGTCCATTGGGTTTGAGACGCAGGGCATGACGATCTTCGAGGCTGCGACGCTGGGAACCCCGTCGATCGTTTGCGATCCAGACCTCGTGGCAGAGCTCGGGTCGGGGGTGTGGGCGGTTCCGGATGGCGCGACCGAGAGCCTTGCTGATGTCTTGCGAACCGCCGTCGCTGATATCCGCAGCGGCGCAGCACCCGTGCCCGACCCGTCGATCGCCGAGAGATTCCGCCAGTCGTCGCGGACCGCGGCCATGCTCGAGGTGTACGAGGCAGCGAAGGTCCGGCACGCCGAGCGGTGAACCGTCGCCGTCGCCGTCACGGTACGCGGCGGGTGTCGGTCGGCTGGCGGCGAAAGCCGTCGGTGCGGACGGCGCGAATCGTTGCGAGCAAGCCCCATACGGCAAGGGCTGACACGAGAAGCAGAGTCATCATGTCAGAAACGCTATGATCAACTCATTCCGGCCACGAGTGGCGGAATGACCATACTTCGAAGGATTCATGCCACCGCAGAGTGGACTGTCGAGAGTCGAGTCATCATGATCCGCACCGTTGCAACGATCGTTCAGCCAGGGTTCGCGCCCTTCGAGTTCGGCCTGGCGTGCGAGGCGTTCGGTCTCGACCGCTCCGCCGACGGGATCCGAGGGTTCGACTTCCGCATCGTGGCGGCCGAACCGGGCCTCGTGCCGAGCAACCTCGGCTTCTCCATCACGGTCGACGAAGGCCTGGAGTTCGCACAGACCGCCGACCTCGTGATCGTGACACCGGTACCGCGCGACAGATGGCAGGAGGCTGACACTCGCGTGTCGGCCGTTGTTCGGCGCGCAGCGGAGCGCGGAGCATGGCTCATGAGCGTGTGCAGTGGCTCGTTCGTGCTCGCGGCGGCGGGAGTTCTCGACGGTCGACGCGCGACCACCCACTGGATGTATTCCGACACCATGGCGCAGATGTATCCGCAGATCGAGGTCGACCCCGATGTTCTGTACGTGCAGGACGGTCGCATCATCACGAGTGCCGGGACGGCTGCGGGGCTGGATGCCTGCCTTCACCTGCTCCGACAGGAGCTCGGCGCGGAGGCGACCAACCGCATCGCGCGCAGGATGGTCGTCGCCCCGCAGCGCGATGGTGGACAGGCTCAGTTCATCGACAAGCCCTTGCCTGTCGCGGCATCCCATTCCTTGGCCCCTGTCACGGACTGGATGCTCGCGAACCTGCGTTCCGATCTCTCCGTGGAGCAGCTCGCTGCGCGGGCGCACATGTCGCCACGGACGTTTGCGCGACGCTTCAAGGCGGATCTCGGCGCGACGCCGGCGGCGTGGCTTGCCCGCCAGCGCATCATCCACGCGCAGCGGCTGCTCGAGCGCACCGACCTGGGACTCGACCGCATCGCGTGGGAGAGCGGGTTCGGTTCCGCTGCGGTGCTGCGGCAGAACTTCGCGCGAGTCCTCGGCATCACGCCCACTGCGTATCGCGCTCGCTTCCCCTCGGGTTCACGGGATCTCGCACCGACGGGCTGAGGCCGTCCTCGTGGGCGGGGCAACGATCGGGCAACGAGGCCGGATGGGTCGCTGTGCCTCCGATACACTCTGGCCATGTCGAGGGGTGGGGGACACGTGGCAGCATCGCGGATGTCGGTATGGGCTGGCGTTGCCGCGCTGAGCGTTGCTCTGGTCGGGTGCGCCCCCGCGAGTGAGACCGACCCGACGCCTTCGGCATCCGTCTCGACCGCGCCGTCCCCGGATGCCACCTCCGACGGGCCACCGGTGACCGACCGGCCCGTGGACGAGATCGATCTCGACGCTCTCGTGTGCACCGATCTGCTCGATCTCGCCGTCGCACAGGCGCAGTTTGGTGCTGATGCGCAGTTCATCGCCGAGCTCGGACCGGGGGAGTTCGCCGGCATCATGGCGGGCCCGATCGCCGAGAACGCGCTGAGCGAGGCGACACAGCAGATCGGGTGTATCTGGGGTATTCCGCAGAGCGACGGCGCCTTCACCGTCGTCGTCGCTGCGCTGCCGCAGGCATCCCGAGATACTCTCACCACTGCCCTCGGCTCCAGCGTCTTCACGGGCACGCTGATCGGTACCGCGCCGGCGTACACGTGGGAGCGCGACGACGCCCTCGGTATGGTCACGACCGTCTACGCTTTTGCGTCGCCGCTCTGGGTGACGGTCACCGGTTCGGGTACAACGAGCTCGCAGACCGAGATCACCGGGGATGTGCTCAATCACCTCCGAACGATCTACCCCAGTCTCGGCAACTGAGCACTGACCGTTGCCGCCCCTGAGTGGCGGCCGCCGTCATCGGCATGACGCGGTGCAGCGGAAGCCGGCGGTAGGGCGACCGCGGCGGTACCGGAGCGCACCCGTGATGGAGGGCTCCGCAGGCGAACCCGGCCATCCCGAGCTCCCGCCCGCAGGCGAAGCCCTTCCCGAATCGACCGGGCGGTGATAAACTTGAGTCAGAACGGCTCAAGTTTGAGCCCACACAGATTTCGGCGGTCGGACCGCCACCCACGTCGCCGCACAGGAGGCATCATGCAGACCACACCGATGGCTGACCAGGACGAGCAGCAGACTGCGCTCGAACAGTTCGGCATCAACCTCACCGATCGGGCCCGCCAGGGCAAACTCGACCCTGTCATCGGGCGGGATGCCGAGATCCGCCGGATCAGCCAGGTGCTGACCCGCCGCACCAAGAACAACCCCGTCCTCATCGGCGAACCGGGCGTCGGCAAGACCGCCGTCGTCGAGGGGCTGGCTCAGCGCATCGTCGCCGGGGATGTGGCCGAAAGTCTTCGCGGCAAGGAGCTCATCGCCCTCGACATCTCGGCGTTGGTCGCCGGCGCCATGTATCGCGGGCAGTTCGAGGACCGGCTCAAGAAGGTGCTCAAGGAGATCACCGACTCCGAGGGTCAGATCATCACCTTCATCGACGAACTCCACGTCCTCATGGGCGCGGGAGGCGGCGAAGGTTCGGTCGCGGCATCCAACATGCTCAAGCCGATGCTCGCCCGCGGTGAACTTCACATGATCGGTGCCACGACACTCAACGAGTATCGCGAGTTCATCGAGAAGGATGCCGCGCTCGAGCGCCGCTTTCAGCAGGTCTACGTCGGCGAGCCCAACGTCGAAGACACCGTCGCCATCCTCCGCGGGCTCAAGGAGCGGTACGAGGCACACCACAAGGTCGCGATCTCGGATAGCGCGCTGATCGCGGCTGCGGCCCTGTCGCACCGCTACATCCCGAGCAGGCAGCTGCCCGACAAGGCCATCGACCTCATCGACGAAGCGGCATCCCGGCTGCGGATGGAGATCGACTCGGCGCCTCTGGAGATCGACGAGCTGCGCCGCCACGTCGACCGCCTCAAGCTCGAGGAGCTCGCTCTCAAGAAGGAGAAGGATGCGGCATCCCAGGAGCGCCTCGAGAAACTGCGCGCGGACCTGAAACGTGAGCAGGACAAGCTCTCGGAGCTGCAGGCCAAGTGGGAGACCGAGCGATCGATCCTCAACCGTGTCGGTGAGCTGAAGACCCGATTGGATGCGGCGCGCATCGAGGCAGAGCGCGCCCAACGCGAGGGCGACCTCGAGCGTGCGTCGCGTCTGCTCTATGCCGAGATCCCGGCGCTCGAGCGCGGGATCATCGAGGCCGAGAGCATGGAACCCAGCGAAGACCGAATGGTGAATGAGCAGGTCACCGAGGAGGACATCGCGGCTGTCATCGCCGGATGGACCGGTATTCCGGTAGGGCGTCTGTTGCAGGGCGAGAGTGAGAAGCTCGTGCATCTCGAGGCCGAGCTCGGCAAGCGCCTGATCGGGCAGAAGGAGGCGGTGAAGGCTGTCGCGGATGCCGTGCGCCGATCGCGCGCCGGGATCAGCGACCCTAACCGTCCGACCGGCTCGTTCCTGTTCCTCGGCCCCACGGGTGTCGGCAAGACGGAGCTCGCGAAGGCGCTCGCCGCATTCCTCTTCGACGATGAGCACGCCATGGTGCGCATCGACATGTCGGAATACGGCGAGAAGCACTCGGTCTCACGCCTGGTCGGTGCCCCTCCCGGATACGTCGGGTACGAACAGGGCGGCCAGCTGACGGAGGCCGTGCGGCGCCGTCCGTACAGCGTCGTGCTGCTCGACGAGGTCGAGAAGGCCCACCCCGAGGTGTTCGACATCCTGCTGCAGGTGATGGATGACGGACGTCTCACCGATGGTCAGGGGCGCACCGTCGACTTCACGAACGTCATCCTGATTCTGACCTCCAACCTCGGATCGCCGATTCTCATCGACCCGACGATGCCGCTGGAGCAGAAGCGGTCACAGGTGCTGGCTCTGGTGCGCCAGGCGTTCAAGCCCGAGTTCATCAACCGGCTCGATGACATCGTCATCTTCCAGGCGCTCTCGCAGGATGACCTGGCCCAGATCGTCGAACTCACGGTCGACCGACTGCAGCAGCGCCTTCAGGAGCGTCGACTCACCCTCGCGGTCACCCCGGACGCGCGAGGGTGGCTCGCCGAGCGGGGCTACGATCCGGTGTTCGGTGCTCGTCCGCTGCGGCGTCTCATCCAGTCCGAGATCCAGGATCGCCTGGCGATGGCACTGCTGTCCGGCGGGGTCCGCGATGGAGACCTCGTTCGGGTGGATGTCGCGGTCGACGGGGACTCGTTGGTCTTGACCAGTGACGGGCCGGCAGTCGCCCCGGCGCCGCGTCCGGGCGAGGATGACGACATCATCGAAGCCGAACTGATGGACGACTGAACCCAGAAACACCGCGGGGCTCGAGGTCAACTGATGACCTCGAGCCCCGCGTCTGTCTCGGACGAAATCAGGCGTCGACCAGGACAGTCTCCGACAGCGGCCGGCGGGTACGGGGCGCTGCCTCGCGTTCGCGGACTGCCTCGTCTGCCGCGTCAAGATCGCCCAGGTTCCCGACGGCCATGACCGTGAGCGGGCGAATCGTCTCGGGGAGCGAGAACGCGGCAGCGATGGCGTCGCGGTCGAACCCTCCCATCTGGTGAGTCATCAGGCCGTCGGCGTGTGCCTGCACGGTGAAGTGCGCAGCGGCCTGGCCCGCGTCATACTCGGCCCACGGCAACTCCACGCCGTCATGCTCGGTGTCGGCAAGAAAGACCACGAGTGCTCCCGCATTGACAGCCCAGACCTGGTTGAAACCGGTGAGCGCATTCGAGATCTGCGAGAACGCGTCGGTGCCGCGCCGTGCGACGATCAGTCGCCACGGCTGAGTGTTTGCTGCCGACGGCGCCCAGCGCGCAGCTTCGAGAGCTGCCGACAGTGCTGACTCGTCAATCGGGCGCTCGGCATCGAAGACCCGAGTGCTGCGGCGGTTCGCGAGGACGTCGAGCAGGGCATTGGACGGGGCGATGGTGGTCATGACTTCTCCCGGTGTTGAGGATTATCGGAACGGACCCCGTCGTCCTCTTCGGTCAACACCCAATTTCGCTTGGTATTCCCCGCGCCGCGTCAGGCTCCGTTCATCCGGTCTCGCCACTCCAGCAGCGGCTTCACGGGGGAGAGGTCGTAGTCCGGCCCGTCGATCGAGGGGATGATGAAGCGCACCCCGAGCGGATGCAGCCGCTCCAGGGCATCCTGTTCCAGCAGCGGCCCGAACCCGCGCGGAGTGAAACCCGTCGCGATCTCGATGTCGGCGGGATCCCGGCCGACGCGCGCGCACCAGTCGTGAAGCACGTCGAGCTTGTGGGGGATCTTCTCAATCGGCGTGAACGTGTGCCAGATAGCGGCGTGCTCGGCCACGAGCCGGAGCGTCTTCTGCTCGCCCTGCCCGCCGATGAGGATCGGAATGTCTCGCGTCGGCGCCGGATCCAGCAGCTCCCATCGGCGACGGATACGCCCGAGGTCGTCGCGCAGATCGTTCAGGCGTGATCCGACGGTGCCGAACTCGTAGCCGTACTCGAGGTAGTCCTTCTCGGCCCAGCCCGAGCCCGTGCCGAAGATCAGCCGACCCGTCCCGCCTTTGCGCTGATGTGGTCGACGGTGCGGGCCATGTCGGCCTGCAGGTCGGGGTTGCGGTACGAACTGCAGTTGACGAGCGGGCCGAACTCCACCCGCTCGGTGAGTTCGGCGATGGAGGCGAGCATCGTCCACGCCTCGTAGTGCTCAGCCTCGAGCGGCGCAGTGAGCGGGAAGAAGTGATCCCAGTTGAAGATTGCGTCCACGCCCAGATCCTCGGCTCGGCAGATGGCGTCGCGGATCTGGGAGTAGGAGGCGTGCTGGGGTGCGAGCTGCACGCCGACGCGCACGGGACGATGCTCTGCGGGGTGGGTCGTCATCCTTCGAGTATTGTCCGAACCGGTCGTGACCGGGCGGCACTTGCGCGAGTCGGAAGTCCGCGGGATCTTCCGGTGATCAAAACCCGAGCGCCGCTGTGCGTACGGATAGCGTCAGACCATGACGATAGCGACCGCTGACCTGTTCGACGAACGCGGCGACGAGCTTGATTCGCTCGGCATCCAGCTGCAGGATATCGGTGGTCGGATCGCCTTCGACGGCTCGATCCGTACGGTGCGCTGCTTTCGCGACAACGCCCTGGTGAAGGCGACCCTGGCAACTCCGGGACGCGGTGGCGTGCTCGTGATCGACGGGGGTGGCTCGCTCGATTCGGCGCTGGTCGGAGATCTCATCGCGGGATCCGCGGTCGAGAACGGTTGGTCAGGCATCCTCGTGTACGGCGCGATTCGCGACCGCGAAGCGATCGGGCGACTCGACCTCGGGGTCAAGGCTCTCGGTTCGAACCCGCGCAAGAGCGCCAAGGACGGCGTCGGCGACCTGGACGTCCCCGTGACGATCGGCGGCGTCGTGTTCACTCCGGGCAGGCACGTCTGGGCGGATGCCGACGGGGTGGTCGTGGAGCGCTGATCCCCGTCCTCGAGGCAGACGGTCCGGCTCAGTAGTCGCGGTCGGGCCAGTCGGCGGGTCCATGCGATCCCGCCGGGTAGTCCTGAAGGGGAACCTCGTCGGCTTTCCAGGCATCCAGCACGGGCTGCACGATGCGCCAGCACTGCTCGGCAGCATCACCGCGCACCGACAGGGTCGGGTCGCCGTCGAGGATCTCGGAGAGTACTTCGGCGTACGCCAGGAGCGCACCCTCACCGAGGTCGGCGCTGAGCTTTGCCCAGGTGAGCGCGAAGGGGTCGTCGGCGCCGTTGACATTCAAACCGAGCGACATCCGGTCGGGGCCCAGGGTGAACCGCAGGCGCGAACCGTGGGTCGCGCCGGTGAATCCGTCGGGCAGGTGCCGAACCGGGCGGAACCGGATGAGGATCTCCTTGACCGGATCGCCGACCGCCTTGCCCGAGCGCATCGTGATGGGAACACCCGCCCAGCGGTTGTTGCGCACCTCGAGCACGACCTCGGCGAGGGTCTCGGTCTCACGGTCGGGATCCACCCCCGGCTCGTCGACGTAGTTCGGCAGCTCACGGCCGTCGATCGTTCCGGCCGTGTATCGCCCGCGGCGCGAGGAAGCTACCGGGTCGTCGTCCCAGATGCGGGTGGCCAGCAGAGCCGACGTCGTCGCGCCTCGGAGGTCCTGCTCACCGAGCGTTGCTGGCGGCTCCATCGTCACGAGCGCCATCAGCTGCAGGAGGTGGCTCTGGATCATGTCGCGCAGTGCCCCGGCTTTGTCGTAGTAGCCGGCCCGTCCCTCGAGCCCGAGCTTCTCGTCGTAGGTGATGTCGATCGACTCGATGTGTTCAGCCGACCAGATCGGCTCGAGGACGCGATTGGCAAAGCGGGCGCCGATGATGTTCAGCGACATCGAGCGGCCGAGGAAGTGATCGACGCGGAACACCTGGCCCTCCGGGACGAGCGCCGCGAGCTTCTCGTTGAGCGCGTGGGCACTCTCGGCATCCGTTCCGAACGGCTTCTCCAGCGCCAGGATGAGTCCTTCGGGAAGGTCGACCGACGACAGTGACTCGCAGGCCTTTGCGGCGATGGCCGGCGGGACCGCGAAGTACAGGGCGATCCGGCCCTGCGTCTCGGAGAGCAGCGAGGTCAGATCGTCGGGTGCCGTGATGTCGGCCTTCGTGTAGGTCGTATCGGCGACCTTCTCGAACGCGTCCTCGGCATCCATCGACGCGAAGGCGGTGCGGACGGTCTCGCGCCAGTGTTCGTCGGTCCAGTCATCCATCCCCGCACCGCGTAGGCGCACCTGGCGACCGGGCTGCCGCGACAGCAACTGGCCGAGAGCAGGAAGCAGCAACCGGGAGGTGAGGTCCCCTGATGCGCCGAGAATCATGAGCGTCGTCGTCTGGTCGGCCATGTCGCCACCTTATCGACGCTGTGTGTCCGGCAGGCAGATTCGTCGGGAAGTCACGGGGACGAGAGGTAACCGACACCACCTCGGATGCCGCGTGCGCGGCGGATCTGCCGCCAACCCTGCCGAGGGCTGACACAATCGGGGCATGGCTGCGCCAATCGAGGACTATGCAATCTTGAGCAATTGCCGTACGGCAGCGCTCGTCTCCCGCGAGGGCAGCATCGACTGGCTGTGCCTCCCGAGATACGACTCGCCGTCGATCTTCGGTGCGCTGCTGGGCGAACAGAAGCACGGGCACTGGACGATCCGCGCTGCCGACCCCGACGCCGCGGTGACGCGGTACTACGAAGACGACACGTTCGTGCTTGTCACGCGTTGGGAGACCTCGACGGGCGTTGCCGAGGTGCGCGAGTTCATGCCGATCGACGGCGGCCGCGTGGAGCTCGTGCGGCGCGTCGAAGGGGTCTCGGGACACGTCGACTTCACGACGGAGTTGCGGATGCGCTTCGACTACGCTCGCGCGCTCCCGTGGGTGCGGCAGGTGGGCAGCCACGTCGCACCGGCACTGCTGGCCATTGCGGGGCCGGATGCCGTACTGGTGCGTGGTGTCGAGATGAACCCCGACGACCATGTGCACCGCGGATCGTTCACGGTCGAAGCGCGCAGCGGGGTGGATCTGACCCTGACCTCGTTCCCGTCTCACCGGGAGGCACCGGACCCCGCTGATGTCGATCGAATGCTCACCCACACGCTGCACTGGTGGCGCGAGTGGGCGGGACGTGTCGACCACGATGGCCCGTTCGAAGATGAGGTCGTGCGCTCGCTCATGGTGCTTCGCGCACTGACGCACGAAGACACCGGCGGTATCGTCGCGGCGGCTACCACCTCCCTTCCCGAAGACTTCGGTGGAGTGCGCAACTGGGACTACCGCTACGTGTGGCTGCGCGATGCCGCGCTGACGATCGAGGCGCTCATCTCCCACGGCTTCCTGCGTGTGACGGCGCGCTGGCGGCAGTGGCTGCTGCGCGCTATCGCGGGCGACCCCAAGGATCTGCAGATCATGTACGGGCTTGCGGGAGAGCGCGATCTGGTCGAGCGCGAACTCGCGTCGCTGCCCGGATATGAGGGGTCGGCGCCGGTGCGGATCGGAAACGGTGCCTCCGACCAGTACCAGGGCGATGTCATCGGCGAAGTGATGGTGGCCCTTGAGGCGGCCCGTGTGGCTGGGGTCGAAGAGACCGACTTCTCGTGGGCACTGCAGCGGGCGATGCTCGCGTTCGTCGAGCGCCACTTCGACAAGCCTGACAACGGCATCTGGGAGATTCGTGGCGAGCCGCAGAAATTCACGCACTCTCGAGCGATGATCTGGGCTGCGTTCGACCGCGGTGCGCGGGCGGTGCGCGACTATGGTCTTCCCGGCGACGCGCAGAAGTGGGAGAAGCTGCGTGACCAGGTGCGGGCGGAGATCGACGCGCACGGTTTCGACGCCGAGCGCGGCCACTTCGTGCAGCACTACGGGTCGACCGAAGTGGATGCCTCACTGCTGTTGCTTGCGCAGGTGGGGTTCGTCGCGCACGATGACCCGCGGATGCTGGGCACCGTCGCCGAGATGGAACGCACGCTCATGGTGGACGGACTCCTGCACCGCTATCGCACCGAGAGCGGGGTGGACGGTCTCGCGGGCACCGAGCATCCGTTCCTCGCCTGCTCGTTCTGGCTCGTGGAGCAGTATGCGAACAGCGGTCGTGTGGATGACGCGATGGCGCTCATGACCCGTCTCTGCGGCTTCGCCAACGACGTCGGCTTGCTCTCAGAGGAGTACGACGTCGAGGGCGGCCGTCAGGCGGGGAACACGCCTCAAGCTCTCTCGCACCTTGCCCTCGTCCGGGCCGCCGACGCGCTGGCTGGACACCACGGCCGCGCCGCCGACCGGGAATAGCGCGCAACAGTCGTGATCCCCGGCGACGGTCCCGCGCTCCGCGGCGGAGACGGGACCGACGCGGGATAGCCGGGGCATTCCGATCACGGGGTCTTGAGTGCCTCGCGCCATGAGACGCGTGCGCCCATGCGCAGGATCGAGCGTTCGTAGATCTTTGCCGCCAGCACGATCGCAGCGACACAGGTGGCGATGAGGATGACGAGGGACAGGATCGGCTCCCACCACTGCGCCTCTCCGAGGTACAGCCGAAGCGGCATCCCGACCGGCGCCGAGAACGGCACGTACGACATCACGGTGAGCACGACAGGGTTGTCGCCTGCGAAAATCACCAGGAAGTACGGCGCCATGATGAGCATCGTCAGCGGCGCGGTCGTTGAGCCGATGTCCTCCATGCGCGAGACGAGCGAACCCGCCGCCGCGAACAGCGACGCCAGCAGCACGAACCCGAAGAGGAAGAAGATCGCGAACCAGGCGATCGGGGCGCCGAGGCCCTGGAGCACCTCGCTTTGCCCGGTGACGATCAGTCCTACCACGGCGATCGTGGCGAGGAGCAGGATCTGGGCCATCGCCAAGATCGTGTTCCCGATGATCTTGCCCGCCAGGAGCGTTCGTGCCGGCATTGCCGACAGGAGCAACTCGACGACGCGGGTCTGCTTCTCCTCGACGACGCTCTGGGCGATGGTTCCGCCGAAGAGGGATGCCGCCAGAAGGAAGACGATTCCGAACCCGATCGAGACGAAGTAGCGCAGCGCGAAGTCGACGGTCGCCGGGTCGAGCAGTACGACTGACGGAGACTCCGACAGCCCCATGAGCAGCGACGTCGGTGGCGAGTCCTCGGCGATGACGACCACACCGGTGGGCGAGGATGCGTCATCGACAACCGCGGCGCTGACCTCACCGCTGCGGACGAGTGCTTCCGCGGCATCCCGGTCGGCGACCTGCGTCACCTCGACGCCGGGGACCTTCTGCACCGCAGCTGCCGTCGATGAGGTGACCGCGACCTGCGTCGCAGACGGGTTGCCGGCAGAGAACCCGCCCCAGATAACCGCGGCGAGCGCGATCAGCAGGGTGATGACCGTCGAGATCACGAAGGCGCGGCTGCGCAGTTTGGAGCCCACTTCGCGTTCGGCAACCAGCCAGACGTTCTGGAAGCCGCGGGGCGTGGATGTCGGAGCGGCGGTAGTCACTGGATGACCTCCTTGAAGATCTGCGCGAGCGTCGGGCGAACAGGGGTGAAGCGATCGATGCTCGACTCGCTGGCTGCGCGCTGCAGGACGCGCTGGGCGGCGGCGTCCTCGGCCGCATCGAAAAGGGCGTTTCCGCCGTCGAACTCGACCACCGTGATACCAGGTTCCTCGCGCAGCCAGCCGAGGTCGCCGGCAGTGCGCAGTTCGTAGCGGTGTCCCGAGTGCTGCTGGCGCAGGTGCTCGCTGCTGCCGGCGGCGCGGATCTCTCCGCCGGCGATGATGACGATGTCATCGCAGAGGCGCTCGACGACGTCGAGCTGGTGGGATGAGAACAGGACGGAGACGCCGGCAGCCGCGCGGCGGTGCAAGACGTCTGCGACCACGTCGACAGCGAGGGGATCGAGCCCCGAGAAGGGCTCATCGAGGATGAGCACGTCGGGCTCGTGCACCAGCGCAGCGGCGATCTGCGCCCGCTGCTGGTTACCGAGTGAGAGTTTCTCGACGGTGTCGTTCAGGCGCTCCCCGAGCCCGAGCTGCTCGAGGAGGGCGATAGACCTCGCCTCCGCCTCGCCCTTGTCGAACCCGTGCAGCCGGGCGAGATAGGTGATGTGCTCGCCGACCTTCATCTTCGGGTAGAGCCCGCGTTCTTCGGGCATGTAGCCGAAGCGGCGCCTGTCCGCCGAGGTCAGCGCGGCACCATTGATGGTGACCGACCCGTCATCCTTGGCAAGCACCCCGAGGATGATGCGCATCGTCGTGGTCTTTCCCGCACCGTTCCCTCCGACGAAGCCGGTCAACCGGCCGGGCCTGACAGTGAACGACAGATCGTTCAGAACACGGTGTGCGCCATAACTCTTGGTCACGTGCGACAACTCGAGCATGTTGCTCCTCTCACTCGGTACCTCCAGGCTAGGAAGCCGCGCCTCGCCGCGCATCCGCCTCGAGGCGGGTCATGTCCTCCCTCGCGCGGGGGAGGCGGGTTCCCGGGTCAGGCCAGCCCGTGACGGTATGCATAGACGACAGCGGCGACGCGGTCGCGGACGCCGAGTTTGAGCAACACGTTGGAGACGTGGGTCTTCACCGTTGCCTCGCCGATGATCAGGTGCGCCGCGATCTCAGCGTTGCTCATCGCCTGCGCCATCAGACGCAGAACCTCCGACTCGCGCTCGGTGAGGTCGGCCGCTGCCGGTGGTGTCGGCGTCGGCGGTGCAGCCGCGAACCGTGCGATGACGCGGCGAGTCACCTCGGGGGCCAGCAGCGCGTCGCCGGCCGCAGCTACCCGCACGGCAGACTGCAGATCCTCGGGCGCTGCGTTCTTCAGCAAAAAGCCGCTCGCCCCAGCCTCGAGGGCCTCGAAGAGGTAGTCATCCCGATCGAAGGTGGTGACGATCACGACGGCGCACTCGAGCCCGGGGTCGGCGACGATCTGGCGCGTCGCGGCGAGCCCTCCCACTCCGGGCATCTGCACGTCCATACAAATGACATCGGGTCTGAGATCGGATGCCGCCCGCACTGCCGCTTCGCCGCTCGCAGCCTCACCGACGACCTCCAGGTCGGGAGCACTGTCGAGGATGAGGCGGAAGCCAGCGCGCATGAGCGCATGATCGTCGACCAGCAGAACCCGAGTACTCACGCGCCCACCCCCTCGAGGCGCGGCACGCTCAGGCGTACCCGGAATCCACCCTCGCGGCGCGGTGAGATCTCGATCGAGCCGCCGGACGCGGCTGCCCGCTCGCGCATGCCGAGAAGTCCGAGCCCGCTCTGGGAGGAGAGTGAGGGTCTTCCGGAGTTCACGATCTCGACCTCGAGCGCCGCGGGTAGATACCGCACGCGGACGTCGGCCGCGGCATCCGGGCCGCCGTGACGACGGGCGTTGGTCAGGGCTTCTTGCGTGATTCGGAAGGCGTTGACCTGTACCGTGGGCGCTACTGGCGCCGGCTCACCGATGATCGTCAGAGTCGTCGGGAGCCCGTTTTCGTTGGCGTGGGCGACAAGCGCGGGCAGTCCGTCCAGTCCCACTGTCGATGCGTCGCTGGGGTCGTCGTCGACGGGCGTGCGAAGTGTCTCGAGCAACTGGCGCAACTCCACGAGGGCATCACGCGCTGCCTGCTCGATGTCGATGAGGGCGCGCCGCGCGGCATCCGGATCGGCATCCCACACCGTCCGCGCCGCGGCAGCCTGCACGCCCATGGCAGAGACATGGTGGGCCACCACATCGTGCAGTTCGCGAGCGATGCGGACGCGGTCGAGGGCGACGGCTTGCGCGGCGGTCGTCTCGCGCTCCCGTTCGAGCTCGACGGTCCGCTCGGCAAGGACCTCGCGCTGGCGGCGCGACTCGAACGTGCGGTTGCCGAAATAGTACGCACCGCCGAAGAAGGCGACGTTCACGAGGAACTGGATGAGCATGAACGCCACGTAGGGCGAGAAAAGCCCTGCGCGCGACAGTCCCTCGTCGGTGGGGGCTGTCGCATCGATGAACATCGTCACCAGCAGCCAGATGAACATCCCCACGATGATCACCATGCGCACGATGAAGGCGCGGCGCCGATCGTCTACCCACGCCCCGACCGTGTAGAAGGCGATGAAGACGGCAACGTTTCCCACGTAGAGCTCCGGGATGCGCGCCATCATGCCGAGGAAGAACGCGATCGACACCGCGACCGCGACCGTGCTGGGTAGGCGGCGCCGCCATGCGAGTGGTGCTGTGACGCCGAAGGCATACAGGAGGGCGAAACGGAGGTCGACCTCGGTCTGGCTGTAGATCCCGGCGACCGAGCCGAGGGCCGTACTCAGCACCGCCGTGACGAACAGTGCCACTGCTAGCCAGACATCGCCTCGCAGCGGAACCCACCACGAGGTGGCACGCGTCGGATCACTCACCCATCCACGCTACGTCGATCCCATGCCACGTCACATCCGTCTCATGGGGGAGGCCTCGCGCCTGCTGGAAGCGGCCAGCCACGGTCCCGATCGCAGGATCAGACGGGTGAGACGAGTCGCCAGGGGTCGGCAGTGCGGATTGATCCTGCGTTCGGCGTGCCGGGCGCGGTGTGCTGACGCGTACTGTGAGGGCATGGCGAGCCGGCAGACCTCCCCGGTCACGACAGGATTCGGGGGCCGGGTGCTCGCGTTGCTGGCGTGCTCGCATCCTGGGCCGACGGTGGTCGTCACGACGCTCGCCGGATTGCTCGCCGTCGGCGCAGGCATCGGAGTGGAGCGCATCGCACTGACCGTCGCGGCCGTGCTCTTCGGCCAACTGTCTGTGGGATGGTCCAACGACGCCATCGACGCCCAGCGCGACATCGCCATCGGGCGTCGCGACAAGCCGATCGCGGCGGGCGTGATCTCGCGCAGAGCGGTCGCTGCTGCAGCGGGCGTCGCGCTCGTGCTCGCGCTGGGTGTCTCCGGCGTTATCGGGTGGCAGTTCTGCCTCGCCCATGGCATCGCTCTGGCCTCGGCGTGGGCGTACAACGCCTGGCTGAAGTTCACATGGGCATCGGTGATCCCGTTCGCGGTGAGTTTCGGCATCCTGCCCTCGCTCGCAACCCTGGCAGCTGCCCTGCCTGCGGTGGCTCCGTGGTGGCAGGGAGCCGCCGGTGCGCTGCTGGGTGTGGCGGTTCACCTGACCAACGTGCTGCCGGATCTCGCCGACGACGAGGCGACGGGTGTGCGCGGACTCGGTCACCGGATCGGTGCCACGCCGAGTGCGATAGCCGCGTTCGCCGCCGTCATCGCGGGGACCGTTGTCGTGCTGGTCGGATCGTTCGGCGAGGCGCCCCCCGCCGTGGCGCTCGCTGCGTCAGTGAGTGTTGTGGCGTGCGCTGTCGCGGGCCTGCTCCGCGCTCTCCGGAAGCCGGACCGTGTGGTCTTCCGCCTCGTGATGGCGGCGGGTCTGATCCTTGCTGCTCAGCTGGTCGTCACCGCGTTCGTGGCCTGAAGTGGGGTGCCCGGGCATCCGGATCGAATCCCATCCCGTAGGCGTGTGCGAGGAGCCGCGCGGGCGCGAGACGGATGCCGGCGAGCCGCGTCGCGGCGCCCAAGCTGCCGTGGCCGCGACCGGCCACGGTGTTCAGCGCCGCAATCCGGGCTGCAGTCCTCGCGGCGGATCTTCGCCTGCGTTCCCACGCGGCAAGCTCGGCAGGAGGCTCGCCGGTTCTGCCCCACTCCGCGAGCAGCGGGGCGAGCGTCGCCGCATCGATGAGTCCGAGGTTGAGCCCCTGCCCACCGATGGGGCTCACCTCGTGGGCAGCGTCCCCGATCGCGAGAACCCGACCGCGCAGCATCCGGCGCGCGACGAACCGGCCGACACCGAAGGTCGATGCCGTCGTGATCGTGTCGCCAGAGGAACCCGCACGCCGGGTGACTGCCGCACGCAGGTCGGCTGCCGGGTCAGGTGCGCTACCTGCGGAGCCGGGGCTGTGCCACGCGACATACCGCCGAAGCCCGCCGGGCAGAGGGAATGATTCCAGGACGCCGTCCGGATGCAGGTGGACGATGGCCCGGGGCCCGTCATCGGTGTCATCGGGAACGTCGGCCATGACGTACCGGTCGGGGTACGCGCGGCGCGTGCCCTCGCGAGTGAGGCTGCTGATGTGGCGGGAGCGAGACCCCGCCGCGATCACGACCGCATCGCCGCGCACCTCGCCGCGGTCGGTGATCACCCGACACGACGATCCCTCGTCGATCACGTCGAGCACCTGGACTCCGCGCTGCGGGGCGGGAGCGCCGTGGCCGGCCGCCTCGGCCGCGATCGCTGTTTCGGTGGCAGCCTGCGGGAGGGTCGCGACGAACGGGAAGGATGCGAGTGAGCCAGTGCGCACCGCGTCAAAGCGGATCGTGGTTACGGCCCTGCCGCCGATCCGGGCCTCGCCCTCGCGGACCTGCAGGCAGGCGGAAAGGATGCGATCGGTTACTCCCGAGGCTGACATCGCCGCTAGCGCGGCCGAATGGATGCCGATGGCTCGGGATCCGGCGCCGGGGGTCTCACGTGCTTCGAGCGTGACGTGTTCCACGCCCAGCCGGGCGAACTCGGCGCCGAGCAGCATGCCGACGGGGCCGGCGCCGATGATCACGACATGCATGGATCACACCCCGGCGGTACTGCGCGACTGTCGAGTGGCGAGAACACGGAAAGGGGCCGGCGACGTCACCGTCCATCCCCGCGGGACCTCCCGCTGGAGCTCGGCGACGGTGTACGACCGCCGGATCGAGCGGAGCCCGTCGGTAAGGAGGAAGGTGCCGGGAGCGACCGGAAGGATACCGACCGCGTAGAGGCCCCACGCCGCTGAGCTGCGGGCGATGTCGTTGTGCAGCACGAGCTCGGCGCCCAGGGCGTCGGTGTGGGCGAGGAGCTCGCGCAACTGATCCCGGCTGAGGTGATGCAGGACGTGGTTCGAGACGACAACATCGAACTGCTCGCCGGCGTCGACGAGGTCTGCGACGTAGGCGCCGCGGAAGCTCACTCCAGGCTCGGGTGGGCGCGAGGTCGCGATCGAGAGGCACCGAGGGTCGGGATCGATTCCACAGATCTCCACGGCGAAGCTGTCCGCGCGGGCGCGTCGTGCGAGGCTCAGCGTGACATCTCCGCCGCCGCACCCCACGTCGAGAATCCGGACAGGAGCCTCAGGCTGCTCCTTCGCTCGGGCGCGAAGGTAGGGGTGCAGGCGCGACCTGTAGATCGCGTCCCATCCCGAGACCGCTCGATTGACCAGACCGAACCGGCGGACCGTGCGCAGCAGCATCCGCTCGTCGCAGTGCGGATCGTCCATCAGCTCGCGAAGAGCCTCGTCACGAACGCGCACTGGCCGCCTGCCCCACGCGCACATCCTCAGCAGCGTCGTCCGCCCGGCGCGCGGCGACACGAGCCGTCGCGCTCTCCACAGCGAGGCCGGGACCGAACGCGGTGACAAGCACCTGTTCACCCTCGACCACCGTGGGGTCGCCGAGAAGATCGGCGAGGATGAACAGCACGGTGGCGGAGGACATGTTGCCGTAGTCGCGCAGGATCGCCCGGGACCGCTGCAGAGCTGATTGATCGAGATCCATTGCCTGCTCGAACTTGTCCAGGATGCTGCGGCCGCCCGGGTGCACCACCCACTGATCAATCGCGCCGGTGCGCTCGAGCACCGGCGCGAGCGCTGCGCGGACCTCGCGTCCGACGATGCGAGGAACATTGCCGGTGAGTGTCATCTCGAAGCCGTGGTCGCCGATGATCCACGCCATGTCGTGCTCGCCGTCGGTGGTGAGGGCGGTCGTGAAGCCCGTGAGTTCCAGCGCCCGGGACGGTGCGGGTAGCTCGCGAGGTTCGCCGCGTTCTGGAGGCCGGGCGGTCACGACCGCCGCTGCTGCGCCGTCGGCGAAAACAGCAGAGGCGACGATCTGATCGGGGTCGGGCGATGACCGCATGTGGATCGAGCACACTTCGGTGCACGAAACCAAGACCGTTGCCGTCGGGTCGGTGAGGCAGATGCGCCACGCCGAACGCAGCGCTGGGATCGCTGCGGCGCATCCCATGAAACCGATGTGTTCGCGCTCGACGGTGGGATCGAGTCCGAGGTCGCGGACCAGTCGGTACTCGGGTCCGGGGGCGTAGAAGCCGGTGCAGCTCGCGGTGACCACGTGGGTGATCTCGCTCGGCTGCACTCCGGCGTTGTGCAGGGCGCGCCGCGCCGCCGACTCGGACAGCTTCGGCGCTTCGCGTGCGTAGAGCTCGTTGCGGGGGCCCGTCCCCGGACTACGGATGACACGGCTCTCCGGCTCGAGGAAGGTTCCGCCGCCACTCGCGAAGTCTTCGATGACGGTGTGGCGCCGCTCGATCGCCGAGTTGTCGTAGGCGGCGCGGATGAGCCGTGCCGTCAGGGGTGCGATATCCGGCTCAGCGAGGAACAGGTCCCTCACCTGGGATTGCGAGAGCGCGAACTCCGGCACCGCCGTCCCAATGCCGATGAGCTGCACTCTCATGCACTCACCCTAGGGCGTGTCTGATAATTGTTTGGTCCACGCGATTGCGGCGTGGATGAGGACCGCGGCGCGGTAGACGATGGCGTGTTTGTCGTAGCGAGTGG
>NZ_JBFBMQ010000023.1:0-19870 GCF_040687115.1 Microbacterium sp. NPDC076895
ACCGTCCGCCACCACGACGCGCAACTCCGCCGACTCACCGCCGACTGACCGCATTACCCGGCCAAACCCAGCACCAAGGCCGATTAGCCGGATAAAGTTTCGATAACGCGATGGCCGAGACGTGTGGTGGTGGAACAATCAGCGCCTCCACGGAGAGCTCGACATGCGCACTCCCGCCGAGGTCGAAGCCGACTACTACGCTGGCCACGACACACCCTTGGGAACACCCGTTTCCCAAACCGCCCGATAGGAACGAAACTCAGGGCGAATCAAACGCTGCGGAGGACGCCTACTACCGACAGCTCAGAGACAATCCCCCTGATGAAGGCGACTAGCGGCCGGGAATACAGTTGAGGGCATGCGACTCTCACGGCCTGCGACAGTCGGCCTAGCGGTGCTTCTCCTCACGGGATGCACGCCTGCTGGGCCAGACATGTCTCCCACGCCAACAGGATCGCTCTCGCCCACGGCGTCAGCACCACTAGCGCCAGAGACCGCGACTCCGTCCCCCACGCCGACGTTCGCTCTCAGCAGCCTCGCGCAGCTGTGTGTCGATCGAACAAACACCGGCCTCAACATCAACATCGAGGCACAGGGCATCACGGTGCACGAGGACCACGCGCGAGCCGAGATACTTCCGAGCGGCCGATGGCTTGTGGAAGTGCCGCACACGCAGCCACCACGAGAGAACTTCGTCGGCGGTGAATCCGCCTACGTCTGCGCGATCGGTAACACCCCGCAAGACCCCGAGTTCAATCTCTGGTCGACGGCGGAACTAATCACCGACCAGGAATGGGAAGACGCGATCAACGGGGTCGGATACTACGGGGTGTTCTGACACGACCACACGACGTATCGTCACGACCCCCCGAGCTCCAGCGTTCCGACTCCCCACGGTTCGAGGTCGGCACATCCGGATGGAATCATCGACGCAAACTGCTCTGCGAGCGGTGACCCGCCGCTAGAAACCACGTCTCCGAGGTGGAACTCCTCGCCCCCAAACCTGAGCGTCTCTCCGTCCCAGGACGCTTCGCCGTCGGGGAAGACCAGCACCGTGCCGTTATCGAGAGCTACACAGTTGCCAACCGCCACAAGCGTTCCGGAATTGAGCGCGAGGTCATGCCCATCCAGTTGCGACCCGTCAACCGTCGCAATCTCCAAGACCACCGCCGAAGAGGTCTCGGCCGGGGTCGGCACAGCGTCGCCGTCCGGTGAACATCCGCTCACCGCTACGCCCGTTGCGAGTGCCAACACCACGACCGGCCAAGCCCTGAGCGGAATCGCGCGTCTGCTCAGCATGAGGTGCCATCAATGCAGATGTGAGTGGAGAGGTTCAACATCGCCCAATCCGTCGTCGAGAACCACGAGACGTTCTTCATCGGGTCTCGCCCCTTCGTCAAACCTACGGCGACGGTGCCGACGTAGACCGGGCCCCCGCTATCTCCGCTATCGCTGATCACTCCGCTTACAAACGTGATCCGGCTTGCGGTCCCGTTCAAAGTTGTCACGGTGTTGTTGACGGAGGTCACCGTCGAGCACGTTCTCGCGGTCGTCCGTCCGTACTTGCAGACATAGTTGCCAACCACGGCGTAGCCCGTGCCCGTCACCGGGCGCCCGAGCCCGGTGTTGTAGTGGAACCAGAAGTCCATCATCACGGGACTCCGCATCCATTGGTGATCACCGTAGGGTCCGAGGTGCTCCGCGCGGAAGTCGAAGTTGAAGTTCGGATTGCTGTTGGTGTTCGCCTGCCTCAGATTGTTGGGGCAGTGTGCGGATGTGTACACCCCGAGGTCGGGACCGTTGTTGACCTTCACGACGAACCCCGATGTGCACGCGGCAGAACCGTTTGACGACAGATTCAGGGGTGTGCCGCCCGCTTGACCGTAGCTTGTGTCGTCGACGCCCCCAGGCATCTCACGAGCACTGACAGAGACAACAACGCCTCTCGCGTCGAGCTGAGCAATCGCAGCACGAACAGCGGTCTCGAACTCACTCAGCGGGGCATCCGCTCGCTCCATGCCCGCCACGGGATAGAGCTCTACTTCGACGGACTTCTTTTCGGGGTCCGGGTAGATCGAGAATCCCTGTGATGGCGCCGCCAGCGGTGCGACGGTCTTGGTGATGGAGTCCACGAGTTCAAGGACTGTGGCCTCCGGAACACCGACTCCTTCTACGATCTCCACGTCGACCGGTACCGAATCGAGCATCCGCAGTGCACCCTCAGGGGCCGCGCCCGCGAACACGACAGTGAAGGTCGTGAATGTTGACCTGGCCGCTACGAAAGCATCGGGGTACAGGTCGCGAATCTCCGTCGCAATTCGACCCGCCGCGGGCTGCCACTCCGCCTGAGCTTCCAGCTTGTAGCTCTCTGCCATCTCCTCCGGGCTGAATCGAATGTCGTCGACAGCAGGGAGCTGCTGCTCCGACGTACCGGCGTCACCATCGTCACCTGCTCCCACTGCCGGCTGCAGGGGTAGCAGCAGCGCCCATACAGGTACCACCACCGCGAGCGCAACGTAACGGCGTTTCACTTTCGTCCCCTCGATCTCGCGCGCCGTGTGGGCACGCGGATGCTTGTCAGCGATCTTTCCACCGGCACTCCGCGCGGCGCAACCAACAGCGCGATACGCGCGGCGCCCCGTGGGGTCCTCTGAAGCATGGTGAGGCTGCGCGGCTATCAGGACAGCCCGCGATTCGCCGGAGCGGCATTCAACCGCTGCGTTCCTCGTCATGTCTGGCTGGAAGGCGGTCGCGGAAGTCGCCGAACACACGAGAAATACCGGGCTCCACCGTCCTCGAGGTGAGAGGTAGAGTCGGGGTCTCTCTGACGAGATCCCTGTGTTTCCAGGGAATCTCGGGCCTTCTTGCGTGGTGCACCCCCAGGGACTTGAACCCTGAACCCACTGATTAAGAGTCAGTTGCTCTGCCGATTGAGCTAGAGGTGCGGAGGTTTACGACGCTCAGATTGCGCGGCGAACCGAGGGTCAACTCTAGCATCACGATTACGTCACCGGGAAATCGTGCGAGGCGCCGCCGCCTATCCTTGATCGTGTGACGTCCTCCCCCGCGATGAACAGATTCGACGCACCGTTCGACGGCGATCTCTCGTCGGAACTCGACCTCGCGCTACGGCTCGCGGATGCCGCCGATGCGGTGTCGATGGCCCGGTTCGACGCGGCTGATCTCGACATCCGTGTCAAACCGGATGCCACGCACGTGACGGAGGCCGACCTTGCCACCGAGCGGGCCATCCGCGACATCCTCGAGGCCGAACGCCCCTCAGACGGGATCTTCGGCGAGGAATTCGGGTCGTCGGGCGATGCGGCGCGGCAATGGATCATCGATCCGATCGACGGGACAGCCAACTACCTCAAGGGCATCCCCATGTGGGCGACTCTCATCGCCCTCGCGATCGACGGCGTTCCCCGCGTCGGCGTCGTGAGCCAGCCCGCGATCGGGCGCCGCTGGTGGGGCGCCACCGGACTCGGCGCGTGGACGGCGACGCCATCGGGCGAGGCGACTCGGCTGCAGGTCTCCGACGTCGACGCCCTTGACCGGGCGAGTGTCAGCTTTCAGAGCATCGGGCAGTGGGACGAGGTAGGCCGCGTCGATGACCTCATCCGCCTGACCCGCGCCGTATGGCGTGATCGCGGATACGGCGACGCCTGGCCTTACATGCTGCTGGCCGAGGGCCGCCTCGAGATGGTCGCCGAGTTCGGTGTGAAGGAGTACGACATCGCTCCCTACGTCCCGATCCTGCAAGAGGCCGGCGGCCGGTTCACGGCTGTCGACGGAACCCACACGCTGAGTGATCGATCCGGGATCGCCACGAACGGCATCCTGCACGACGCCTTTATCGACCTGCTACGTGGCGGCGAGGCGGCGTCATGATAACCCGAGCACCGCGCGCGGCGCTGCTGGCACCGATCCTGCTGGCGGCACTGGTCCTTGCTGCGTGCTCGACAACCCCCACTCCGGAGCCCACGTCGGCAACCACCGAATCCGCCCCGCCCGCAGGGCCGATCGAGACCCCGGATGCCTCCCCCAGCTCAACAGCAGAGGCATCAGCACCGACGTGCGACACGCTCATCTCCGCCTCACTGGTCGACGAACTCACCAGCTACGGGTGGACCTCACGCGCCGATGACTTCCTCGTCGGCGCGACGGTCGTCGAGGGAGGCCTGCAGTGCACGTGGGCGGACTTCGACGGGCCCGCGACCGACAACCTGCTGCTCTTCGGGTGGGCACCGATCGCCAGCAGCGAGGCAACGCGCCTGCAGACCGAACTCATCGGTCAAGGCTGGCTGCGCGAGGACGGCGCCCAAGGCACCTACATCACGACAGACCCGCAATACGCCGTCGCGGTCGATGAGGACGGGTACGGCATGACCTACCTGTTCGGCGACGGATGGGTGACTGTGGCACTGACCAAGCAAGGCCTCGTGCTGATCGAACGACCCGACGCGTGAGTTCGCTCCGGTTGAGGCGCGCGCCGTTCCGATAAAGTCAGAGCACTGTCGCCTGACCCGAACGGACGGCATCGATGCCCGGACTGTCCCGCCGCCACTTCCTTACCGGCGTTGCAGCGCTCGCTGCCGCCACCGGACTGAACGTCGACGTGCTCGGACGCGGTCTTGCGGCGCGCGCGCAGACCACCGCACAGACCGCTGCCGGCATCCCGACGACCCTGCAGCAGACGATCCTGCAGGGCAGCGTCATCCAGGGGTCCTACCGGGGACTCGTGACCGGGCCGGGCGAGCCGTACATCCCTCGTCTCGACATCCTGCGTGCCGCGCCCGCGGGCGCGCGCACGACGGCACGACGCTCGCTGCTGTACCTCGGGCACCTCTCCGACCTGCACGTCATCGACGCGCAGTCCCCCGGCCGCATCGAACCGATGATCGTGCAAGACCACTCGGCGTGGGGCTCGGCCTTTCACCCGCAAGATCCCCTGAGCCCGCATGCGACAGCGGCGATGGTGCAGGCGTTCTCGGATGCCCGGTACAGCCCCCTCACGGGCGCGCCAATGAGCGCCGCGATCGTCACCGGCGACTCCGCCGACATGCACTCTCACATGGAGCTGCGGTGGTACATCGATCTCATGGACGGCCTGAGCGTCGATCCTGCCTATGCGAGCTCTAGCTACCAGGGGGTGCAGGCTTGGGCCGAAGCCACGTGGGCGTACCGACCCAGCGACCCGAG
Organism: Microbacterium sp. NPDC076895; assembly: GCF_040687115.1. NCBI lineage: Bacteria > Bacillati > Actinomycetota > Actinomycetes > Micrococcales > Microbacteriaceae > Microbacterium > Microbacterium sp. NPDC076895. The sequence goes on from NZ_JBFBMQ010000023.1 coordinate 5,203, forward strand.
CGGCGGAGCGTTCGGCGACTACGGCTTCCCGCAGCTTCCGGATCTGCTCTCCCAGGCGATCGCGAAACCCGTCGACTCCGTCGGCCTGCCGGCCCCCTGGTACGCCGTGTACGGCAACCACGACACACTGCTGCTCGGCACATTCAACCTCAGCCCGCAGCTACACGCCCTGGCGATCGGCGCCCAGAAGTCCTACGCCCTCGAGGGCACCGCGGGGATGGCGCTCGGCGGGTGGGCGGCTGCGACCGGCATCCTGCAACAGGCCGTCGACGCGCTGGGGCTCGCCTGGGGTCGGCCCGGTTTCAAGGAAGTCGCGGCGAGCCCCGAGCGCTACCTCTTCGAGCAGCGCGAGTTCATGGCCGAGCACTTCAACACCCAACCGACTCCTGGACCCGTTGGGCATGGCTTCACCCAGCACAACCTCGACTCCGGCGAGACGTGGTGGTCTGCCGACCTGTCGCCGAACGTCCGTGGTTTCGGCCTCGACACCTGCAATCAGGTCGCCGGACCCGACGGCGGGGTGCCCGAGGTGCAGTTCCGCTGGCTCGAGACGCAGCTGCAGCAGGCGCAGGCCGAGAACAAGCTGGCGCTCATCTTCAGCCACCACAACAGCCTGACGCTCGAGAACAAAGCGCAGCGGTTCGATGACCCGCAGAAGCTCTACGGTGCCGAAGAGTTCGTCGCAATGCTGCTGAAATACCCCGTCGTGATCGGGTGGCTGAACGGCCATACCCATCTGAATCAGATCCTCGCGCACGCAGACGGCGAGCGCGGCTTCTGGGAGATCACGACAGCATCGTGCATCGACTTCCCGCAGCAACAGCAGGTGGTCGAGATCGTCGACAACCGCGACGGCACCCTGTCGCTGTTCACGACGGTGCTCGATCACGCCTCCCCCGCCGTTCCCGGGTCGAGCGGCAGCGTCGCCGACCTCGCGTCGCGGTCGCGCGAGTTCGCCTCCAACGACTGGGCAGAAAGCCCGATGATGCGCCGCGGCTCGCCGCTGGATCGCAACACCGAGCTGCTCCTGAAAGCTCCGTTCGATCTCTCGCGAATCACGGATGCCGCGCTCGAGAAGCAGCATCTGACCGAGAACGCTCGGATCCTGGCGTATGAGACGGAGCGTGGACTGTGAAGCGGCGACTGATCACGGCATCCGTGCTCGCGGCCAGCATGGTGGCGATGGCCGGATGCTCGCAGGTCGAGGCCCTGGCACCGGTCGGCGGCAACCACATGACCGAGATCCGGTACGCCGCTATCGACGTCCTGCTCGCGAAGAACATCGACGTGCTGGTTGCGCCCGTGTGCGAGCAGGACGGCGAGGCGGTGTCGTGCACGGGCGAAACGGCAGACGGTCAGGCGATCACCGTCACCTCGCCTTCCGACGCAACCGACACCGTCACGGTGACGGTCGGCGACGAGACGATCTACAGCGGGAAGTACTGGGACATCCTGGATGACGCAGTGCGAGGTGACCTGTGAGCACGTGGATGCTGCTCGGACGCGCCTGGCGAGTGTGGGTCCCCGTCGTCGTACTGAACACCGCGGTGCAGGCGCTGCTGGTGGTGCCGTTCGTGACGCCCGCGGCATCCGTCGTCTTCGTGCTGCTCGCGCTCGCCTCGCTCGCCGGAGTCGTGGCGAGCGTCGCGCTCGTTGCTGCGGGGTTCCGGTCGGCGCTCGTGGGGAGCAGGCGGTGGCCGAGCTGGGGCGAATGGCTCGCGGTGCTGCTGCTCACGGTCGCCGTCTCAGCAAGCGCGCTGGTCGCCTCATGGCTCGTGATCCCGGCGCTCGCGGTTGCTGCCATCATGCTGCCCGCCGTCTTCGGAGTTCCGCAGCGCACCGCCTGGGGCTTCGGTTTGTTCGCACGTGCACCGTTGCGCGGCATCCTGCTCACGCTCATGACGGTGGCCCTTGCGGCGCTGCTGTGGTTCGCAGCGCTCATGTTCGGCTTCTTCGTCACCGGCTGGGTCGGTGCCGCTCTGACGTGGCTGGTGTTCGGCCTGGTCGGCGCGGTCATCGTTGCGACGTGGTTCGCGACGCGGCGCCGCGACCGCGCGTGATTTAGCCCCTAACGGATGCCTGCATCGGCGTGATCGAGAGATCGACCGACCCGAACGGGAAGGGGAAGACGAACTCCCACGGGCCGTCCGGGCTCCAGTCGCGAATGGGGAGAAGTCCGAACCACACGAGCGAAACGACCAGCGACACCGCCGTGATAGCGAGGATCACAATGGTCGCGCGGTCGAGAATCCGCAGCGCCGCCGGAACCGTCTGCGCTCGTCGAATCACGAGAGTGAGCGCGACGATAAAGGTGAGCACGACGGCAATGATCACCACCGGGCTCGGCGCCAGCGTCAGCGAGATGCACTGCGGCACCACGTCGGTCGGATCGCCGTTCGCGTCGATGTAGCCGCCGTCCGCTCGGACTCCGCCGACGCACCTTCCTGCGCTGCCGCGCGTAAAAGTCACGTACGCGAGGAGCGCGAGGGCGGTCACCGTCGCAACCCGGCGGATGGCGGCGATGATCTCCACACCGGGGAGCACCGAGTTTCCGGTGACGGATGTCTGGGTGTCGGCATCCGTCATGACATCGCCAATCTGTCGAGAAGCGTGTCGGCGGCACCGAAGATGAAGCTCACCTGCATCGCCACCACAACAACAGCGCCCAGCGTGTACCAGAACAGGTACGGGCTGCGGCGTCGCAGGAAGAAGACCCAAAGTCCGACGACGGTCACGATGGCGACGCTGGCGCCGATCACCGTCGCGAAAGCCATGCGAACGTAGTCAGCGGCATCCGGCTCGCTCCACGAGTTCGCGGCGATGCTCAAGAGTCCCGGGATGATCAGAACGCCGAACGCGAAAACCGCCGACGGCGACGTCCACGCCCGATTCCAACGCACCCCGACCTGCGTCTTCGTATCGGTCATCGCCCCACCGTAACCCGGTTGACCCGGGGCACCGCAAGACACGGAAGAATCGAACCGTGAGCTCGTCGCTGTTTGCGCCACCTCGGTTTTCCGACCTCGCCGCTGCGGCAGCGGGTGAGAAGCCCCTGACCTGGCGGCAGCGCCGCGCACGGTTCCGGCAGATCTGGGGGTTGGCCCGGCGCCATGGCCTCCTCCCCTTCCGCAAGCTCGACTTCAGCTACGACCCCGCGACGGCCGAGGTTCGCGCCCGCCAGGCACGCGGCCTCCGCGAAGCGCTCGAAGAGGCAGGCGGCGGGTTCATCAAGGCCGGTCAGCTCCTCTCGACACGCGACGACATCCTGCCGACCGAGTGGGTGCGCGAGCTCTCGCGCCTGCAGAAGGAAGTCAATCCCGCTCCGGCCGCGCAGATCGAGGAACTCCTCGAGCGCGAACTCGGCGAGCGTCGCAGCCGCTTCGCGACCTTCGACGTGGAGCCGCTGGCTGCGGCATCCATCGCCCAGGTCCACCGGGCGACGCTGGATGACGGCAGCGTCGTGGCCGTGAAGGTGCAGCGTCCCGGCATCCGTGCCCTGCTGGACTGCGACATCGACATCATGCTGCGCCTGGCGGGCTGGGCTACCCGTCGCATCAAGCAGGCCCGCCAGTTCGGTGCGCTCGACATCGCGAAGCAGTACGCCCAAGACCTGCGCAATCAGGCCGATTTCGCGCGCGAGGCGAGCAACCTCGAAAGTCTCGCCCAGTCGGCGAAATCGGCACGCGACGAGGTGCGCATCCCGCGGATCTTCCCCGATCTGTCCACCGATCGCGTCCTCACGATGGAGTTCATCGACGGCGAGACGATCACCGCCCTGAGGCGGGAGGGACAGACCGACGAGATCGAGGATGCCCTGCGCACCGTTCTGCGCAGCTTCTTGCGCCAGCTCGTGATCGACGGCGTCTTTCACGCCGACCTGCATCCGGGAAACGTCATCATCGACCCCGAGGGCACGCCGGCACTCATCGACTTCGGTTCGGTGGGGCGGCTCGACCGGGATCTGCGTCAGACGGTGCAAGACCTCGCGATCGCGTTCCTGCAGGGCGACACCCGACGCGTTGCGGATGCCGCGCTGGCGATCATGCCGCTGGCAAACCCCGCCGATGAGCCGGCGTTCCGCCGTGCGCTGGCGGAGTTCGTGACCCACGATCTCGGCAGCGGGTCCCGGGTCACCTTGCGCACGATCGACAACGCCAGCGACCTCTTCACCCGGTACGGCACCGCGCTTCCCGCCGACCTGGTCGCCGCTGGCCGCGCCTTCGCGATCCTCGAGGGGACCCTCCGCACTGCCGCACCGACGATGGATGTCATCGGCGAGTCCCGGGATGCCGCGCAGGCGCTCATCCTGTCGCAGCTGCGCCCGCGGGCCTTGGCTGGGGCGATCGGGCGCTCCGCGCTCGGCGCGTTCCCGCGCCTCCGGCGGCTTCCCGATCGGATCGAGACCATCGTCGGCGATCTTGCCGACGGCAAACTCACCGTCAAGATCCGCCTGTTCGCCGACGATCGCGATCGCCGCGTCGTCACGGGCGTCATCCGTCGCGTCTCGACCGTGGTCCTCGGCGGGATGCTGACCGTCGCGTCGTTCGTGATGTTCGTGCTTCCACCGTTCGAGGGCGGCTCGCTCTCCCCCGTTGCCGCCGGGGTCGCGTTGGCGCTCGGGGCCGCGGCCTCCTTCGTCACGGCGACCGTGGACGCTCTGCTCGGACGCCACCCCTGACACCTGCTGCCCGTGAGCACCCGAACAGTGCAGAATCAGGGCATGGAACGCTTTGACACCGTCGTCATCGGCGCCGGGATTGCGGGGCTCACCGCCGCACGATTGCTCGCTGCCTCTGGCCGCAACGTCGTCATCCTTGAGGCGAGGGACCGCGTCGGCGGTCGCGTGCAGACCGATCGCACAGATGGTGAGGTGACTGATCTCGGCGCCTCCTGGATCCACGGCGTCACCGACAGCCCCGTCGCCGCTGCGGCCGAGGCGTTCGGGATGCGCACGGTGGAGTTCACCGTCGGCGGTTACCAGCCCGACAGCCGACCGATTGCCTACTACGGCCCGGACGGCGTGCGACTCTCGGATGCTGAGGCCCGCGCCTTCGCGGACGACGTACACACAGTCGACGCGGCGTTGCTCGCGGTGATTGCGGCATCCGCGCCCGACGCCTCGTACCGCGACGTCACCGAGCAAGCACTCAACGACCAAGGCTGGGATGCCGAGCGGACCCAGCGGGTGCGGGAATACCTGGAGCACCGGGCCGAGGAGCAGTACGGCGCCTGGATCGAGGATCTCGCAGCCCACGGCCTCGACGACGACGCGATCGAGGGCGACGAGGTCGTCTTCCCGGACGGCTACGACGTGCTCGCGACGCGGCTGGCCGACGGGCTCGACATCCGTCTCGAACACGTTGTCACGAGCGTCGACTGGTCGGATGACGGGGTCGTGGTGTCGACGTCGAACGGCTTGTTCGGCGGCGACTCCGCTGTGGTCACGGTTCCTGTGGGGGTCTTGCGGTCGGACGAGTTCGTCATCAGCCCCCCGCTTCCCGAGCCCGTCGCGGGCGCACTGTCACGCCTGACGATGAACGCGTTCGAGAAGGTGTTCCTTCGCTTCCCGACGAAGTTCTGGGACGAGGGTGTGTACGCCATCCGCCAGCAGGGCCCGGAGAGCCGGGCCTGGCACTCCTGGTACGACCTGACCGCGCTCCACGGGACGCCGACGCTGCTGACCTTCGCAGCCGGCCCCACGGCGCGCGAGGTCGCCGGGTGGGATGCCGAGCGCATCGTCGCCGACATCTTGACGCAGCTTCGCCGGCTGTATGGCGATCGCGTCGTCGAGCCCACCAGCGTCGCGATCACGTCCTGGCACGACGATCCGTTCGCGCGCGGATCGTACGCCTACATGACGCTCGGTTCGACCACCGCCGACCACGACGATCTCGCCACTCCGATCGGTGGCGTGCTGCACCTGGCGGGCGAGGCGACCTGGACCGACGACCCCGCGACAGTCCCCGCAGCGATGCTGTCGGGCCATCGCGCCGCCGAGAGGATCGCCGGTCACGACATCCCTATCGAGACCCTCTGGAGCTGACGCGCATGCAGGCCCTCAGGACTCCGGGTCGTACTGGAACTCGCGCACTTCCTGCGGGCAGCGGCACGCGACAGCGATCTTCGCGGCCCACTCGTAAGCCTCGGCGGCTGTCGGGACCTCGATGATGGTGTAGCCGCCGAACATGTCACCTGTGCTCGGATAGGTGCCCTCAGTCACGACGCCATCGCCGTCGACGGTGACCGGCGCGATGCTCTCGTTGACACCGCCACCGAAGACGTACACGCCAGCAGCCTTCGCCTCCCGGATCACGGCATGCGCCGCATCTCCCACGGCTTCCCACTCGTCGTCGGGAACCACCATCGCCGAGCTCGGGAACGAGATCATGAACTTCGTCATGCGAGCAGTGTGACACCGGGCGTGATCGCGATCCAGCCCTGGCGCTGCCGTGCGTGGTCGTCAGGCTCCCGGCTCGGCGCCTGTCGCGACGGGGCGGCCAGCCGTGTTGGACCACTGGCTCCACGAGCCGGGGTACACGGCGACCTCCACGCCTGCCACCGCTCCCGCAAGCGCCGTGTGCGCCGCCGTGAGGCCCGACCCGCAATACGCAGCGACCGATGTGAGGTCGCTTACTCCGACACTCTCGAACGCTGCGCGAATCGTCGCGGGTGACGCGAAGTTCGCCCCATCGAGCACCACATCGGCGGGCAGGTTCACCGCGCCCGGGATGTGCCCGGCGATGGGATCGAACGGCTCGGACTCTCCGCGGTAGCGCTCCGGCGCACGCGCGTCGAGCAGTACTCCCTGCTGCGGCCAGGCTGCAGCCTCATCGATCGAGATCCCCTCTTCCACACGGTCGAACACAATCGATCCTGGTTCGGGTGACACGTCGCCCGTCTCGAGCGGAAGCCCAGCCGAACTCCACGCCGACAGGCCGCCATCGAGAACACGGATGTCACTCACCCCGGCGCCCCGAAGCAACCACCAGGCGCGCGCCGCCGAGACCGAGCGGTAGTCGTCGTAAACGACCACCGACTCGCCCGCGTGCAGACCCCAGCGGCGGGCGGCATCCTGCAGCGTCTCCCGCGACGGCAGAGGGTGTCGGCCCTTGGAGGGCGCGCCGTGCGTGGCGAGTTCAGTGTCCATGTCGACGTACACGGCACCCGGGAGGTGCCCCGCACGGTAGTCGTCGCGACCGTCTGGCTTGTCGAGGCGGTAGCGAACGTCGAGAAGACGGATGCCGACCCCGGCCTCGAGCAGATCGTGAAGTTCGTGGGCCGAGATGAGCGGAGAGCCGGGCATATCAGCATCCTCGCACGCACGGGAAAACGAAGAGCCTCCCGGACCGGCGCAATCGCGCGCTCCGAGAGGCTTAATCCAACAGTGTGACAGCGGCTTCGGCATCCATCTTCTGTGTGCCGTGGTGGAGATGGGGGGAATCGAACCCCCGTCCATCGCTGGGTCATCGCGCCTTCTCCGGGCGCATTCTGTGAAGGCGTTCTGCTCGGCTCCGACCTTTGTCACAGACACCTAAGTCGACAAGCCCAGCCTGGGAGAAGTCCCGCGTGACGTCCAGGCGCCGTCACGCAGCAAGATCCCTTAGATGACGCTAGGAACCGTAGCGGGATCGCCTACGGGCTAACGGACTCGGGCTCGCTGCTTAGGCAGCGAGGGCGAAGTCAGACTGCTTCTTATTGGCAGTTATTTGTTTGCAGGGGGCGTTTACGAGATAACCCCGCATCCTCGGCCCGCTTCTCGCGAATTCGCAGACGATGTCGAAACCGATCATCCCCATGTGCCTCTGTTGAGGCTGTTCCCTCGATGAGGGGCCGCTGTCACACTGTGGAGTTTCGAAGGTTCAGGATGCAAAGCACCCGAGCGTTACAGGATACAACGGATGCCGCATCCTGCGCATTCCGAAGCACTGTTCTCGAACGCCAAGCGCGTGTCCAGCCCGCCCGCGTAGCCTCACCCCATGAGCGATGTCACGATCACTGTCCGCGGCGAGTCCGAGACCCGGATCACTCCCGAGGAAGCCGTCGCGCGGCTCGCTGTCCGCACCGAGGGGCACGATCGCACCGACGTGATGGCACGTGCGACGGATGCCGTCAGCAGCCTGCGCGCAGATCTGACGGTACGCCAGGACTCCGGTCAGGTGCGCGAGTGGTCCACCGGTCGACTCATGGTCCACGCTGAGCGTCCCTGGAACGCGGAGGGTGCGCAGCTCCCGCTGGTGCACCATGCCTCGCTCGAAGTGTCGGCGACGTTCGCGGACCTCGACGCTATCGCCGACTGGCTGAGCACGATCGCGGAGAAGGACGACATCCAGATCGCGGGGGTGGACTGGCTTCTTACTCAGGCCACGGCAACGGCGACCGAGGCGCAGGTGGCTGCGGAGGCGGTGCGTGTCGCGCTCTCTCGCGCGACCGCCTACGCGGCGGCTATCGGGCGGACCGAGATCACCCCGATCGAGATCGCCGATGTCGGACTGCTGCGCGGCGGCGAAGCGCCCAGCGTGCCAGCGCCTCGCATGATGAAGGCGGCATTCGCGATGGATGCGAGTTCATCCTTGACGCTAGAACCTGCTGACATCGTCGTGTCCGCAGCCGTCGAAGCGCGCTTCAGCGCCCGCTGACCGGGCGCACCGCTACTCCCCCAGGCGGTTCTTGGTGCGCATGGCGCGCTCGGCCTCGCGCTTGTCTTGGCGCTCACGCAGCGTCTGACGCTTGTCGTACTCGGCCTTACCCTTGGCCACCGCGATCTCGACCTTGGCGCGCCCGTCCGAGAAGTAGAGCTTCATCGGGATGAGCGTGTATCCGCCAGCCGAGACGGCGTGGCTGAGCTTGATGATCTCGTCCTTGTGCAGCAGAAGCTTGCGCACCCGCTTGGCCGCGTGATTGGTCCAGTGCCCCTGCGAGTACTCGGGGATATGCACGGCATCCAGAAACGCCTGACCGCCGTCGATGTACGCGTAACCGTCGGTGAGGTTGGCGCGTCCCTGGCGCAGCGACTTCACTTCGGTGCCGGTGAGCACGAGGCCCGCTTCATACGTCTTCTCGATGGAGTAGTCGTGGCGCGCCCGACGATTGGTCGCGATGACCTTCTCTCCGCGTTCGCGTGGCATGGCTCCTCCTTTCGACGCAGCCCACCAGTGTACCAAGCGCGGGCCGCGCGGCAGTCAGCGGGTCAGGCCGGCCCGTTGCCGAACTGGATCGCCAGCAGGGCAAGGAAGAGCCACAACAGGTATCCGACAACGCCGGCGAAGATCGTGACCGCAGCGACCGTGTACCCCCAGCCGATCTGCCGGGCGCGCAGCAGGCGACGGATGACGAGCACGGCGAACACGGTCGTCGCGAGAACCGGAATCCCGAACACGGCAACCGAGATGAGCGGGCCGCCGAGGTTTGCAGCCGCGGCCACACCGAACAGCAGCAGCGGACCGAGCCCGAGGATGATGCCCGCAATCCCCCATGACGGCGCTGACCCTACTGGTTGTGCTGCTCGCGGATTCTGCGCCATCGCTGTTCTCCTCGCTCCCGCCGACTAGGCCCGAAGCCAGCGCCGGATCGCGAAGCCCGCCGAGAGCGCGGCGAGCACGATGCCGATCCCGATGAGGACGGGAATGACCACCAGCACATCGGCGGTATCGACCCAGGTCGCCACGAACGGGATGCGTGAACGCAGGTAGTCCTGCACACCGAACTGCACTCCGGCTACGACGGCGACGCTCGCCAGTACCGAGCCGATGAGCGCAGCGAACACACCCTCGAGGATGAAGGGCGTTTGGATGAACCGATTGGATGCTCCGACGAGCCGCATGATGCCGAGTTCGCGTCTTCGCGCATACGCCGCCAAGCGGATCGTCGTCGAGATGAGCAACACGGCCGCGATGAGCATGAGCCCCGCGATCCCGACGGCGACGTATGTCGCGACGGTCAGCGCAGAGAACAACGGCTCGAGGTATTGCAGCTGGTCCTTGACCTCTTCCACCCCGTCCGATCCCGAGAACGCCTCGGAGATCACTGCTGACTTGGTCGGGTCTGCGAGCGTGATTCGGAACTGCGCACCGATCTGGTCGGCGGTGAGGATGCCGTCATACTCCTCTCCGAGCAGATCGATCGCATCCTGGTAGGCCTGCTCGGCGCTATCGAACTGCAGGTCACTGATCAGGGGAGCAAGCGAATCCGAATCGAGTTTGGCTCGGACGCCGTCGATCTGCTCCTGCGTCGCGACTCCGTTTGCGCAGGTGGGAACCTGCGACAGGGAGCTGCACATGTAGATCTGCACCTGGGCGCGATCGGCCCAGAAGGTGCGCATCGTGCCGATCTGCAGCTGCATGAGCATCGCAGCGCCGACGAAGGTCAGAGAGACAAAGGTCACCAAGACGACGGAGATCACCATCGACGCATTGCGGCGCAGGCCGCTCAGCGCCTCACCGAAGACGAGCCCGGCCCTCATGAGGTGGGCCCGACTTCATCATCGCCGTGCTCGCCGGCCAACCCCAGCCGCTCTGCCAGCCCCAGCTCTTCGACCTCGACTTCGGGGATGTCGATGACAGGCACAGGCTGCGTCGTGGGTCGCGGAGCTGCTGCGGACTGCGCCGCGGAGACCTGCCATTCGGGCGGCACCGACGGTGCATTCGGCGCGGATGCGGGTCGCTCTTCGGGCGAAGGTGCCGGAGCCGCCTCCACCGGAGCCTCTGCAACGGCCGGGGCCGGCACATCGGGGTCGACGGGAGCCGGGCGCACCTCAGCGAGGGCGGAGCCCACAGACGCCGTCGATGGGTCGTCGGCAACATCCACTGCCGCGGCGACGGCGATCTCGGCATCCGTCACTGTCGGCTCGATGCCGACCTCACGCTGCAGTTCGAGGACCGCGGTGAGCGCAGCAGCCGCAGCCGCACCGCGCACCTGCTCGGGCTGAAGCCGCGGCAGACCCGACGTGTCGCCGTAGCCACCGTGGCGCTCGTCACGCATCATCTGGCCGCCGCGCAGCTCGATGACGCGCCGCTTCATCTGATCGACGAAGCCCGCTTCGTGGGTTGCCATGACGATCGTGGTGCCGCCGGCGTTGATCCGCGCGAGCAACTGCATGATGTCGATGGATGTCGCCGGGTCGAGGTTTCCGGTGGGCTCGTCTGCCAGCAGCACCTGGGGGCGGTTCACCAGCGCACGGGCGATCGCCACACGCTGCTGCTCACCACCCGAGAGTTCGTGCGGCATCCGCTTCTGCTTATCGGCGAGCCCGACCAGGGCAAGCGCCTCGGGAACTGCCTGCTTGATGAAGCCGCGCGAGGAACCGATGACCTGCAGCGTGAAGGCGACGTTCTGAAACACCGTCTTGTTCGGCAGCAGCCGGAAGTCTTGGAAGACGGCTCCGACGTGACGGCGGAAGTAGGGCACCTTGCGGTTGGCGAGGGTGCGCAGGTCGCGCCCCAGCACAAGGACATTGCCGGACGTGGCGATGTCCTCTCGCAGAATGAGGCGCAGACAGGATGACTTACCCGATCCCGACGCACCCACGAGGAACACGAACTCGCCGCGGAGCACTTCGAAGCTCACCTGGTCGAGGGCGGGTTTCGCGGTGCCCCGGTATCGCTTGGTGACGTTCTCGAACCGGATCATGGCGATCTGAGCCTAAGCGCGCAGGCGAGCACCGCCGGGTGCGACACCCGTGGCGGCGCAGTCTTCATCGAGAACGTTCAGGCTCGCGGCCATCGGCGCGAGAGCGAAGCGTCAGTCGTCGTCATCCTTGCGCTTGCGCCAGCGGATGCCCGCCGCGATGAAACCGTCGAGGTCGCCGTCGAAGACGACAGCGGGGTTTCCGACCTCGTGACCGGTGCGCAAGTCCTTGACCAGCTGCTGGCCGTAGAGGAAGTAGGAGCGCATTTGGTCGCCCCAGCTGGCCGTGATCGTGCCGGCCAGTTCCTTCTTCTTAGCCGCTTCTTCTTCGCGCTTGAGCAGCAGCAGGCGCGTCTGCAGAACGCGCATGGCGGCGGCGCGATTCTGGATCTGGCTCTTCTCGTTCTGCATCGACACCACGATCCCGGTCGGGATGTGGGTGATACGAACGGCCGAGTCGGTCGTGTTCACCGACTGACCACCGGGACCGGACGAGCGGAAGACATCGACACGAATGTCACCCTCGGGGATGTCGACCTCGACCGCCTCTTCCATGACAGGAATGACCTCGACAGCCGCGAACGAGGTCTGCCGCTTGTCAGCCGCGCCGAACGGGCTGATCCGCGCAAGACGGTGGGTGCCGGCCTCGACCGAGAGCGTGCCGTAGGCGTAGGGCGCGTCGATCTCGAACGTCGCCGACTTGATGCCGGCGCCCTCGGCGTAGGAGGTGTCCATGACCTTCACGGGGTACTTGTGGCGCTCTGCCCACCGCAGGTACATGCGCATGAGCATCTCGGCGAAGTCGGTGGCGTCGTCGCCGCCGGCGCCCGAGCGGATCGTCACGACGGCGGACCGGTCGTCGTACTCGCCGTCGAGGAGGGTCTGCACCTCGAGGTCGCCGATGACCTTCTCGAGGTCGACAAGTTCGCGTCGCGCTTCGGCGGCCGACTCCTCGTCTTCCATCTCGTTGGCAAGCTCAACCAGCACTTCGAGGTCGTCGAGCCGCTGGGCGACTGCCGTGATGCGAGACATCTCGGCCTGCCGGTGGCTCAGGGCACTCGTGACCTTCTGCGCCTGCTCGGGGTCGTCCCAGAGGTCGGGCGCGCCGGCCTCTTCGCTCAGTCGCGCGATCTCTGCGGCAAGCGCATCGACGTCGACGACAGACTGAATGTCGTTGAAAGTGGAGCGCAAGGCCTGGATGTCGGCGGACAGATCGAGTTCGAGCATGACAGTCCAGACTAACGTGGAACCGATGTCCGATCCTCCCGCCCCGATCCGCGCGCGGGACGTGCTGTGGCGATTCGGGCCCATGGTCTACCTCCCGACGGTGCTGTTTGCTCTGGGCGAGGGCGCCGTCATCCCCCTCATCCCGGTGATCGCGGCACAGTTGGGCGCTGACGTCGCGGGCGCCGCGCTGGTCGCATCGGCTCTCGTGGTCGGGCAGCTCGCGGGAAACCTGCCGGCAGGCTGGGCCGTCGCGCGTTTCGGCGAACGCATCACGATGGCCGTTGCCGGCGGGCTGGCCATGGTGGGAGTGGTGGGGATGATCATCGCGCCCGCGCTCGGCGTGTTCGCGGCATCCGTGCTGCTCATCGGACTGTGCGCGGCGGCGTTCGGTCTCGCCCGTCACTCGTTCATGACCACACGCGTGCCGCTCTCATTTCGCTCGCGCGCCATGTCGCTGCTGGGTGGCACGTTCCGGCTCGGGATGTTCGTGGGACCGTTCGTGGCGGCTGCGCTTCTGGCCGCGTTCGGTGACGAGCACGCGGCTATCTGGTTCTTCGGTGTATGCCTTCTCGCCACCGTCGTTCTCGTCGTGTTCGGGGCAGACCCCGAGCAGCAGTTCGCGGCGGTCGAGACGGATGCCGAATCGGATGCGGCTGCGGAGAAGACCCGAGAAGAACTCGATGAAGAGGACACGGGCGAGGCGATCACCGGCAGCATCCGGGTTCCGGGGAGCCGCGAGAGCGTCTTCGCCGTCGCCTGGCGCTACCGGGCCGTCCTGTCACGGCTCGGGGTTGCTGCGGCGTCGCTGGCTGCGGTGCGATCTGCCCGTCAGGTGGTTCTGCCACTGTGGGGCGTGTCGATCGGGCTCGACGCGCAGACCATTGCGCTCGTCGTCGGCGTCTCGGGCGCGATCGATTTCGCCCTCTTCTATGCGAGCGGCCAGGTCATGGACCGCTTCGGACGGCTGTGGGCAGCCCTTCCCGCGATGCTGCTGATGGGCCTCGGATTCCTCGCACTCGCCTTCACGCACGACCTCGACTCGTCGGCGATGTGGTTCGCGATGTTCGCCGCGGTCCTGGGTGTCGGCAATGGGCTGTCCAGCGGCATCCTGCTCACCCTCGGCGCCGACGTCGCCCCGCGCACGGACCCCGCCCCGTTCCTCGGGTCGTGGCGCATGTTCACCGACGCCGGTGGGGCCGCAGCACCGCTGCTCGTCTCGGGGATCGCGGCGGTCTCGACCCTGTCGGTGGCAACCGGCGCGGTCGGTGTACTCGGGCTCCTGGGCGCGGCCGCCTTCGTGCGCTGGGTTCCCCGGTTCGTGCCGCGGTCGGGTCGCGCGGGCTGAGCAGGTCAGTCGGTGACGATCGGGATGCCGGTCGCAACTGACGCGTCACTGACGCCGCCGGCATCGGTGACATCCGTGAAGCCGAGGTCCGTCATGATCGCGACGGCCTGTGCCGACCGGTTTCCGGTGCGGCAGTACACGATGTAGGTGCCGTCGAGGGGCTGCTCGGCAATTTGCTGCTCGAACGAACCCGACTGCAGGTTGACGTTGATCGCACCCTCGAGGTGCCCCTCGGCATACTCGTCGGGCGTCCGCACGTCGATGATGACGGCACCGTCAGGAACCTCGACCGATGGCGTCGCCGAGCAGGCCGCGAGGCTCGTCGCGAGAACAACGGCGGCCAGTGCGGCCAGGGCAAGACGGATGCGGCGCATGAGGTGTCCTTACTTTGTTGAGTGGTGGTTTCGGGGGCGTCGTAGGCTTCTGACCACCCCAGGGGTGCCGGGTATGGCTGTCATGTGGGTGCCGTTCCGA
>NZ_JBFBMQ010000024.1:0-15696 GCF_040687115.1 Microbacterium sp. NPDC076895
TTCCTAGACAGCTCCACTCTCGCAACGGGAGGCCTTCGTCCGTCAGCAGATCACACTCGATTCACGCAACAACGTCCCTGGACATCACACCTAGCCCCGCTGAGACGTAACCTGGCGCGGGAAACGTCAGCCCGCCTCACGCGCCAGGTTCCGTCTCGGGCGGTGTGAGTGAGTGTTGAGAGTGGCGAGCATGGTCGGGTCGGGCGGGCGGATGCGGGGCACGCCGCTGGCCTCGAGCGTTCGTCGCAGGGGCTCGGCGCGCATGGCGTCGTTCCAGTCCCAGCGCGCGAAGCCGCGCAGGTGTCGACGGAGGCGGTCTTCGCGGCGCTTCTCCGCGACGAGGTCTGCGGGCGTGCGGTACTTGCCGTATCCGTCGGACTCGCCGGCGATGCCGGAGCGTGGCCAGAAGAAGTCGCAACGATCGTTATGCCCCTCGAACTGGAACGGATGCTGGAGCTCAGGTTCCTCGTACCCCAGCCAGCCGATGACCGCACGGCTGACCGATTCGCCGACGCTCTCGGAGCGTGGATCGGCGTGTTCAATGGCCCATGCGCATCGGCGGCGGTGACGGCGATCCACCTGCAGCAAGAACGCGTTACGAATCTCCGCGATGGTGCACAGACCCAGTTGACGCGTGCCGATTGTCGCGTCCACGGCCGCCAAGCCCCACGCTGGCGGAAGGGCGCGGGCCAGGGCGACGGCAGTGTCAGCCGGAGCAGTAAGCAGGAGGCCCCCTGTCTCCACGACACGCGGCGTCGTGAGGCTCGCGTGTCGAACGACATCGCCTACCCGGTGCGAGCGCGTCGCCTGGCCATCGAGGAGATGGATGTCGCGAGGTTCGCCGAATATCGGCTGACCCCAGAGGGCAGCGGCAGACTCACGGCAGAACAACGCGTCCGGTCGGAGCCGCGCGACGGCGTGGACGCGTGCGAGGTAGCGATCCCACGGCGCGAGAGCGCGCCAGGCCGCCGCATCCGCCCATACGCCGTGTCGCACGGGCACCAGCGTGCGGTCATCACGCGGGCGGGCTGTCGGTGCGGCATCCGATGCAATGTGAAGGACAACGGGACTCGGAGCAATCGCGGGCTTGGATGGCATCCTTCATGCTCAGTTGTGTTCCGCTCTCAGCCTGCGCCTCAGGCTTCCTCGGTGGACAACCTGCACTTTCCCCGCCGCGTGGAGAGGCCGCCGCCCCCTTCGCCGATCGGCCTCCGTCGTGAGACGTGCAGTGGCGCGACGGACGGACATCCGTGTGTCGCGCCAGGCTGTGTCTCACGGCATCGGGGGGGGGCTAGAAGACGCCGGGAAAGAGGGTCACCGCGAGGGGGTAGCCGATGAAGGCCACGATATCGATAAGGGTGTGGGCGATCACGAGCGGCATGACCCGACCCCACCGGCGGTAGCACCAGCCGAAGACGACGCCCATCGCGAAGTTGCCGACGATCGCGCCGAAGCCCTGGTAGGCGTGATACGCGGCGCGAAGACCGGCCGTGGTCAGGATGATGGCCCACCAGTTCCAGCCGAACCGGCGGAGGCGATCGAACATGTACCCGAGAAAGATGACCTCTTCGGTCAGTCCCGCCCGTAGCGCCGCAAGGATCAGCAGCGGAACGGTCCACCACGCGGCATCCAGCGGCGAGGCGCTCACCTGAAGCGTGATTCCGAGCGCGCGGCCCGCGACGTAGAGGGCGAGACCCGGGATGCCGATAGCGGCGCCGAGCAGGAGCGCCCGGGCGACATCGCCACCGAACCGCGAGAAGTCCAGACCGATCCGCCGCAGCGCATTGGACCCCGGCTCCCACAGCAGGTAGATGACCAGCGCCACCAGCGCCAACCCGAAGAAGATGTTGAGGAACTGGTATAGGGCGTTCCACAGCGCCTCGGCGTCCCGATTCGGGTTGAGCTGGGTCTGCTGTTGCGCCAGAGTCTGGTTCTCTTGCGCGGCCCGGATGAGCGACCGCGTGAACGACAGGATGCTGTACACCGCCGACTGGCCGACGGTGATCGCCAGGACGATCCAGACCTCCCAGGTCAGCCGCTTACGTGTTTGCCCGTCAACGCGCGAAACGCTCAGCACTTCGCTAACAACGGGAGGCCGCTTCGGGGGGTGCACCTTGTCAGATTGCCACATGCAACTCCCACCGAGTTAAGGGTATGTAACTTTTCGGCCTCAGGTTTTGAACAACTCACAGCTCGCGCTTAGGGTTTTCCCATCCGTGCCGGGGTCACTCATGCCCCCGGCACATAACCCCTTGCACAGGAGGAAATGTGAAGATCGCACGTCTTGCGGCGGGCGTAGGCGTCGTTGCGGTGGGAGCACTCGTGCTCGCCGGCTGCAGCAACCCCTACCAGTCGGATGTCGTGGAGAACTCCGAGGTCACCGTTGCTTACAACGAAGGCTTCTTCCACTTCAACGACGACAGCTCCGCTGGTAACAACACGGCCAACGGCAACATCAAGTACATGACCGACACCACGTTCGGTTATTACAACAACACCCCTGAGTGGGTGCGCAACACCGACTTCGGTTCCTACGAGGTCGTCAGCGAAGACCCGCTGACGGTCGAGTACACGATCACTGCTGACGCGGTGTGGTCCGACGGTGTGCCGATCGATGAGGCCGACATGCTGCTGCAGTGGGCGGCGATCTCCGGAAACGTCAGCGACGCGTTCTCGCCCGCTGCCACTACCGGCTACAACCTGATCACCCAGACGCCCGAGACCGGCGACAAGACGATCACCCTCGTCTACGACGAGCCCTACGTGGACTGGGAGCTCGTGAACCCCCTCGGCGTGTCGGCTCACGGCACGTACGCCCTCGCGTTCCCCGAGGAGTACGCCGACGTTCAGGCCGCCTGGGACACCTACTCGGCTTCGGGCGAGCAGGGCGACTGGGACAAGTACAGCGAGGCAGCCAAGAGCTTCGCCGAGACCGCGAAGCAGAAGGTCGTGGATGCCATCACCACCGGTGACGACGCAGTCCTCGACGCTCTCGGCACCGCGTGGGGCGACGCGTACGCGTACACTTCGCTGCCGGACAGCCCCGCTGCTGCCCTGACCAGCGGTGCGTACACGATCGAGGAGACGGCTGAGGACCAGTACACGACCCTCGTCGCCAACCCGCTCTACACGTGGGGCCCCTCGCCGAAGTTCGAGCGAATCACTGTTCGTGCGATCGGCGACTCCACCACCGCCCTGCAGGCCCTCGAGGCCGGCGAGCTCGACATCTGGACGGGCCAGCCCACCGCTGACATCCTCCAGGTCGCCGAGGGTATCTCGACTGCCGAGGTCCAGACCGGTGTCCAGGCCTCGCACGAGCACGTCGACCTGACCGTCAACAACGGCGGCCCGTTCGACCCGGCCACCTACGGTGGCGACGAGGCGAAGGCTCTTGCCGTTCGCCAGGCGTTCCTGAAGACGATCCCGCGCCAGGAAATCGTCGACAAGATCATCGTTCCGCTCAACCCCGACGCCGTGGTCCGCAACGCGAACCTCGTGAGCGCGGCTGACACGGTTCGTTACCCGATCCTCACCGCAGACAACGGTTCGGCCGACTACACGGATGTCGACATCGAGGGTGCCAAGCAGCTCCTCGCCGACGCCGGTGTCACCACGCCGGTTGAGGTCGGCTTCTGGTACCCCGAGGGCAACGTCCGTCGTGGCCAGGAGTTCGAGCTGATTTCGGCTTCGGCTGCTCAGGCGGGCTTCCAGCTCGTCGACCAGAGCGAGCCGAACTGGGAGTTCACCGACCCGTCGATCAACCCGATCAACCCGCACGACGCAACGATCTTCGCCTGGTCGCAGACCAGCCTCGCCGTGGGTGGCTCGGACCAGATCTACGCCTGCTACGACTTCGCGGCTCCGGACACGAAGGGTGGCAACTACAACGGCTACTGCAACGAGGACGTCACGTCCGCACTGCAGACGCTGAACGTCACGTCGGACTACGACGCCCAGACCGACCTGCTCAACCAGGCCGAGACGGGTATCTGGTCGGATGCCGTCACGATCCCGATCTTCCAGTTCCCCGGCCTGCTCGTCTCGAGCGACCGCGTGACCGGAGTGAAGGCCATGCCGCTGAGCCCGGACTACTTCTGGAACTTCTGGGAGTGGGCCCCGGTCGAATCTGAGGGTTGATCCCTCCTTCGGGGGAAGCGGCTCAGCCGCTTCCCCCGAAGTCGACAACTAGCGTGGGCGCCGAGGTGACTCCTCGGCGCCCACAGCTGTGTCGCGGCGACCGGCCGCGACACGGCATGCCGTAGTACCTTTGGGCAAAGCTCTGCCCCGAACGGAACATCCATGACACCTGAGTCCGCGAACCCGCGAGGCCGAACGTGCTGACGTTTCTCCTCAGGCGACTGGGCGCGATCCTGCTCGTGCTCCTTGTCGCATCGTTCATCGTCTACACGCTCACGGCGATCGGGAGCGACCCGCTCCGCGACTTGCGCGGGAGCAGCGCCCCCAACCGTGAAGAGCAGATCGCCTATCGGATCGAGATCCTCAATCTCGACCTTCCGCCGGTCGTCCGGTACTTCACCTGGCTGGGCGGCGCGGCCAAGTGCCTCGTTCTGCAGTGCGACCTCGGACTCTCATACACGCGCGGTAACCAGCCGGTGACAGAAGCACTCGCTTCTGCCGCTGGATCGACGATCCAGCTCGTGACCGCTGCGACGATCATCGCCATCCTCGTCGGCGTCACGATCGGCATCCTCACGGCTCTTCGCCAGTACAGCGGATTCGACTACACGGTCACGTTCCTCACCTTCATCGTCTACTCCCTCCCGATCTTCTGGGTCGCCGTGCTCCTGAAGGAGTTCGGTGCCATCCGTTTCAACGAGTTCTTGGCCGATCCGAACGTGACCTGGCTCGCCATCCTCATAACCGGCCTGATATCCGGGGTCGTGTTCATGAGCCTCCTCGGGGGTTCATGGAAGACCCGGCTGATCACATTCGGCTCTGCATTCGTCGCCGCGGGCGGTCTGCTGTGGTTCCTCGGCATCACCGGTTGGTTTTCCACGCCCACGATCGGCATTATCGGCATCATCGTCACGGGTGTCGGCGCAGCTGTCGGGGTGACCGCCATTTCGACGGGTCTTGCCAACCGCCGCGCATTGCTGGCGTCGTTGATTACCGTCGCAATCTGGATCGCCCTCTATTTCCCGCTCCAGTACCTGTTCTTCTACGTCCCCGAGGGATGGATGCTGATTCTGCTCGGCATCGCCGCGATCGGCATCGGCATCGTCGTCGGCATCATCGTCGGAGGCGACGGCAAGCGGGAAGCCGCGCGAACTGCCGCGATCGTCAGCTTCATCACCTTCTTCGTGATCGTCATCGACCGGGTGCTGTTGGTCTACCCCGACTACGTTCAGCGCATTCCGCAGAGCGGGGTGATCGCGACGATCGGGTCGCGTACCCCTGGGCTGCAGGGCGACATGTGGTTCGAGATCCTGGACGGGTTCTCGCACCTCATCCTTCCGACGATCGCTCTGGCTGTCGTATCGATCGCCGCGTACACCCGGTACACGCGCTCGAGCTTGCTGGAGGTCATGAACCAGGACTACGTGCGAACGGCGCGGGCCAAGGGTCTCACCGAACGCACCGTCGTCGTTCGCCACGCGATGCGCAACGCGCTGATCCCGATCGCGACGATCATCGCGTTCGACATCGGCGCGCTCATCGGTGGTGCGGTGATCACCGAGACGATCTTCGCCTGGAAGGGCATGGGGTCGTTGTTCGTCGACGGTCTGGAAAAGGGTGACGTCAACCTGGTGATGGGCTTCTTCGTCGTCACGGGTGTCCTTGCCGTGATCTTCAACCTGATCGCCGACCTCCTCTACTCCGCTCTTGACCCACGGATCCGGGTGAACTGACCATGGCGACTTCGACACCCACAGATGCACCCCAGGACCGGGGCTCCGAGCAGACGATCGAACAGAAGGCCGTCGCCGGCATGAGCCAGGGGGCGCTGGTGCGCCGCCGGTTCTTCCGCCACAAGCTGGCGATGACGGCCCTCATCGTTCTGGTGCTCATCATCCTGCTGGCCTTCACGTCGGTCGGCACCGTCATCGGCGGTACTGGCTCCCTGCAAGCCGACGCGTCGGGCACCCTCACGATCAACGGCTGGCGCATCGAGGGCTGGTGGCCCCTGAACTGGTGGACCGCCTACCCTGTCGTCAACGGTGGGGCGCCGACGATCACGTGGTGGCCGTTCAGCCTCGGCGAGCACCCCTTCGGCCAGGACACCCTCGGTAAGGACGTATTCGCGCAGGTCATGCGCGGCACGCAGCAGTCGATCACTGTGATGTTCCTCGTCGGCCTGGTGTCGCTGGTCGTCGGCGTCGGCCTCGGTGCCGTGTCCGGATACTTCCGCGGTTGGTCGGACTCGCTCATCATGCGATTCACCGACGTCATCATCATCATCCCGATCATCGTGCTCGGCTCGATCATGGGAAAGCTGTTCGGTGGCAACGCTTTCGTCTTCGGGCTGTTCCTCGGCATCCTGAGCTGGACGGGCCTCGCACGTCTCGTGCGCGGCGATTTCCTCTCACTCCGAGAACGCGAGTTCGTGGATGCCGCCCGAGTCGCGGGTGCCAGCAACGCGCGCATTATTTTCCGCCACATCCTGCCCAATGCCGTCGGTGTCATCATCGTCAATACGACGCTGCTCATGAGTGCGGCGGTGCTGACGGAGGCGGCGCTGAGCTTCCTCGGCTTCGGCATCCAGTACCCGGATGTCTCACTCGGTCAGATCATCTCGGAATACCGCGAAGCGTTCCGTACGCGCCCGTGGCTGTTCTGGTGGCCGGGTCTGTTCATCATCCTGCTGGCCCTGTGCATCAACTTCATCGGCGACGGCCTGCGCGATGCGTTCGACCCGCGCCAGCAAGCGAAGACCAGCCGCCGCAAGGCCGCGCGTGCCGTTGCCGCGATCCCCTCGGTGCAGGCTGTCACGATCGTCGAGGGACCGACCTCCGACTCCGACGAGCCATATATGGACGAGTTCACCGATCTCGGCGGCAGATCGGGGCCCGCGGACAGCCGCGGCGATCGGCCGGGTGATCAGCCGTGAGGCAGGACCAGACTCGCCACCGCAGCTGCGGCCAGCAGGGCGGTACCGGCGATCAGCAGCGGATGCCACGTCAGCGCGGTCTGGCCAACGGCCGCGGTTCCCTCGCGTCGGTGACGCTGCAGCTCGCGGCGCACGAGGCCGGCGGCATCGCCCGAGGCGGTTCCCTCGGCATCCGACGGACGGCGCGTGTCGTCATCCCCGGGCGTGTGAGTCACGTCGGCGCGCTGCGTCGAAAGAGCTTGTCGGGCACCGGGCGCGGGCGCTGCCCAGGCGCGGATGACGCGACCACCGCGTGTGCGGATCGTGAGCGCGAAGCGCGAGTCGACGCTGTCGATGTCGCCCCAGGGCACGCGGTACGTACGCACGAGGTTGCTGATTTCGACGAAGCCTTCCGAAACGCGAACGTACGGGCGCAGATACAGCAGCCAGGCGCCCCAGCCGAGCAGGACGACAGGCCACGCCCAGCGGGCAAGGTCGAGAAGGCCGCCGTCTATGGCGATGAATACCAGCGCAGCTGCCGTGATCACCAGGGCAATCGCGGCGATGATCATGCCGCCGCGGGGGCGAAGAGTGACCGGTTCGGGCATGCGCCCATCCTGACACGGGAGAACGAACGATGACCTCTGATCAGCCGCGCACCGGCGGGCGTATGGGCCGGAAGGATCGGGCAGCCGCGAAGGCGGGAGTACCGAACTCCGGACCGGCTCTCTCGGTCTCCAACCTCGGTGTCGAGTTCTTCGTCGGCGGGACCTGGGTGGCCGCCGCCAAGCACGTCAGCTATGACCTCATGCCCGGCAAGGTGCTCGCAGTTGTGGGCGAGTCCGGCTCGGGAAAGAGCACGAGCAGCATGGCGATCATGGGCCTGTTGCCCAAGAG
The DNA here is from genome assembly GCF_040687115.1 of Microbacterium sp. NPDC076895. Lineage (NCBI taxonomy): Bacteria > Bacillati > Actinomycetota > Actinomycetes > Micrococcales > Microbacteriaceae > Microbacterium > Microbacterium sp. NPDC076895. The sequence goes on from NZ_JBFBMQ010000024.1 coordinate 7,946, forward strand.
CGCCAGGGTGACCGGCAGCGCAAAGCTCGCCGGTACGGAGCTGATCGGAGCCCGCCCCGAGGCATTGCGCAAGGTCCGCGGCGAGGGAATCGCAGCGATCTTCCAGGAGCCGATGACGGCCCTCAACCCCGTGTACACCGTGGGGTTCCAGATCTCCGAAGCGCTCATGACCCACCGCCCGGGTATGACGCGCAAGCAGGCCAAGGAGCGTTCGCTCGAGCTGCTGCGGCTCGTCGAGATGCCCGACCCGCTGAAGGCCTTCAACTCCTACCCCCACCAGCTGTCGGGTGGTCAACGTCAGCGTGCGATGATCGCTCAGTCGATTTCGCTGGAGCCGCGCGTTCTGGTCGCCGATGAACCGACGACAGCCCTGGATGTCACGGTGCAGGCCGAGATCCTCGATCTGCTGCGCAACCTGCACACCAAGCTCGACTCCGCCATCATCCTCATCACCCACGACATGGGCGTGGTGGCAGACATGGCCGACGACGTCATGGTGATGAAGGACGGCGACGTCGTCGAGTACGGACCTGCAACGCAGGTGTTCGGCGCGGCCGAGCATCCGTATACGCGCGCGCTCATGGCATCCGTGCCCCACCTGGGCCTCGGCGAAGCCCGGGTCGAAGAGGAAGCGCGCCGCGACGAGTCGACCGCCGCGCTGCGCCTCGAGAACGTGTCGATCGAATACCCCAAGCGCGGTCGAGTCCCTGCTTTTCGAGCGGTATCGGATGCCACGCTGTCGATTCAGCCCGGCGAGGTGCTGGGTCTTGTGGGCGAGTCGGGGTCGGGCAAGACGACGATTGCGCGCGCCATCGTGGGTCTCGTGCCGGTCGCGGAGGGGAGCCTTCGCGTCGCGGGCCAGGATATGGTCGGGGTCAGCCCCAAGGAGCTGCGCGCGGTGCGCCGCAAGCTCGGGATCGTGTTCCAGGATCCGGGTTCCTCGTTGAACCCTCGGTGGCCCGTCGGCGAGTCGATCGGGGAGCCGCTCGAACTCGCGGGTCGAGATCGCAAGGAGATCTCCAAGCGCGTCGAGGATCTACTGGACCTGGTCGAGCTGCCGCGCGATTTCCGCAACCGGTACTCGCACGAGCTGTCTGGGGGACAGCGCCAGCGCATCGGTATCGCCCGCGCTCTGGCCCTTGATCCCACCGTCCTGGTGGCAGACGAGCCGACGAGCGCGCTGGATGTCTCGGTTCAGGCACGTGTGCTGGAGCTGCTGCAGGCGATCCAGAAGGAAAAGCAGTTCGCGACGCTGTTCGTGACACACGATCTCGCCGTCGTCGATCTGCTGGCTGATCGGATCGCGGTGATGCAGCACGGGAAGATCGTGGAGCAGGGCACGAAGGAGCAGATTCTGCGTAACCCGCAGGATGACTACACCAAGCGCCTCATCGCGGCTGTTCCGGTTCCGGATCCCGCCGAGCAGCGGCAGCGTCGCGAGGCGCGGGCTGCCCTCCTGGCCGAGCAGAAGTCCGCGTAAAGCGACGAGGACTGCCCGCTCAGCTGCCTGCAAGCGGTCCTGAGATATCCTGAAGGCGCCGGCATCCCGGCCGCCTCCCCACCCGCAAGGATTCCCTCATGGCGCATGCCCTCCGTTCGGACCTCCGGAACGTCGCGATCGTCGCGCACGTCGACCACGGCAAGACAACGCTCGTGGATGCGATGCTGCGCCAGACCGGCTCGTTCGGGGAACACGCGCACGTGGAAGAGCGCGCGATGGACTCGAACGATCTCGAGCGCGAGAAGGGCATCACGATCCTCGCGAAGAACACCGCGATCACCTACAACGGTGTCCACACCGAGACGCCCGTGACGATCAACGTGATCGACACGCCGGGCCACGCGGACTTCGGGGGAGAGGTCGAGCGGGGCCTCTCGATGGTCGACGGCGTGGTGCTGCTGGTGGATGCCTCGGAGGGGCCGCTGCCGCAGACCCGTTTCGTGCTGCGCAAGGCGCTGGAGGCGAAGCTTCCGGTCATCCTGCTCGTGAACAAGACTGACCGTCCGGATGCCCGCATCGCTGCCGTCGAAGAGGAGAGCCACGACCTGCTGTTGGGCCTTGCCTCCGACATGGTCGACGACGTGCCCGATCTGGACGTCGACGCACTTCTGGATGTGCCCGTGGTGTACGCGAGCGGTCGCGCGGGAGCGGCATCCCGTAACCGCCCTGCCGACGGTTCGCTGCCTGACAACGACGATCTCGAGCCGCTTTTCGAAGCGATCCTCGAGCACGTCCCCGCACCGTCGTACGACGACGAAGCGCCGCTTCAGGCCTGGGTGACGAACCTCGACTCGAGCCCGTTCCTCGGCCGTCTCGCCCTGTTGCGCGTGTTCAACGGAACCCTGAAGAAGGGGCAGACCGTCGCCTGGGTGCGCCACGACGGATCGCACTCCAACGCGCGGATCACTGAGCTTCTCAAGACCCGCGCGCTCGAGCGCTATCCCGCAGAGTCCGCGGGCCCGGGCGACATCGTCGCGATCGCCGGGATCGAGGAGATCACGATCGGTGAGACGATCGCCGACCCGGATGACGTACGCCCGCTTCCGGCGATCACCGTCGACGATCCCGCGATCTCGATGACGATCGGCACCAACACCTCTCCGCTGGTCGGCAAGGTCAAGGGGCACAAGCTCACCGCGCGTATGGTCAAGGACCGCTTGGACCGCGAGCTGATCGGTAACGTCTCCATCAAGGTCGTCGATATCGGACGCCCGGATGCCTGGGAGGTGCAGGGCCGCGGCGAGTTGGCCCTGGCGATCCTCGTCGAGAACATGCGCCGCGAAGGCTTCGAGTTGACCGTCGGCAAGCCTCAGGTGGTCACCAAGAAGATCGACGGGAAGACCTACGAGCCCTTCGAGCACCTGACCATCGACGCCCCCGAGGAGTACCTCGGTGCGATCACGCAGCTTCTGGCTGCCCGCAAGGGCCGCATGGACAACATGACCAACCACGGCACGGGTTGGGTGCGCATGGAGTTCATCGTGCCCTCACGCGGGCTCATCGGCTTCCGTACCGAATTCCTCACCACCACGCGCGGGACCGGCATCGCCAACGCGATCTCGCACGGCTATGAGCCGTGGGCGGGTCAGATCGTGACGCGCCAGAACGGGTCGATCGTCGCCGACCGGTCGGGCGTCGTGACCCCCTTCGCGATCATCGCGCTCCAGGAGCGCATGAGCTTCTTCGTGCAGCCCACGGAAGAGGTCTACGAGGGCATGGTCATCGGTGAGAACTCACGAAGCGATGACATGGACGTCAACATCACCAAGGAGAAGAAGCTCACCAACATGCGCTCCTCCACGGCTGACACGTTCGAGTCCATGACTCCGCCGCGCCTGCTCTCCCTGGAGGAGAGCCTGGAGTTCGCGCGCGAAGACGAGTGTGTTGAGGTGACCCCCGAAAAGGTGCGCATCCGCAAGGTCGTCCTGGATGCCACCGAACGCGGTCGCGCGGCCTCGCGTCTGAAGCGTCAGGACGCCAACGCCTGATCTCGATCGGCGAAACGGATCAGCCCTCGAGGATCAGCTCCTCCAGCTGCTCGAGCAGGTGGGCGGGCAGGTCCGAGTCTGGTCCGGTCGCATTGAGCACGATCGCGACAGCCGTCTGGGACTCCGGGTGGTACATCGCGAGGGCTTGGTAGCCGAGGCCATTGCCGGTGTGGCCGATCCAGTCGCCGATGCGACCGATGCCGAAACCATACTCGTCGTAGAAGGGGCTCGCCGGGTCAGGGGAGGTGTCGCGCCACTCCGACAGCCGACGCTCCTGCGCCGCATCCGATATGAGCGTTCCCGCGCCGAGGGCCTCGGCCCACGCGGCAAGGTCTCCCGCCGTACCGAACAGGCCGCCGGCGGCAGAGAACGCGCTCGCGCGGACAGCGGGCAGCTCCTCGACAGTACCGTCAGCATCCACCTGGAACGGTGCCGCAGTCCCCTCCGGCGGCAGAGCGTTTCCCGGATACACGACTGACGCGAGCTGCAGCGGCTCCAGGATGCGCGTCGCGACTGCCTCGGGCCAGCTGAGCCCCGAGGCAGTGTCGATGATCTGCCCGAGCAGGACCGTGTTCGTGTTGGAGTACTCGTAGCTTGTCCCGGGAGTGAACTCCTCGGGCACCCCGTCGGTGAGGCTGTACAGGGTGGTGTCGGTCCAGCTGCGCGTCCAGTCTTCGACCAGCAGGTCGACCAGCCCCGGCTGGGTCGAGTAGCTCGCAACTCCCGAGGTCATCGTCGCAAGCTCATCGATCGTCGCGGCCGTCTCGATCCCGCTTCCGGCAGTCGGCGCGGCGGCGTCCAGGTTCAGGATGCCGTCATCGGCCAGCTGCAGCACGACCGTCGCGACAAACGACTTGGTCACGCTGCGGTAGGCGAATCGTGTCTGCTCGGTCACGGGTGTGCCGTCGGTATCGGCGACTCCGGCCGGGTACACGGTCGTCTCACCGTCCCGGCGGATAGCGATCGCCCCGCCGGGGACGGATGCCGATTCGAGCGCGGCGGCGAAGGCCTCGCTCACCGGGGTCGAGGGCGGCGCGGCGCTGCATCCGGACACGAGTGCTGTGATGGTGGCGGCAGCGACCGCTCCCGCGAGCATGCGCCCGCGATATCGGGTGTGGCGGGTCATACCTTCAGCCTAGGGTGGCCTCGCAGCGCGCCGTCCCGCGGCGAAGGGGCGGCGGGCTGCGAGGATGGCGGACATGGAGCCGGTCGACGGGCCGCCGGAAGGCGACGGAACGGATGCCGCGCGCGGTGCGTGGCGCCAGGGCCTGAGCGTCGCCCTCGCGACGAGTGCCTACGGGATTTCGTTCGGCGCGCTATCGGTGGCCGCAGGACTTGATGTCTGGCAGACCTGCATCCTCAGCCTCGTCATGTTCACGGGGGGTTCGCAATTCGCCTTCGTGGGAGTGGTCTCAGCCGGGGGACTCGCGGCGATCCCGGCAGCCATCGCGTCGGCGGCGCTCCTGGGTGTTCGAAACGTCGCGTACGGCATCCGGATGTCGACCCTGCTGCCCCCCGGCCGGTTCACCCGTATCGCGGCGCCGCAGTTCACCATCGACGAGTCCACGGCAGTCGCTCTCGCACAGCCGACGCCGCGCGCACGAACCGTCGGCTTCTGGGTCACCGGCATCGGCATCTACATCGGCTGGAACCTCTCGACCCTTGTCGGTGCGCTCCTGGGCGACGTGCTCGGCGATCCGCGCGCGTACGGACTGGATGCCGCCGCCGCAGCAGCCTTCCTCGCCCTGCTATGGCCTCGTCTGCGCGGGAGGCAGCCGATCGTCGTGGGAATCGCGGCTGCTGTGGTGGCTACCGTGCTGACGCCGTCGCTCATGCCCGGCCTCCCGGTGCTGATCGCCGCCGTGGTCGCAATTCTGGTCGGCTGGTTCGATTGGGGATCGCGGACGGGGAGCGATCGGGATGCTCGTCCCGGAGGCCCCGATGAACCCGACGATGTGCCAGAACGGGTGGGACTGCCGTGACGCTGTGGAGTGCGATCGCGCTGGCATCGGTCATCTGCCTGGCGCTCAAAGTGACCGGATACCTCGTTCCGCCCCGCTTGCTCGAGGCGCCTCGGCCCGCGCGGATCGCCGATCTCTTGACGGTCGCCCTCCTCGCCGCGCTTGTCGCTGTGCAAACACTCGGGGTCGGCCAGCAGATCGTGGTGGATGCCCGCGTCCCCGCCGTACTGGTGGCTGCCGGTCTGCTCCTGCTGCGCGCACCGTTCCTCGTCGTGGTGGTTGCTGCAGCTGCGGTAGCCGCCGCGCTTCGGTGGTGGGGCCTGGCGGTCTAGGCCTTCCCACCGCACGGCCGCGATACAGTGTTGCGGTGCCGCGCTTCTCGTTCCTTCGCCTTGCAGCGTGGGTGGTCGCGTTGATCGTCGGTGCGATCTATGGGGCCGCGGGAACCGTCAGCCATGCCTACCGTCTGTTCGGCATCCCGGTGGGCCTCGTGCTGGCGATGGTGGCGGGAGCGGCAGTGATCATCGCGGTGCGCCTCCTGACAGCCGACCGGTGGGCCGCGCTTGCCACCGGGCTTGGTGCCATGGGCATCACAATCGTGCTCTCGGGAACCGGAGCCGGTGGCTCGGTGATCGTGCCGCAGTCGATTCTGGGTGTCGTGTGGACCTTGTGGCTTCCCCTCGTGACGGCCCTGGTCGTCGCCTGGCCCGAGCGTGTCGATCGCGGTCGGGCGGCCGAGGCAGCCGACTAGACTTGCTTCTGTGACGTATGTGATCGCCCTTCCGTGCGTCGATGTCAAGGATCGTGCCTGCATCGACGAGTGCCCCGTCGACTGCATCTATGAGGGGGAACGCAGCCTCTACATCCACCCGGATGAGTGTGTCGACTGCGGTGCGTGCGAGCCCGTGTGCCCCGTTGAGGCGATCTACTACGAAGATGACCTGCCCGAGGAATGGCAGGACTACTACAAGGCGAATGTCGAGTTCTTCGATGACCTTGGCTCGCCCGGTGGAGCCGCCAAGGTCGGGGTGATCCCCAAGGATCACCCGATCATTGCCGAGCTGCCTCCGCAGAACCACTGATCCCGGGCTTCGACGGATGGGCGTCGCCGACCTGGCCGATTACCCGTGGGACGCGATGGCGCCCTACGCCGCGCAGGCCCGCTCGCACCCGGACGGGATCGTCGATCTTTCGATCGGTTCGCCGGTAGATCCGACTCCTGAGGTGATCGCGCGAGCTCTCGCCGCCTCGACCGATGCTCATGCCTACCCGCAGACCGTCGGCACGCCTCAGCTGAGGGAGGCGATCGTCGACTGGTACGCGCGTCGTCGTGGAGTTCCGGGACTCACGATTGACGCTGTGCTCCCGACCATCGGGTCGAAGGAACTCGTCGCGCTCCTGCCGCTGCTCCTGGGTCTTGGACCGGGAGACGTCGTTGTGCATCCGGTTGCGGCATACCCGACCTACGAGGTCGGCGCACGAGTCGTGGGGGCGACGCCGATCGCTTCCGACGATCCGACCCAGTGGCCCCAGGACACGCGGCTGATCTGGGTCAACTCGCCGGGGAACCCCGACGGGGCGGTTCTGGATGCTGCTGCGCTGCGTGTCGCCCGTGAACGGGCGCGAGAACTCGGTGCGGTGCTGGCGAGCGACGAGTGCTACGCCGAGCTCGGCTGGGATGCGCCCTGGGATCGTGAGACGATCCCGTCCGCGCTAGACCCCCGCGTCACCGACGGGGACAACACCGGGATCTTGTCGGTGTATTCGCTGAGCAAGCAGTCGAACCTTGCCGGATACCGTGCAGCTTTCGTCGCCGGTGACACCGCGATCATTCACGGGATGCTGACAGCTCGTAAACACCTGGGGCTGATGCCGCCCGCACCTGTTCAGGCTGCCATGGCCGCGGCTCTCCGCGATGACACGCACGTCGCCGAGCAGCGCGAGCTCTACCGGCATCGGCGCGAGCTGCTTCGACCCGCTGTCGAGGAGGCGGGATTCCGTGTCGAACGAAGCGAAGCCGGACTGTATCTGTGGCTCACGCGCGATGAGGACGCCTGGACCTCCGTCGAGTGGTTCGCGCAGCACGGCATCCTCGTGGGGCCTGGTGTCTTCTATGGGGCACAGCACACACGCCATGTCCGGCTGTCTTTGACGGCAACCGATGAACGTATCGCCGCCGCGGCGCATCGCCTCCGCGCCGGCTAGGTGTGATGTCCAGGCAGGTTGCTTTCGATCCTGCTGATGGGTGGGGCTCCGATCGCGGAGTGTCGCCTGTGGTGATTGTAGAAGTGGATCCAGCCC
>NZ_JBFBMQ010000025.1:0-13931 GCF_040687115.1 Microbacterium sp. NPDC076895
CCGTTAGTGCGTAACCCGCCGACCCCGAACCCCGGAAAATCAGGGCAGAACGACCAACGACCGCCGAATCAGCGCTCAAGTGGCACGAGTCAGGCCGGAGGAGGCGGGGATCGGGGCGACGCCGGCGAGAGCGGCGAAGCTCGCGCGGGTGCCGAGCCGCTCGGGGTTGTCGCCCGCGGCGACGAGGAGCGTCGCCGCGGTGACGGGGCCGACGCCGCTCAGCGACAGCAGCGTCGGATTGACCTGCCGGACGAGCACCTCCAGCTGTTGTTCGATGAGGTCGATCTCGGCTTGCATCGTGAGGTGCCGGACCGCGAACCGTCGCAGTGTCTGCCGGGCGACGACCTCAGGATCGGGGGACATGATTGTCCCGGGACGGGTTTTGGCGAGCGTGTTCACCAGACGCTGCCCGCTGAGCGCCCGGAACACCTGTCGCACGAGCTCGGGGGCTGTGATCAGCAGCGCATGGATCTGGTTCATCACTTGCGCCCTGGCCTTGGCCGCCGAGCGGCGCTCTGCGAGGAGGATCCGCATCGACTCGACCGCGCCATCGCCGGACTTCGGGATCGCGGTGTCCGTCCCCGCGAGGACAGCGACCGCTGCCTGGTGGGCGTCGAGCGGGTCGGACTTGCCGCGGCGACGGCGGGCTTGCCGGTCCTGCCTTGCGACTTCGACGACGGTCAGCCCCGCCGCGGTCAGCGCGCGTGCGAGACCAGCCCCATACGACCCCGTTCCCTCCACCCCGACGCGGACGACATCGCCGTGGGTGTGGAGGAACGCGACGATCTGCGCATATCCGCGACCGTCGGCGCGGAACTCTCGGTCCGCGACAGGTCTGCCAACGAGATCGAGGATCGCGACGTGATGCGTGTTCTTGTGCGTGTCGACCCCGGCAACCAGCTCGGCGTCCGGTGGTAGCAGGTTGGTGAGCGGCGGGTCGAGTGTCATGCTCGTCATTGACGGGATTCCCTTCCAACGGTGATGAACGTCACCGCGGGTCGGGTGAGTGCAGACAGCACAAAGGTGAGACGACTTCCCGGTCAGGCTCCTATCAAGTCATGTGCCCGCCCGGCCCGCAGCGACCCCGGCGTCGACGGACAGATCCACAAAAAGACAGCCGCGAACGGCGTCCGTGTAATTTCGGGTCACGCCGGCGCCAGAGCCGAATCCATCATCTCTGTGGAGATTCTGGCAGGGTCGCCGGCGTCGTAGACGTTGGTGAGCCATCGTGCGATGGTCAGTGAGTACCGATCAAAGTCACTCACAGGAAGACACAACGCACGATGGCTCTAGACCAGTCTGCCCTCCTCGAGCTCCTCGGGGAACTGAAACTCACCGACGTGTCCGACCGGATCCGGGTCGCGACCGAGACCCTCTATCAGGAGTTGATCGACGCGGAAGCGGCCGCGTTCATCGGCGCCGCCCCGTATGAACGCACTGCCGATCGGGTGACGGTCCGCAACGGCACCCGACCGAAGACCGTCAGCACGACGGCGGGTGATCTGGAGTTGCGGATCCCGAAGCTGCGCACCGGGTCGTTGTTCCCGTCACTGCTGGAACGACGCCGCCGGGTCGATCAGGCACTGTTCGCGGTCGTGATGGAGGCCTACGTCCACGGCGTCTCGACCCGCAAGGTCGATGACCTGGTGAAAGCGCTCGGCGTCGATACCGGGATCAGCAAGTCGGAGGTGTCGCGGATCTGCGCGAACCTGGACGACGATGTCGCCGCGTTCCGGGACCGGCCACTTGCCGACACCACGTACCCGTACGTGTTCCTCGACGCGACCTACTGCAAAGCCCGCGTCGGCCGGCGGGTTGTCTCGCAAGCAGTGGTCGTCGCGATCGGCGTCGCCGCGGACGGACGCCGGGAAGTGCTCGGGTTCGAGGTCGGCGAGACCGAATCACAGCCGTTCTGGACCACGTTCCTCCGCTCGTTGAAGGCGCGGGGGCTGGGCGGGGTGAAGCTCGTCATCTCCGACGCGCACACCGGGCTGATCGCCGCGGTCGACACGGTGTTCGCCGGCGCGAGTTGGCAGAGGTGCCGGGTTCATTTCATGAGGAATGTGCTCACCGCGGTCCCGAAGGCTGCCGGTCCGATGGTCGCGTCGATCATCCGCACGATCTTCGCGCAGCCCGATACCGAGCACGTGTTCACCCAGTTCCACGAGGTCGTCCGGATGCTGACCAGGTCGCATCCGAAGGTCGCCGGCATGCTCGAGGACGCGAAGGACGACCTGCTGGCGTTCTGCCAGTTCCCGTCCCAGCATTGGCGTCAGATCTGGTCGACGAATCCGTTGGAGCGGGTGAACAAGGAGATCAAACGCCGCACCGACGTCGTTGGGACGTTTCCCAACCCGGCCGCGCTGCTGCGCCTGGCCGGCCACGTCCTGATCGAGCAGCACGACGAATGGGACGGCGCCGACCGACGCTACTTCAGCGAGCACTCCATGGCGCTGCTGCTCGCGGAGACCGAGGAGGTGAGCATCCCGGAACTGACCGCGGCATAATCAGAAGCAGCTGACCCGCACGGTGTTGAGAAACTCCACCACGAAGCGGGACGTCACCCCCGGAGGCCTCTTCGGCGGTCTGGATACTTGTTTCAACCGCTTTTTCGGACTCGTCGGCAGTAGCACGAAGCCTTTCTGCCCGTGTTCCAGCCTAATTGCTCAATCTGTGAGTAGGTCCTGTTCCAGCCCAAGTTCCTGTGCGAGCTTGGCTATGTCCTCAAGGGTGGAGGCGGGCATGGGCATTTGCTCAGTGTTTTCCCGAGCCTTCTGGTGCTCTATGTCTCCTGGACTGAGAACTTTGCTGGACTCTTGTGCGGGGGTGACGTTTCGAAGCCGGTCTTGGAAACTGGCGGCCCGATGAATCGGGGATTCGTCGCCCTGAAGTCCGACTGGGTCTACGATCCAGAGCAAGTGCCCCGTACCCATTGGTGACGATGGGTCGTCCCACATGTCAGTGGTTTCTGCTGCGATGTTGCCTCCGGCGAGAGGCCCGGCAAGTAGCTCCAGCAGCACAGCGAGTCCTGAACCTTTGTGCCCGCCGAATGGCAGTAGGGCGCCGCTGAGGGCTGAATCTGGGTTAGTGGTGGGTTGACCCTTGGCGTCAACAGCCCACCCCGCCGGAATTGGATGGTGCTCCTTGCTTGCCTCGACTATGCGGCCGTAGGCGCCGTTGCTGGAGGCCATATCCAGGACCACGGGGTCATTTGCCCCTGTCGGAAAGGAAATGGTCAGTGGGTTAGTTCCGAGGACCTTTTCGGCTCCGCCGAACGGCGTGACTGATGCTCCAGTGGTTGATATCAGGAATGCAACCAGTCCCTCATTGGACAGCTGCGATGTCCAATAGGCTCCCGCTCCGTAGTGCGAACTGCCTCGCACGGCGACGACGGCTGTGGCGTGTTTGGCGACGAGCTGCCGCCCCTTCTCGAGGGCGTGGGCCATGGCGACTTGGCCGAAACCGTTTCCAGCGTCGAGGATGGCGGTCGCGCCCTGTTCACGGGCCCATTTCATTGTTGGCGATGGATTGATGCCTCCGGTTCGGACGGCCTGAACATAAAGCGGCAATCGCATCACTCCGTGTGAGTGGGTGCCCCGCCGGTCCGCTTCGACGAGTGATGTAGCAATAAGTTCCGCGTCATTGGCGGGCACACCGCCCCCTTGAAGAATTTGCGTGGCCGTACTTTGCAGTCTGGCAGGGGAAACAGTTGGGTTAGCGGCAAGTAAGGACATGGTCACTCCTCAGTAGTGGCTGGGGCCCGGCTTGCATTCAACGAAGAAAGTTGCCAGTATCGTTTCATCATCATATATGGAACAGCGTTTTGCAGTGCAAAACATGCATCGAAGCTCTGCCGAACGAATCGAGGGAGTCAATGACGACTGAACGTAACTCATCGAGTTCACTGCGTCGTGCGCTGGACCTGGTCGATGTCGTCGCCGAGTACCACGGGGATGGTGGGCCGACCCTGACGGAGCTGGCCCTGAAGGTCGAATTGCCCAAGAGCACCACGCTTCGGCTGCTGGCTCCCTTGCTCGAACACGGCTATGTGGAAAGCCACCCGCTGTCCGGTCGCTATCGCCTCGGACCGGCACTCGCGTGCCTCGGCACGAACTACCTCGAAGGACTCGACTTGCGCGCGACGGCCTCGGACTTGTTGCGGAAGTTGTCAGAGGAAACGGGTGAGACCGTGCATCTATCGGTACCCCAGGGAGTTTCCATGGTGTACATCGAGAAAGTGGAGGCGCCACAGCCCGTCCGAATGGCCTCGCGGGTAGGCAGCCAGGTTGCGATGTATAGCACTGCCAGTGGATGGGCGTACCTTGCCTTGGCTGATGACGCTGTGATGGAGGCCGTCATCATCGCTGGCCTCCCGCGGCGTACCGCGACGACACCGACAACCGCGGCAGAGCTGCGTGCAGCTGTTACAGCGACCCGCAAACGAGGGTACGCCATTGGTGACACGACGAACGAGGAACATATACGCGGAATTGGCGCTGCAATCGTCGACGAGACCTCTCGTCCTATCGCGGTCGTCAGCATTGTTGGTCCGGACTTCAGTATGACTCCTGAGCGCTTCGACGCCCTCGGACACCGGGCAATCGAGACGGCGCGAGCCATCTCGAACCGGCTTGGTGCACCCGCCCACCCTCTACACAATAGGAAGGCCTTAAACCTGTGAATTCCCTCGCCGTCACGCACGGACCGGTCCGTGTACCGATAAGCAAGGCGCTTCAAGAAACGCGCATTATTGCCATCCTTCGAGCAACTGATGCTTCCCGAGCAGAAGCCGTTGTCCACACTCTGATCGAAAACGGCGTCCGTTGCCTCGAACTCACAATGACAACAGCCGGCGCCCTGGACGTAATCCGTCGGCTCGCTTCACAGCTGCCTGACGATATTGACCTCGGAATGGGGACCGTCCTGAATGCTGATCACGTGGACCTCGCTTCCAACGCAGGGGCGCGGTTTGTGGTATCACCGGATGTCTCAACGGAGGTGATCAAAGCAGCCAATAGCGTCGGCCTGGCCAGCTATCCGGGCGCATTGACGCCCACGGAAATAGTCACCGCATGGAACGCGGGAGCAAGCGCCGTGAAATTGTTCCCGGGCGGCGCGCTGGGAATCGAATACCTCCGCGCACTGCGCGCCCCGCTACCCGATATCCCACTGATACCGACAGGCGCGGTAGACGTGGAAAACGTTGACGCGTGGCTGAGGGCCGGCGCCTCCGCCGTTGGCCTCGGTGGCTCTCTGATTGGCGACGCCATGACACCCAACGGCGACCTCACTGCCTTGGCACGTCGAACACGCTCTGTTTGCGCAGCAGTGTCGGAGCTGACGACGTGACCGGCACGAACCACAAACAGACGCCGGGGCTGGTCACGCTCGGAGAGACGCTCGGTTTGCTGGTAGCGCACGAAATCGGTCCGCTGGCGCTGGCCCCCAGCATGAAGCTGAGCATGGGCGGTGCAGAATCAAATGTTGCCATTGGAGTGGCACGTCTGGGACTTCCGGCAACCTGGATTGGCCGGCTCGGCCAGGATCCCGTTGGGGACTTGATTGAGCGGCATTTGCTTGCCGAGGGTGTCCGATGCATTGTGCACAGAGATTCAGCGCCCACCGCGCTGATGTTCCGGGAACGGCGTACTATCGGGTCCACCAACGTGACCTACTATCGGCAGGACTGCGCAGGGTCGCACCTGACACCAGGCGACCTGCCCGAGGGCGTCATTGAGAACGCCGGACTCCTGCACGTAACTGGCATCACCCCGGCCCTTGGCGCTCAGCCGGCCGCGGCGGTGCGTGAGGCTATACGCCGCGCGCACGCTGCCGGCGTCCCTGTATCGGTGGACCTCAATTTCCGTTCCAAACTCTGGAGCGCGGAAACTGCAGCGCCCGTGTTCCGTGAACTGATCACTAATGCAGACATCGTTTTCGCCGGTGACGATGAAGCAAGGATTGCTCTCGAACTCCCAACGGACGACGCTTCCACCCCGCAGGAACTCGCTGGCAAGCTAGGCAAGTTTGGGCCGCGGGAAGCGGTGGTAAAGCTGGGTCGAGACGGTGCCGTTGCCTTGATCAACGGCGCTCTGATCAACGTTCCTGCGGTACCAGTGCAGGCTGTGGACAGTGTCGGCGCCGGAGACGCCTTCGTCGCGGGCTATTTGGCAACCCGGATGGCAGGACAAAGGCCCGAAGAGTGCCTGCGAATAGCGGCAATAACGGGAGCTTTCGCCGTTATGGTGCCCGGTGACTGGGAAGCATTCCCCCGTCCCCACGAGCTAAATCTGCTCAACGCAACCGAAGACGTACGCCGATAGCAAGATTCCCGCTACGAGCTCGTCGTCGCGGCCTCAAACTACCTGCCCATCCTTTTTCAGCATTCCCTACCCCACCCTGAAAGGCAGCCTCGATGGCAACCCAAGATCGCAAAGAAGCGACTCTGAGCGATGATGCACTCATCCGCGCCTTCCCCACCAAATATCTGCCAGCCCCGAAGCTCCGTGAACTGCCCGCCGCGCCCCATAGGCGTCAACAGTGGCGGTTCGTCGGTCCCGGCATCGTTGCCGCCGGCGTTGGCATGGCCAGTGGCGAGTTCATTCTTTTCCCCTACATCGCCTCCCAGGTGGGACTCGCGGTCCTGACGATTCAGCAGCAGATCGTCAACCTACTTAACTAGGTCACACCTCCCGAAAGGATTGGCACTTCATGCGCATTGTCGTCACTGACTGCGATCACCCCGATATCGACATTGAACGACGCCTCGCTGCTGAGGCCGGTATTGAAATCCGGCTCGAACAATGCCGTACAGAAGAGGACGTCATCTCCCGCTGTGCTGACGCTGATGGCCTGTTGGTACAGTACGCGCAGATCACCCCACGTGTGTTCGATGCCTTGCCCAACCTGCAGGTCATCAGCCGATACGGCGTTGGAGTTGACACCATCGACCTGGAGGCCGCCGGCCGGCACAACGTTTTGGTGAAAAACGTACCGGACTATGGCACCGAGGAAGTCAGCGACCATGCTCTGGCCTTGTTGCTGACCCTGTCACGGGCCACGGCACAGTACGACAGGTCCGTGCGCGCCGGCGCCTGGGATGCGGGGGTCGCTCAACCCTTGCACAGGATCCGCGGCCGGGTACTGGGAGTCGTCGGCTTCGGCGCGATCGGCCGTGCCGTCGCCCGCAAAGCGGCAGCTTTCGGCTATCGAGTCATCGCCCACGACGTACTGGCTACCCCCGGAACCACCGCAGAGGATGGCACCGAATTTGTACGCTTCGATGAGTTGCTTCATCGCGCTCACGCCGTCACCCTGCATGCCCCCCATATACCCGCAACGCATCATCTGCTCAACAAGGACGCACTCCTGCAGATGCGCCCCGATGCTTTCGTGATCAACACTGCACGAGGCGCGCTCATTGACACCGAGGCTTTGGTCGAGGTCCTCGACACGGGGCATCTTGCAGGAGCCGCGCTCGATGTTTTGGAGTCTGAGCCCCCGAAGCCTAATGAGCGGCTGATAGGTCATCCGCGGGTGCTGGTTACTCCCCACGCCGCGTGGTACTCGGAGGAGTCCACCGCAGCACTCAAGGAATTGTGCGTCCGGAACGTACTGAACGTATTGGATGGATCACAGTGACCAGTTCGAACACGGCGCTTGCACGGCGTTCCAAACAGAGCTGGTCCGGGTGGCTGTTCATCGGCCCCTTCATGGCAATCTTCGCGCTGGTCTTCCTGGCACCGATCGCCTACTCGATCTATCTCAGCTTCTTCCGCAACCGGCTGGTCGGCGGCAACAGCTTCGTAGGGTTCGCCAACTACACCCAGGCCCTCAGCGATCCGCAGTTCTGGTCCGCCGTGGGCCGGGTGACCCTGTTCCTCTCGGTGCAGGTGCCCGTGATGCTCTTGATCGCCCTGTGCGTGGCCCTGGCTTTGGACAGCGGAAGGGTCTACGGCAAGTCCTTCTTCCGCATTTCGATCTTCCTGCCCTACGCCGTTCCTGCGGTCGTCGCCAGCCTCATGTGGGGTTTCATGTACGGGACGCGGTTCGGCCTGGTAGGGAATATCAACAGCGCCCTCGGAATCAAGATCCCCGACCCGCTCGCCCCGGAGCTGATACTCGCCTCAATCGGCAACATCGTGACGTGGGAGTTCATCGGCTACAACATGCTGATCTTCTACGCCGCCCTCCGCGTGATCCCGAAGTCTCTCTACGAGGCCGCGGAGATCGACGGTGCCAGCCAATTCCACCTGATCACCGCGATCAAGATCCCCGCCATCCGCGGCGCTCTGGTAGTTGCCTCCATTTTCTCGGTAATCGGCAGCTTCCAGCTCTTCAACGAACCCAGCATCCTGCAAAGCCTCGCACCGAACTCCATCTCCACCTACTTCACCCCCAACCTCTATGCCTACTCGCTGAGCTTCTCCGGCCAGCAGCACAACTACTCTGCCACCGTGGCCATCATCATGGGCATCATCACCATGATCGTCGCTTACGCCGTGCAGCTGCGCGGCACGCGGAAGGAAAGCTGAGCATGAACGTCGCCGTCGAACCCACCACCAGGGCCCGCAAGCCCGGATACGTGCGGATGAGGAGCACCCGCCGCGGCATTGACAACCCGAAGCGAAACCTCCTTCTGACCATCCTCACCGGCCTCATCCTCATCTACAGCCTGGTCCCGCTGGTCTGGCTGTTCATCAACGCCTCCAAGACCCAGGCCGATCTCTTCACCTCATTCGGCCTCTGGTTCAGCGGGGACTTCGCCCTGTTTTCCAACATTGCCGACACCCTCAGCTACGACGACGGCATCTTCGGACGCTGGTTCCTGAACACCGTGCTGTACGTCGTGCTCGGCGCAGGCGGGGCAACGTTCCTGTCCCTCCTCGGCGGCTATGCCCTGGCAAAGTTCAACTTCCCGGGTAAGAAGGCTGTAGCCGCGGTCGTCATCGGCGCGGTGGCTGTGCCCGGCACCGCCTTGGCTGTCCCCACCTTCCTGATGTTCAGCGAAATGGGCCTCACCAACACGCCGTGGTCAGTGATCATCCCGTCCCTCATCTCACCATTTGGCCTGTATCTAATGTGGACTTTCGCCTCCGAGTCCATCCCCACCGAACTGCTCGAGTCGGCCCGCATGGACGGCGCCGGCGAATTCCGCACCTTCTTCCAAATCTGCCTGCCGCTGCTCGGCCCGGGCATCGTGACGGTGCTGCTCTTTGACATGGTAGCCACCTGGAATAACTACTTCCTGCCGCTCATCATGCTCAAAGACCCCGCCTGGTACCCGCTGACCCTCGGTCTGAACGCCTGGAACGCGCAGGCAGCGACGGCGGGCGGCGACGCGATCTTCAACCTCGTAATCACCGGCGCTCTCCTCACCATCCTTCCGCTGATCGCAGCCTTCCTGCTGCTCCAGCGCTACTGGCAGTCCGGCCTCAGCGCCGGCGCCGTCAAAGAATAACCCCCACTGAAAAACACCTTGCGAAAACAATGAAGTGAAAGGAAACCCATGAAGAGCAAGATTTTCCCGGCGGTGCTGCGAGGTTCTGCACTCGCCCTCGCGGCCTCCCTCGCCCTCACCGCCTGCAGTGGCGGGTCCTCTACCAACGACAAGACGGAACCCGTCAGTAAAGACCAGATCCAGGCGGCCCTCGAAAAGGGCGGTGACCTCACCGTCTGGGCTTGGGAACCGACCCTGAAAAAGGTCGTGGAGGACTTCGAGGCCAAGTATCCGAACGTCAACGTTGAACTCGCCAATGTGGGCACCGGTAGCAAGCACTACATCGCGCTGCAGAACGCGATCACCGCCGGATCCGGCGTCCCCGATGTTGCACAGATTGAGTACTACGCCCTGCCACAGTTCGCACTCAGCGAGTCGATCACGGACCTAACGGCATTCGGTGCCGCCGATCTGGACGGATCGTTCACTCCCGGTACATGGAACTCCGTCCAGGCCGGCGAAGGCGTCTACGGCCTCCCCATGGACTCCGGCCCCATGGCCTTGTTCTACAACAAGGAACTCTTCGACAAACACGGCATAGAGGTGCCTGCCACGTGGGATGGATACGTGGAGGCGGCGCGCAAGCTGCATCAGGCGGACCCTAACGTCTACATCACTGCCGATGATGGGGAGGCAGGTTTTGTCAACAGCCTCATTTGGCAGGGCGGGGGACAGCCCTACAAAGTTGATGGTGACAAGGTCAGCATCGACTTCTCGGATAAGGCATCCACCCGCTTTGCCGAAACCTGGCAAAAGCTCATTGACGAGGACCTGATCGCGCCGATCAATTCGTGGAGTGACGAGTGGTACCAGGGCATGAATAACGGCACTATCGCCACCTTGGCCTTTGGTGCCTGGATGCCGGCGAACCTGAAGTCAGGTGTAGCTGACGGGGCCGGCAAGTGGCGCGTTGCACCGCTTCCCCAGTGGGAAGAAGGCGGAAAGGCAAGCGCTGAAATCGGCGGCAGTTCACTCGCCATCCTGGCAGCCAGCGAGAAGTCGGCCCTCGCCTACGCCTTCCTTGACTACGCGAACGTAGGCGACGGCGTGCAGACCCGCGTCGACGGTGGTGCTTTCCCCGCAACAACGGAAACCCTTGAGTCACAGGATTTCCTGAACGCCAAGTTCGACTACTTCGGCGGCCAGCAGGCGAACCAGATCTTTGCTGAATCAGCCGCAAACGTCAATAAAGGTTGGACCTACCTGCCGTTCCAGGTTTACAGCAACAGCATCTTCAACGACACCGTCGGCCAGGCCTATGTTTCCGATCTGCCCCTAGTCAAGGGCCTCGCAGATTGGGAGGAAGCCTCAAAGAACTACGGCAAGCAGCAGGGCTTCACGATTGCCGACTAAGTAAGACACGAAAAAATTCAGCTGGGCCATGCCGCCGGAGGAGAAAATCGCCCTCCGGCGGCATGGCCACACCCTTGACACACCGTTTTCTTCCCTAGAGAGCTCATGACCCCTTCATACCGCTGGCTTCGATGGCCCGAACGTTCAGAAACGCGCCGCCTCGCGTACGGCGCCGATTACAACCCGGAGCAGTGGCCACGGGAAGTGTGGGCTGAAGACGTACGACTCATGCAGGAAGCTGGAGTCAACATAGTCTCCCTGGCGATCTTCTCGTGGGCACGCCTCCAGCCCGAGCGGGACACCTGGACCTTCGACTGGCTCGACGAGGTTATCGACCTCCTGCACGCAAACGGCATAGCCGTCGACCTTGCCACCGCCACCGCCTCCCCACCGCCCTGGCTCGCCACCGAGCACCCCGAGATCCTCCCCGTCACGCAAAACGGCAGTACGCTCTGGCCCGGTGCCCGCCAGCACTGGCGGCCCACCAGCCCCGTCTTTCGCGAACACGCACTCAAACTCGTCGCAGCGATGGCCGAACGCTACAAAGACCACCCCGCCGTCTGCGCCTGGCACGTCTCCAACGAACTCGGCTGCCACAACATCTATGACTACTCCGACGACGCCGCCCGCGCCTTCCGTGAGTGGCTGCAGGCCCGCTACGGTACGCTCGACGAGCTCAATCACTCGTGGGGAACAAACTTCTGGTCACAGCGCTACAGCGATTGGAACCAGATTCTTCCGCCCCGCCAGGCCGCCTCCCATCCCAACCCCACCCAGCAACTGGACTTCAAGCGGTTTTCCTCCGATGCCCTGAAGCAATACCTGTGCGAGGAACGCGACATCCTGCACCGGATAACTCCGGACATACCAGTGACCACCAACTTCATGGTGATGAAGCATCAAAAGGGTATGGACTACGCGGACTGGGCCGCCGAGGTCGACTTCGTTTCCAACGACCACTACGTCATCCCCGGTCCTCAGGATCTGGATGAGTTGTCCTTCTCCGCCAACCTGACCAGCAATATCGCTGGCGGCAAGCCCTGGTTCCTCATGGAGCACTCCACCTCAGCCGTGAACTGGCAGCCCATCAACCTCCCGAAAAAGCCGGGCGCCCTGGTGCGGGACTCCCTCACACATGTCGCGCACGGCGCGGACGCCGTTTGCTTCTTCCAGTGGCGCCAGTCCAAAGCCGGAGCCGAAAAATACCACTCCGCCATGGTGCCGCACGCCGGGGGTAACAGCAAGATATTTGAGGCCATTAAAGGCCTGGGCAGCACTCTAAAGGACCTCGCCCCCATAGTCGGCAGCACGCGAAAGCAGGCCCGCGCCGCGATCATCTTCGACTGGGAATCCTGGTGGGCATCAGAGCTGGACTCACACCCTTCCGAACGCCTGCGCTACAAGCAAGAAGTCCTCGACTGGTACTCCGCGTTCCTCGACCTCGGCATTCGAGTCGACGTCGTACCCGTGGCCTCTCGCTTCGAGGACTATTCACTCGTGGTGGCGCCGATCCTCCACATTGTGCCGCAGGAGCTGGCCTGGCGGCTTGAGCAATATGTCCAGACCGGGGGACACCTGGTCACAACCTACTTCTCAGGCATCGTCGACCAGAACGACCATGCCTGGCTCGGCGGCTACCCGGGCGCACTAAAAGATCTGCTCGGCATCCAGATCGAGGAGTTCGGGCCGCTGCCGGACGACACCAGCGTCGAACTCGACACAGGCACCAGCGGAACGCTGTGGGCAGACCGGATAACGGCGTGCTCGGAGGATGTCGATGTCATCCACCGCTTCATCTCCGAAGACTACGAAGGCGAGCCCGCAGTCACACGGCGATCCGTTGGCTCCGGCTCGGCCGGCTACGTTGCTACGCGGCTTGGTCCTGTCGGCTTGCAACCGGTGCTGAAACACTTCGTACAACATGCGGGCATTGAGCCTGAGTTGCCAGCCGAGCTTGCCGGCTCCGTCGAACTGGCCCTGCGGACAAACGGCACCGAAGACTTCGTCTTCATCATCAATCGAACCGACGCCATGGTGGATGCCAGCAGCGTCCAGGGCACCGTGCTCATCGGCGCCACCGATCCTGGAAACCTCAAGCTTGGGCCGCGTGGTGTCGTCGTCTTGAGCAGGTCAGTCAGGTAGCATCCGGTTAGATTTCGGCCCTCCACATCCTGTCTGGGGGCAACGTGGACGCAAGACCCAACTTCGCTTCCTAAACCACCGGCAGACGTTGGACTGAGCCATCACTGGTCGAGCAGAAGCGCTACCCGTCCAGCTACATAGACTCCGTCAATTGCGAAGGGAGCATGCGCGTCCAGACTCGGCGAACGAATGTACTCTCCATCACGAACGGGGGAACGGGGCTTAGCCCGCGTTTCCCCAGTTCTTTGCGCCGGTGAACCGTATTAACGGACAAGTGTTGCAGAAAAACCAGCGCGAATGGCCACTCCCCGGCCCTGTTTGAATCGGCCTGACTTTCGTTCCGTTTTTCAAGCAAGGATGGAACTCGATGAACAGGAAGTACTCGCCGGAGATGCGTGAGCGCGCGCTGCGGATGCTCGCCGAGGCGCGGCCGGAGCACCCGAACATGATGAGCGCGGTCCGTCACGTGGCCGGTCTGCTGGGGATGAGCCCGGAGACGTTGCGGTTGTGGCAGCGCCGCTACGAGGTCGACGCCGGTGCCAAGCCCGGTGTCACGACTGACGCGGCGGCGCGGATCAAGCAGCTGGAGAAGGAGGTCTCGGAGTTGCGGAAGGCGAACGAGATCCTCAAGGCCGCGAGCGTGTTTTTCGCGAAGGAGCTCGACCGCCCCTGACCGAGATGATCCGGTTCATCAATGAGCACCGGGATCGTTTCGGGGTCGAGCTCATCTGCCGTGTCCTGCGACCGGCAGTGCAGGGCTTCCTCACCTCCCGCGGCTACCGCGCCGCCATCGGCCGTGCGCCGTCCGCGCGGCAGCTCCGCGACGACCTCCTCGTCCCGGACCTGACTCGCGCCAAGTTAGTGCGTGACGCTCGCGGCGACGGCGTCGAGGATGGCTTGCGCCGTGTCGCCGGGTGGGGTCTTCGCTACGATCTCG
>NZ_JBFBMQ010000026.1:0-13480 GCF_040687115.1 Microbacterium sp. NPDC076895
CAGCAGTTGGCGCTACTGATCCTCGGGGACCTCGACCCCTACCCGCCGAACCTCACCCGGCGAGCCTCACCCCCACCGAATGTCCGAAGAGCCACATATGGCACGCAAAATCGTTCATCAACTCGTCGATGATCTCGACGGAACCGTTCTGGAGATCGGCGAAGGAGAAACATTGACGTTCTCCCTCGACGGCGTCGCATACGAGATCGATCTCACCGACGCGAATGCCGCAGCGTTGCGGGATTCGCTGGCGCCGTATGTCTCGGCCGGACGCCGAATCTCGGCGTCGCACAGCGCATCGGCGGCGGGACGCAAGCGCCGGCGTTCGGGCCAGCAGGACTACAGCGCCGTGCGCGCGTGGGCCAAGGAGAACGGGTACTCCGTCTCGGAGCGCGGACGAGTTCCGGCATCCGTTCTCGAGGCCTATAACGCCGCCAACTGAACCGGCGATGGAGCCTCAACCCGCTGCGTCCTCATCGCGCGTGGTCACCGTCGGCGGCCGTGCGATTGGCTATCGCGTATTCGGCGACACGAGCTCATCGCGAACCGTCATCAGCGCCCACGGCGGCCTGGTGAGCGGGTGGGATTCGTCAGCCTACGACGACATCGCCCGCGATCGCGGCATCCGGATCGTCTCACCCGACCGTCCCGGGGTCGGAATGAGCGATCGCGACCCGCAGCGGTCGATTCTGTCGTGGGGACAAGAGGATGTCGGCGCCGTTCTCGACGACGTCGGCGCGGCCGATGCCGTCGCGCTGGGCTGGTCAGCCGGCGGGCAGTACGCGTTAGCGGCTGCTGTGGCGCAGCCCGACAGGATCCGGGGCGTCGTCGTGATCGCTGGCGCGCTGCCGCTCGACGACGCCGACACTCTCCGCGAGCTGGGCCGCATGGACCGGCGGCTCATCACCCTGTCGCGGCGCCTCCCCGCGACAGCCCGCAGCTACTTCCATGTGATGCGGCGGATGCTGCGCCGCAGACCCGAGCAGGTCGAACGCCTCTCAGAGAAGTCGCTGGGGCCTGCCGATGCGGCGATCATTCGCGCCCGCTCCGAGTGGTACACCGCCTGCATGCTCGAGGCAGTGGGGCAGATCGACGGCGCGGTCGACGAATATCGGGTCTTCGGTGCGCCGTGGGGCTTCGCGCTGGCCGATGTCACGGTGCCGGTCACGCTGATCCAAGGTGATGCAGACCAGCTCATCCGACCCAGCTGGGCATCCCGGATGGCGGCAGCGGTGCCCTCGGCAACGCTCGTGAGCTTTCCCGAGGCCGGACATTTCGTCGGCCTCGCCTATCCGGATGCCGTGATGACGGCCCTCGATCAGCACTTCGGATGATTTCCGAGACGATCATCCTGCGGCGATAAGGCCCTGGCTCTGAAGCGCCCACGCCAGGTACGGGGCGATGTGCTCGGCGTACGGGACCGTCAGGTGTGTTTGGTCGTACTTGGTCGGAAGCGTCCCAGCAAAAGCGGGGCAGACCTGCTCCCAGCAGCTGAAAGGCAGCGCGTCGATGGCGTGATCACCGGATGCCGCCGCTGCAGCAACCGTCGCGTCCCACATCGCAATCCAGGTGTCATCAACCGCGGAAGCACACGCCGATGGCGACGACACCGGCGAGTAACAAGCTCCGAGGTTCACTCCCTGCGGCGGTGGTGCCAGGTAAACGACACGCCCCGACATCCCGTAGGTGGCAGCCTCGGACTGGGCAGCCGCGGCGAGGTCCTGCGCCGACAGATCCGTTCCGTCTGTCGAGCGTCCGAGGGTGAAGGCGTTCGAGACGATGACGAGGGAGGGCTGATCAGCCGCGATCAGCTGCCGAACGACGTCCTTGCGCTCGGGGCAGGCCGCCATGATGCCATCGCCATCGTTCTGCACGAGGACATCGGTGAAGCGGCATCCGTACAGCCCCACCGTGGTCGCCGCGATCAGCCCGCCGCTGTTCTCGGCCAGTGACCGGAACGCCGGAGCGTAGGCCATCGCCGTGGAGTCGCCGACGAGGTAGATGTGGGTAGCGGCATCGGCGCTCCCCCACGTGCAGGCCGCTGGATCAGGCGTCACGGTCGGCGAGAAGCAGTCGTGCGCCGGGTTGGCCCCGGAGGACTGCGCCATGACCTCATCGAGAGATGGATGCAGGACTGGCCACGCCGTCGCCGTAACTGCTGCCGCAAGCTCGGCCTGCAGCTGCGCTGTCGGGTCAGCTGCAGGCGTCGGGGACGCGGGTGCAGCAAATGCCGGCGGCTGAATGAGCGGGCCGGCCCCGGACGTGGCGTGAACCCACGTTGCTGTTCCCAGCGCGACCGCGAGCAGACCCGCCGTTGCCAGGAAGATCTGCGTCCCGAATCGTTCACGCCACAGTCGACCGGGTGCGGTGTCGCCTGCGCTCACCGACCCGGCGCCGGCGGACCCGGCAGAACCTCGCACGGGCGGCTGGACTGCCGTCCGGACGCCCGGGACAGCGGGTAAGGCCGGAGGAGCGGAAAGCGCCGACGGCGGCATCGGCCGAGGGCTGTCGGGAAAGTACCGGGTTCCCGGTGTCCATCCCGCAGGCCTGGTCGAGGCAACGCCACGCGCCAGCGTCGTGTTCGCCGGCGCCACCGCCGGCTGCGCCGCCGCCGGCACGGATGCCGCCCGATCCGACGAGGCAGGCATCCGAGCCCCCAGCCACGGCGCGTACCGCAACGGCTGCTCGACGATGAAGTACGAAGCAAGGCTCAGCACGGCAATCCCCCCGAGCACGATCCAGATTCTCTGATCGGATTCGGGGAGCAGCGCAGCGGCGAAGACGATGACAGGGAAGTGCCACAGGTACAGCGAGTAAGACATGTCGCCCACGAACACGCTCACAGGGTTGGTGAGCGGAACCAGGTGTCGCTGCCGAGGATCTCCGGCCACGCCACCGGCGAGCACGAGGCAAGTTGCGACAACCGGCAGTGCTGCCCATGGCGCGGGGAAGCCGGCAGCGGTGGGTTCGATGATCAGGACTGACGCGACAGCACCGGCGAGCCCCACCCATCCCAGCACGATTCCGAGAGCGCGCGGGATGCGGGCAAGCGCCGGAACCGCCGCTGCAAGCAGCGCTCCAGCCGCGAGCTCCCACGCCCGCGTCAGGGTCGAGAAGTATGCGAGGGTCGGCTGCGCCTCGGTCTGCGTGAGGGCCCACGTGAAGGATGCCGCAACAATCGCTCCCGCGGCAGTCCCCACGACGACCCGTGCTGTAGTGCCCCGCCGTGCCGCGACGGGGATGAGCAACATGAGGATGACAAGCAGCCCCGGCCACGCGAGGTAAAACTGCTCTTCCACCGACAGCGACCAGAAGTTCTGTATAGGTGAGACGGCATCAGCGGCGTGGAAGTAGTCGGTGCCCTGGGCAGCGAAGCGCCAGTTCGAGACGAACAGCGCGGCGCTGACGGCATCCCCCAGGGTCTGATCGGCCCGGACGGTGTTGAACAGTGCAAAGGCAGCCCCGACAACCGCACCCAAGGTTACGAGCGCCGCGGGCAGGATGCGGCGTGCACGGCGCGCGTAGAAGCCACCCAGGGAGACGCTGCCGCGACGGCGAATCTCGGAGAGCAGCATCCCGGTAATAAGAAAGCCCGAGATCACGAAGAAGATGTCGACACCCACAAAGCCCCCGGACGGCCATCCGACGGCGTGCGCGCCGACCACCGCCAGGACGGCAAGCGCACGGAGGCCCTGAATGTCGCGGCGCGGGACTGTGTGAGGAGGGGAATCGGGAGTCATGGCGAAGCCGCCGACCATTTTATGGGAGCGTTTCCACTCCTCTGTGCGCCACCCAGGCCGCGGCGCCGCTTCAGCGCGGGTCTGGTGAGTTCGGCAGGGTAATCCGCACCCGAGCGCCGCCGAGTGGTGAGTCCTCGATCGCGATCCGGCCGCCGTGAGCCTGCAGAATGCGGCGACAGGTGGCAAGACCGAGCCCCAGCCCGTCGACCCCCTCCGCGTTGCCGCGATCCATCAGATCGAAGACACGCTTGCGCAACTCGCGAGGCACCCCCGGCCCGTTGTCATCGACGGTGATGAGCGAACCCGAGGACGTCCGTGCTCCCGTCACCTCGACGTGCGGCCGAACGCCAGCTGCTGCCGCGAACTTCACCGCGTTCGCGACGATGTTCTGGATCACGACTCCCAGGAGCGTGCGATCAGCCCAGACCTCAAGATCGGCATCCACGACGATCGTCGCTGACGACTCGGCGATCGGCACACGAAGATCCGCGATGACATCCGCGGTCAGCTCATCCAGCTGCACCGGTTGCGGATGCGGCGCCGCCGATCCGCGCCGCGCGTACTCCAGCAGATCGGCGATCATGGCAGCCATCCGGTCGGCCGCGGACTCGGCGTGCGCGAGAGACCGGGCGGCCTGCGGCGCCAAATCGATGTCTGGACTGTCGGATGCCAGCTCCAGGTATCCGGTCAGCGCGGTCAGCGGATTGCGAAGATCGTGGCTGATCTGCCCCGCGAACTGGGTCAGCATCTCGTTGGACGCAGTGAGTTCACGGGTGATGCGCCGCAGCTCGAGCACATCGATCACCTGCCGGGCGAGGATCTCGAGCGCGCGCTGCGCCTCGGGATCGAGATCTCGGACGGTCTCGTCGAAGACGCACAGCCGCCCGATGACCACACCGTCGGGAGTGACCAGCGGAGTTGATGCATAGAAGCGGAGATCGGCACGGCGGCCATCCACATACGGATTGTCCCGAAACCGTGCATCCTCACGAGCATCCTGGATGATGACGGGGGCGGGCTCGGCGAGCACTGCTGCGCACATCGCATCCTCACGGGCGCACACCGCAGGCTCGATGCCGACCGCGGCGATCTGGTGCTGGAAGCGGTCGTCGATGATGTTGATCACGGCTGTCGACACTCCGGACACCAGTGCCGCGAGGCGTACGAGCCCCTGAAGCTCCGAGCGGGGCGGAGACGCAAGAAGGTCGTAGGTGGCGATCGCCTCGACTCGAGTGGCATCGTCGACGGTCGTCATCCATCGTCCCTTCGTCCCCTGATCCGCCTCAGAATACGGCGCTTGCCGTAGAGGCGCGAGCGCCCCGACCTGCTGTCACCAACTCCGCAGATTCGCGCGAGCTTCGCAACATCCGGTCAAACGGATGCGAACAAGCGGCGATTCTGCGGAGTTAGGGACGGTCTGCCAGACCGCCCCGGGAACTCGGCGCCCGCCACTGACCTCGACCGAGGGCGGGCCTAGGCACGAAAGCGAGCGAGAAACTCCTTCGTGCGGGCTTCGCGCGGGGAACCGAACACCTGGGCCGGTGGGCCCTCCTCCAGCACACGCCCCTCATCGAGGAACAGCACACGATGCGCGACATCGCGAGCGAAGGCCATCTCGTGTGTGGCCATCAGGATCGTCGCACCCTCCTCGGCTAGCTGGCGCACAAGTCCGAGAACCTCGCCGACGAGTTCCGGGTCGAGCGCCGAGGTGATCTCATCGAGCAGCAGCACCTCGGGGTCGGTAGCGATAGCTCGCGCCAGCGCCGCCCGCTGCTGCTGTCCGCCCGAGAGACGGTCGGGATGCTCGTGCGCGAACGCTCCGAGCCCCACCCTGTCGAGCAGCATCTTCCCTCGTTCCTCGGCATCGCGCCGTGGCACCCGTCGCACAACCCGCGACGCGAGCGTGACGTTGTCGAGCACGCTCAGGTGCGGGAACAGGTTGTAACTCTGGAACACCGTCCCCAGCCGCGAGCGCACGCGGTCGGCATCCACGCGAGGATCCGAGATGTCTTGATCGCCCAGCAGGATGCGGCCATCATCGATGCCCTCGAGCAGGTTGAGGCACCGAAGCAGCGTCGACTTGCCCGACCCGCTCGCGCCGATCACCGCCACGACCTCGTGGCGGGAGAGCTCTAGTGACACCCCGCGAAGCACGGGCTGGTCGCCGAAGCTCTTCCAGAGGCCTTCGGCCCGCAGCACGGCGGTCATAGGACCGATCCCGCCTGCTCGCGCCGCTGAAGTTTTGCGGTGTACCAGTCAGCCACCCGAATCGTCGGGATGGCAAGCAACACGAACAGGATGCCCGCGACGACATACGGTGTGAAGTTGTAGGTGAGCGAGACCTCCGAGCGGGCCGCGGCGATGGCATCCACCGCTCCGAGGATCGAGATCAATCCGACGTCCTTCTGCATCGAGATGAAGTCGTTCATCAGCGGCGGAGTCATCTTGCGCAGGGCCTGCGGCAGCACAACGCGCCGCAGCGTCTGCAGGTGGCCGAGACCGAGGGCACGGGCGGCAAGGCGCTGCGACGGATGCACGGCCTCGATGCCGGCACGGATGACTTCAGCGACGTACGCCGAGTAGGTGAGAGTGACCGCGAGCACCGCAAGGATGACGGGCTCGATGCGCTCACCCACGACCGTCGGGATGCCGAACCCGACGAGGTAGAGCACGATGATGAACGGGAATCCCCGAAACAGGTCGGTGTAGCCGGCGGCCAGCACACGGAGCGGGAAGAACACCGGTCCGCGAAGCGTCCGCAGCACCGCCACCGTCAGCGCCACCACGCTCACCGTGATCACCGACAGACCCAGCACCTGAAGGTTCAGCAGGAACCCGTCCCACACCTTCGGAAGCGACTCGATCGCAATCTGCGGGTCGAAGAACGACTCCTGCACGGCGGCCCATCCGGGCGTCCGGATGACCGTCAGCCAGACGATGGCCGCGAACACCACCGTGGAGGCGACCGCGACCAGCACAGAGCGCTGCGACCGCCGGCGCCGGTAGGCGCGGCGGTCGAGCTCGAGTGCGCTGGGCGGCGGTGGGCCGTCTGCGGCAGGGGCGGGCGCGGTCACTGCAGGATCGGAACGCCCTGCTCGGCATCCAGCCACTGGTCGGTGATCTGCTGGAGCGTGCCGTCGGCTCGCAGTTCGTCGATCGCTTCCGACACGGATGCCGTCAGCGGCGAGTTCTTCGCCAGAACGACACCCCACTCGTCGGCGATCCCGCCGAGGGGCAGTTGACCGACGATGAAGGAGTTCTCGATGTACTGCGACGTGGCAAGGAACGCCGTCGGAAGATCGATCACGAACGCGTCGATCTGTCCGGCTTTCAGTGCTGCGACGGCATCCTCGTTCGACGAGTACAGCTGTGTCGTCGTGTCGGGCTGCACTACCGCGTCGATCGTCTGCGCGCTGGTCGAGCCAGACATCGCGCCGAAAACGAGGGACTTCAGCCCGTCGATGTCGGTGACACCCTCTGCCGGCCCACCCTCGAGAGCTACGACGGCCTGCGCCGCCGAGTAGTAGGGCGACGAGAAATCGACGGCCTGCTTGCGTTCGTCGGTGATCGTGTACTGCTGGATGTTGAAGTCGAAGTCCTTGGGACCGGGGGCGATCGCTGCCTCGAAGCTCGTGCGCACCCACTCGACGTCATCGGCGGCGAAACCGAGCTTGTCGGCGATCGCGTAGGCGAGAGCTGCCTCGAATCCTTCACCCGAGGCCGGGTCATCATTGATGACGTACGGCTCGTACGCGGTCTGCCCGGTCGCGATGGTGAGCTTTCCGGGCGTCACATAGCCGGCGTCGGCAGATTCGGTCTGCTCGCTCGAGCTCGAGCAGCCGGCCAGGGCGAGCGCCGAAACCGCGACTGCTGTAGCGGCGGCGAGGATGCGGGCGCGGGATGCGCCAGAGGGACGGGACACGGGGCCTCCAGATGTGGGTCGGCGCACGGATGCTGTGATGCGCCGTTCTTCCATCATCGGTCGTCCCGGGGCCGCGGGACCAATTGCGCGGCGCTTTCTTACGACGCCGCACAGACGGGGTCTAGTCGAAGTCGGCCGCGACGGCGTTGCGGTGGTACTCGAAGATCAGGCTCGTGCGGGTGGATGCCACGCTGTGGCGAGCGGAGAGATGGTCGACCACGAAACGCCGCACCGCTGACGAATCTTCGACCGCGATGTGGACGAGGAAGTCGTCAGCCCCGCCGAGAAAGAAGACTTGGATCACCTCGGGAATGCGTCGCACCTCCTGCGTGAAGGCACGGATGCTCTCCTGGCGCGCGCCGGGTCGCAGCGTCACGCCGATCACGGCCTGCAACCCGCGCCCGAGAGCACCCTGGTCGAGGGCAGCGTGAAAGCCCGTGATGACACCGCGGTCCACGAGAGCGCGAACGCGCGTGTGCACGGTTGATGGTGCGAGGCCGATCGCATCGGCGAGCGCCGCGTTGGTCATCCGACCGTCGGCGGACAGCAGCGAAACGATGCGTTCGTCGACCGGGTCAAGCTCCGTACTCATGTCGAACATTCTTCGCCATGGGACCCATACGACCAAGTTTTCTTCGCGAGAATGTCACCCTAAACCCGCTATATGGCTCGATTTCTTCGATCTGAAACATTCCGAGCAGAAGATCGTGCGATTCTCTGTTCGACGGCGAGCTGTGTGGCCGCGCTCAAGGAAGAACGGAGAAGATCATGCGGATCGGCGTACCCACCGAGATCAAGAACAACGAGAACCGCGTCGCCATGACGCCGGCAGCAGTCGACGCCCTGGTACGTCGCGGTCACACCGTGACGGTTCAGCGTGGCGCGGGCCTGGGTAGTGCGTTCACGGATGACGCGTATCGCGCCGCCGGCGCGCAGATTGCCGACACCGCCGAAGAAACCTGGGGCGGCGCCGAGATGGTCGTCAAGGTCAAAGAGCCGATCGCCCCGGAGTACGAGCTGCTGCGCGAAGATCTCACCCTCTTCACCTACCTGCACCTCGCCGCCGACCGGCCGCTCACCGACGCCCTCATGAACGCCGGCACGACAGCTGTCGCCTACGAGACCGTGCAGACGATCGACAAGGCACTCCCCCTCCTTGCCCCCATGAGCGAGGTAGCCGGCCGGCTCTCGATCACTGTCGGCGCGCAGGCTCTGATGAGCCCGTCGGGTGGACGTGGGATGCTGCTCGGCGGCGTGCCCGGCACCCCCAAGGCCAAGGTCGTCGTGATCGGGGGCGGTGTCGCTGGTGAGCACGCGACCGCCAATGCGCTGGGCCTCGGCGCGAACGTCACGGTCATCGACATCTCGCTACCCAAGCTCCGCGCCCTGGAGGCGCGCTTCGGCGACGCCATCCAGACCCGCGCCTCGACCCGATACGAGATCGCCGAACAGCTGGCCGACGCCGACCTCGTGATCGGGTCGGTCCTGATCCCGGGGGCTGCGGCACCCAAGCTCGTGACCGACGAGATGGTCGCCGCCATGAAGCCCGGCTCCGTACTCGTCGACATCGCGATCGACCAGGGCGGATGCTTCGAAGGCTCGCACCCGACGACCCATGACAACCCCACCTTCCCGGTGCACCAGTCGCTGTACTACTGCGTCGCGAACATGCCAGGCGCAGCCCCGCACACCTCGACGCGCGCGCTCGGCAACGCGACACTCCCTTATATTGCGACGATCGCTGACAACGGCTGGGATGCGGCATCCGAGGCTGACCCGGCCCTTGCGCGTGGACTCAACGTGCGGGGTGGCGTCGTCGTGAATGAGGGAGTGCGCGCCGCTTTCGGTATGTGATCTCGCCAGCGGCGCGAACTGATCTTCAGGACGCTGCTCGCCTGATACGCCCACGGGTACCGTGTGAGCATGACGCGACTTCCGGTACACAATATGGCGGTCTCGCTCGACGGATTCGCCACCGGCGAAGGGCGGACTCTCGAGGCGCCGTTTGGTCATGCCGGCGGGCGCCTCATGGAGTGGTTCTTCCCTACCCGGACATTCGTGACCACGTCGGGACACGAAAGCGAGGCGAGAGGCGCCGGCACCACGGGAGTGGACGATGCCTTCGCCGCCGCGAGCTGGCAGGGAATCGGCGCTGAGATCATGGGTCGCGGCAAGTTCGGCCCTCAGACCGGCCCGTGGGAGGACGAGACGTGGCGCGGGTGGTGGGGCGAGGAGCCACCCTTTCACACACCAGTCGCGGTCCTGACACACCAGGAGCGGGCCGATCTCGCCGTGGGAGAGACGACATTCCTCTTCCGCGACCTGCAGCCGGTCGACGCCCTCGCGCTGGCCACCCAGGTCGCCGGTGGTCAGGACGTGCGGCTCGGGGGCGGGCCCAGCGTCGTTCGCGAGTTCTTGCAAGCCGATCTCGTCGATGTGCTGCGCGTCGTTGCCGTCCCCATCCTGCTGGGTCGCGGAGTACGTCTCTGGGACGGACTCGAGGGGTTGGAAGAACGGTTCGACGTGGAAGCCACCGCTTCTCCGTCCGGTGTCGTCCACTACGTCATGACGCGGAAGCCGCGAGACTAAGCGACTCACCCTCTTGACGGAATACCCTCCAGGGGTATCCTCGTTGGAGTCGTTACGACATCAGCGAAGCAGGGAGTGACGACCATGAGCCATCCGCACGACCACCACGCCACGGCGGGCGCGGTTCACGGCGAACACGAGCACCGGAATCACTCGAGCCACGGTTCGCACGCTGATCACGGCGGGCACGCGGGTCACGGCGATCATGTCGGCCAGTTCCGCCGACTTTTCTGGATCAACCTCGTCATCGCGATTCCGGTCGTCGCCTCGTCGCCCATGTTCGCGATGATCCTGGGCTACACGGTCCCCGGCTGGGCGCTCGTCATTGCACCTGTCCTCGGCACCGTCATGTACGCCTGGGGCGGCTGGCCATTTCTCAGCGGCGCGATCTCGGAGCTTCGCTCGCGCGCGCCGGGAATGATGCTGCTCATCGGACTGGCGATCACCGTCGCCTTCCTCGCCTCCTGGGGCGCAACGCTCGGCATCCTCGACCATGCCCTCGAGTTCTGGTGGGAGCTGGCGCTCCTCATCGTGATCATGTTGCTCGGTCACTGGATCGAGATGCGCTCACTTTCGCAGACCACGTCAGCACTCGACTCACTAGCCGCGCTCCTCCCCGATGAGGCCGAGCGCGTGGACGGCGACCAGATCGTCACGGTCTCCCCCGCGGATCTGCGCATAGGCGATGTCGTCCTGGTACGTCCCGGGTCGAGTGTTCCGGCAGACGGCAAGGTCATCGATGGGCGCGCCGACATGGACGAGTCGATGGTCACCGGCGAGTCCCGCCCCGTCTCGCGTGGCGTCGGCGACACCGTGACCGCGGGGACGGTCGCGGTCGACTCGGGCCTGCGGGTCGAGGTCACCGCGACCGGAGACGACACGGCGCTCGCCGGCATCCAGCGCCTCGTGACCGAGGCGCAGAACTCCTCGTCCCGCGCGCAGCGCCTCGCCGACCGCGCCGCCGCGCTGCTGTTCTGGTTCGCGCTCGGCTCTGCCGTCATCACGGCCATCGTCTGGACCCTGATCGGCGACCCCGACTCCGCCGTCATCCGCTCGATCACCGTGTTGGTGATTGCCTGCCCGCACGCGCTGGGCCTGGCTATTCCGCTTGTCGTCTCGATTGCGACCGAGCGCGCGGCGCGGGCGGGCGTACTCGTGAAGGATCGGCTGGCGCTGGAGAGCATGCGCACCGTAGACGCTGTGCTGTTCGACAAGACCGGCACGCTTACTGAAGGCGCCCCTGCTGTCACGGCGGTGGAGGCCTCGGGAGCCTGGAGCGAGGATGACGTGCTTGCCCTCGCCGCCGCCGCCGAGAACGCGAGCGAGCATCCGCTGGCCGCGGCGATCGTGCGCGCGGCGACCGAGCGCGGCATCCGTGTTCCTCAGGCGACCGGCTTCTCGTCCTCCCCCGCCGTTGGCGTCACCGCCACCGTCGACGGGCACGAGATCAGAGTCGGCGGGCCACGGATGCTGGAGCAACTGGGCGCGGACGAGATCAGCGCCGCGGCATCCTGGCGAGACGAGGGCGCCATCATCCTTCATGTCGCCCGCGATGGTGAGGTGATCGGCGGGCTGGCGTTGTCCGATCGCGTACGGCCGGAGTCCCGCGAGGCCGTCGACGCGCTCCATGCACTGGGGATCGGCGTGGTCATGATAACCGGGGATGCGCGCAGCGTTGCCACCACCGTCGGCGACGAGCTCGGGATCGACCGCGTCTTCGCGGAAGTCCGCCCCGAAGACAAGGCCGACGCCGTGCGGGAGCTTCAGCGCGAGGGCAAGCGCGTCGCCATGGTCGGCGACGGCGTCAACGACGCTCCGGCTCTCGCGCAGGCCGATGTCGGCATCGCGATCGGTGCGGGGACGGATGTCGCGATCGCCTCGGCCGGGGTGATCCTCGCGACCTCCGACCCGCGGTCGGTGCTCTCGGTGATCGAGCTGTCGCGCCGCACGTACCGGAAGATGACGCAGAACCTGTGGTGGGCGGGTGGCTACAACCTCATCTCGGTTCCACTGGCCGCCGGCATCCTGGCACCGATCGGCTTCGTCCTACCGATGTCGGTCGGCGCGATCCTGATGTCGCTGTCGACGGTCGTCGTCGCCCTCAACGCACAACTTCTGCGACGCATTGACCTCGATCCCGCGACAGCCGTTCGAACAGCGCTGGGTCGGTAAGGCGCCGTTCAGCGCAGCGCGCGCCGATACCGCCGCCGCGCGAACAGCTGCGGTAGCCGCAGCGCGGGGTAGGCGAGCCGCCAGAATCCTCGGCTGGCGGGCGCGGTCAGTGACCGGATGCTGAGATAGACATCCTCACCCTCGCGGTGAACGATGAACGCCTCCTCACCACGAACCGGATGACCCGGAAGAGCAGCGTAGGAGAAGCCGACCCGATCGGGTTCACGGATGACGCTCCGAACTTCGACCGGCTCACGAATCACAACCGGCCCAAACCCCGTGGTGACCTGCAGCCGCTCCCCGGGGGTCACCTCGTGCGCATCGGGCACTCGGAATCCGCTGCGCGTCTTCACGCCCCAGCGAAGCACCTCGCGGCTCACCGCTTCCCAGACCTCCCCGCCCCGACCGAGGAGGGTCGTGCTCTCGGCCGCGCGGTACGGGAACGACTCCCCCGGCTGCCAGGCGGCAGCACCGGGATCGGTCGTCGGGCCGAGGCCGAGCCGATCGAGGAGATGCGCGTTGCGGAGACGGATCAGGCGCCGCAGGTAAGGAACGAGCACGACGCGTTCAGCGAGGATGCCGAGTATCGGTGACGCAACGTCGATGGTGTCGGTCATCGTCGTGACGCCGTTGACGTCTTCGAAACGGTGCTCGTGACGAAACGAGCGGAACGGCCCGCGCACTTGTTCGTCGACGAACCGCGTTGGCCGGTCGAGTGCCGTGATTCGCGAGGTCATCGTGAACCAGATGCCGAAGTGACGGGCTCGCCACGTGACCTCTTGACCGAGATCAATGTGGCCTGAGACGACGCCCGAGATCGCTCGTTCACCGGATTGCTCCATCGAGGCGACGTGGGCATCGATGTCGAGCGAGACATCGAAGAGGTCTTCGGCGGCCGCCGTAGTGCGGGTGCGCACGATGAATCGACTGGCCACGGTTCGATCATGCCTGATCGGTTTCCAGGCTCTTCGGACATTCGGTGGGGGTCATGGGGTGAGTCCGCCGGCGGCGAGGAGCATGCGGAGCCGGTAGTTGTCGCGGTTGCGGAAGCCGCGGG
>NZ_JBFBMQ010000027.1:0-12934 GCF_040687115.1 Microbacterium sp. NPDC076895
CTGGGCACTCCTGCGCGACGGCACAACCTTCCATCAGGAATCACCACCCACCACGCCCATCGCCGCTTGACAAGCCAATTGAGATTCCTTTCGGGGGAGAGGTCAGGCAGAGCGAAGCGAGGGGCGGTCGGCGCTGGCCATGTTGTCGCGCAGATCGTGCAGGGTGCCGATCAGGCTGCGGGCGGCATCCGGATCGAGGTTCATGGCGTCGGCGACGCAGCCGAGCACGCGGTGCACGGATGTCCGCAGCTCGGCGGATGCCTCGGTCGCCGTCACCGCGACGGCCCGACGATCGCTGGCCGGGCGTGTGCGCTCGATGAGTCCCGCGGTCTCGAGCCGGTTCAGGATGCCGGTGATCGTGCTGGCGTCGAGGTGGAGTTCGGCGGCGATGCGCCCCGGGCTGGTCGATTCGTCACGCCACAGGATGCCGAGCACGAGCAGCTGCTGATACGTCACGCCCCACGGTGTGAGCAGATCGCGGTAGAGCTGTACGGTCGCCTGAGCGGCGGAGTACACCGCAAAACACACGGAATCCTCGAGGGTCGCGCTGGGTCGGGTCACACGAGAAGCTTTGCATGCAAGTTATTGGGATGCAAGGGTTATTGGGTGCATTCGTGCGCGCATGTCGAGCGCTGATCGTGCCTGTTCTGCTCAGCGCTGGTTGAGCGCGGCGACACTGGGCGGCACGGACGCCCGCGCTCGCCATACTTAGCCGGCTCGCGCCCAGTGCTCAGTAGACGGTCGCGCCGGATCGACGAAGGAACGGTCCGCGAGGACGAATGCACTGCCCAACCTGGCATGGTGGCTTTCATTGGCAATACGCCGGAGCGCCTTCGGCTGTGAGGGGGACATCTGTGATATGAGGTTCACAGTGGTCAGCGCGTCAGTCGATTGGAGACCTGGAACGTGGCAACTTCTTTCCCCTATGCTTCAGGCGGATCTCTCGCCAAGGCGATCGCGCAGTTTCGTCAGAGCTTTCCCCCTGTGGTCAACGCGAGCACTCTTAAGAAGTTTGCGATTGCCCCGAACAACGAATCCTACGTGATCGCAGTCCTGCGCTTTCTCGGCTTCATAGATGAAGAGGGGAACAGGCGTGATGACAACATCGGCTACTTCTACGGCACTGATGATGGGTTTCAGCAGGGGCTGGAGACCACGCTGCGCTCGGCCTATAAGCCGATATTCGACGACTTCGGAGAAGCGGCCCTCGACAAGACTCGAGACGAGCTGCTGCCTTGGTTCCGTGCAACCGATAAGTCTTCACAGACTGTCGGTAGTCGACAGGCGGCGACGTTCACAGCGCTTGCCGCGCTGGCGGGGCATGGTGACCCGCCAGCAATACCAAACGGTCCTTCTGCTTCGGGCAACGGGGGCGGAACCAAGGCGAAGCCGAAGCCAAACTCGGCCGCCAAGCCCGCCGCGAAGAGCACGCATAGCGTCGAGGCGGGCGAAGCGAAACCACCGGCGCTGTCGAACGTCGGCGGGGGAAGCGGTGGTGGCGCCGACGTAGGGCTCACGGTTCGGATTGAGGTGAACCTTCCCGCCGGTGGAGACGAGTCAACTTACGATGCAATATTCAAGAGCATAAGGAAGAACCTCATTGACGGGCGCTCTTGACCGCTTCGAGCGGATAGTTCGGGCATCGTCCGCGCCGCGAGAGGCCGATCGCACGCCCGTGGAATCCGAACAGCAGCTAGATCTACACCCATTCGAGTCGCGGAATATTCACCCCGACTTTCCAATCAAGGTCCGTCGCCTCTTCGATGATGGGTACTTCGCCGAGGCTACGTTCGAAGCGTTCAAGTGGGTGGACAAAGAAGTGCGCCGGCTCTCGGGCAGCCACAAGTTCGGCCACGCCATGATGATGGATGTATTCAACGAGAACACGGGCGTGATTGCGTTGACGCCTAGAGCGGATCAGAGTGAGATCGACGAACAGATGGGCTACAAGTTCATTTTCGCGGGCTCCCAGTCGGCGATCCGCAATCCTCGTGGGCACGACACCGACGTGGAGGATTCGCTGGACCAGTGCCTCGACCACCTGGCGCTCGCGTCGCTGCTGGTCCGTCGCTTGGACGACGCAGGAGTACGTTCGACGGCTTAGCGTTTCGGAATGGCGGGGCGCTCCTGCTGGAAATTACCTGAGCAGTCCAGTCTTTCGGCCCTGCTCAGTGAGGTACGAGACAAATGCCGAACAGGTCTTCAGCATGTACGCTGCGAGTGCCTGGTCGACGTCAGCCGCGTCAACACCGCCGTGGCGGATCCCATCGTCGTCAGAGGTCCAGCCGTACATCTTCACCCACGCACCCTTAAGGGCAGGGTGAATAGTGAGGCCTGCCGCTTCTAGTTCGGCTAGGCCTTTGCTCAGCTCTCCCTTGCCGGTGACTTTCTTGACTACCGCTTCGACCGCCGAGATGGACTCCTTGATTGAGTTCGGGTAATCAGGCTTCTCCCTATCGGCTAGAAGCTCTGTAGCCCGCTCGAGGCTGTGACGCGCGCCCGCGATAGACGCGACGTCGCTGATCGCCCCGCCTATTGCGTCAGCTTCCGCGCTGGTGTCGATGGGAGTGAGCTCATGGCCGATGAACCGATACCCGACCAGGAAATGTTCAAAGCGGTTGTTGAAAGCCTCCGTGAGGGTCTCGTGAACAGTGTCGGTGTATCGCTCTGCGTATCGTTTGAGGTATTTGGCTGTCTCCTCGATGAGGTTGAGCACGTCGAACCATTCAGCCTCCAGCATCGTCCTCTTAATGAGGCTCCAGACCTGGCCTTGACTCTCCATCTCGTCGCGCGGCCTCTTGAACTCCCACGCCCACACGGACGTGAGGAAGTTCTTGGCGGTCTTGTTGTCCCAGTTCGATCGACGACCGGCCTCCTCGAAGATGTCGCGAAGTGCGACGAACACATTCCAGAGCTCGGTGCGTGTCTCGAGGTCGAGGTCATTGGTCTGGGTGATCGAGCGGGGTGCGCGTTTGCCGACCCGCTCCGCAAAGGAGGCCATGCGATCAGGCTACCGAGCGACTCCGACGCTGAGCAGGACGTTATCGCCGCGGCCACGCATCCGGAATCACGTAGCGGTGCATCGTGACACCACCGGCGTAGGTCGCCTGCTCGAGCAGCTCCAGCCCCACCGGCGCGCTCACCTCATCGAACAGCGGGCGTCCCGAACCGAGGATCACCGGATGCGTGAAGAGCAACACCTCATCGAGCATCCCCGCCGCGAGAAGCTGCGCAGCGACATCCGCCCCGCCTACACCGATGTCACCGCTCGAACTGGCGCGCAATTCACCGAGCCGTTCGATGGCGTCATCTCCACCGAACACCGTCGTGTTGTACGGCGCCTCGGTGCGTGAGCGCGAGACGAGGATCTTCGGCTTGTCGGTCCAGATGTGGCCGTAGTCCCTGTACACCTGCGGGAACTCGGTGTTCTCGCGCGCTGCGGGCCAGAAGTTCTCCATCGTCTCGAAGACCTTGCGGCCCTGCACCATCATCGTGAGCGCCTCGGCGCGCGCGTTGAACTCCTCGTGCAGTTCGTCGCCGATGCTCATCCAGTCGCCGCCGCCCTGCTCGTCGTGCGCGTGCTCGATGAACAGGTCGAGCGAGACGTTCATCCAATACACGAAGCGTGCGGGCATGCATCCTCCTCGTCGCGGCGGTGCGCACAGTCCACCACGCCGGGCGGTGTCGGTGCGAGGGGGTAGCTTTCGAGGATGGTCGCCCACAACGACAAGCCCGTGCTGCACGTCGACTCCGTCGAGGAGTGGGAGCAGTGGCTGGATGCCGACCCCAGCCCCGACGGCGTACGACTGCGCCTGCGCAAGACGGCCACGCGCAAGCCGGGCATCACCTATGCCGAGGCACTGGATGTCGCGCTGTGCTTCGGCTGGATCGACGGACAGAAGCAGTCACTGGATGCCGACTACTTTCTCCAGGCCTTCACCCCGCGTCGGCCGCGCAGCCTCTGGTCGAAGGTCAACATCGCGCACGTCACCCGCCTGATCGACGAAGGCCGGATGAGGCCCGCCGGCCAGCTCGAGATCGACCGTGCGAAGGCTGACGGTCGGTGGGATGCTGCCTACCGTCAGAGCGATGGCGACATCCCTGCCGAGTTGCAGGCGGCGCTGGATGCCGATCCCAAACTCGCCGCCGCGTTCGCCGCCCAGTCTGCACAGAACCGCTTCGCGATGTCGTTCCGCATCAGCAACCTCAAGCGCCCCGAGTCACGCGCCGCCCGCGTCGCCGAGTACGTCCGGATGCTCGAACAGGGGGAGACGCTCCACTGAGTTTGGAATTCTGGACTCACACCGGGACTTCCGTCACGAAGCCGGGTTTTCGTATTACGATACGACCATGAGTAGCGGCGAGACCATCAACGGCGCACCCGTCACGGAGGAGCAGATTGCTGCCTGGGCGGCGGAGGCTGACGCGGGTTACGACGTAGGCGCACTCAAGCGCCGGGGCCGCGGACGTCCCGGTCGCGGAGCAGAACCCGCGCAGGTGGTTGCTCTCCGGCTAACCGCCGATGAGCTCGCCGCGCTCGACGCTCGCGCCGCCCGTGAGAACAAGTCGCGATCGGAACTGATCCGCGAAGCGATCGCCGCATACGCCGCGTGAAGATTCACGACGCTGCGCTCAGGCACGGGATCGCGCCCGAAGATATTCGACTAGCAGCTTCCTGGCCGCTGTGGATCGAAGACCTCGACGACGACTCTCCTGCTCGCCAGCTAAGGCTCGGGTTCGACACGCAGGGCAGACTGCTCGAGACGGTCGTCCTCGTCTTCGATAGCGGCAATGAGCTCGCCATCCATGCGATGAAGGCTCGACCCCAGATGCTCGACCTGTTGCCCTGACCTCAGTTCTCGCCGTCGTGAGCGTTATTGAAGGCATCCCGGATCGGATGGGTGTCATAGACGATGTGCAGGCGCTCGATCAGGCCGTGCTCGTCGAGTTCGGCGACGTCGACCACGGTGAAGGGTGCGGGCTCCCCGGTCGAGAGTGTCCAGTCGAAATCGAACCAGAAACTGACGACGGCGCGACCTTCGGTCGATCCGGTCATCGTGGTTCGCAGCGTCAGCCGCGAGCTAGCCGTGTCGGCAAACAGTGCGGGGTAGAACTCCGCGGCAGGCATCGTGCCGTATAGGGGAGACTCGACGATCCCGCCGGGAGCAAAGAGCGCGATCACTCGATCGGCATCCGCGGCCTCCAGGCTCGCGAGGTATTCGCGGACCAATCGGTCGACACTCGCCTCAGTCCCGTCGTCGTGCACACCCATGGCTCGACACTATCGATTCGCGAGGCCGGCGAACCGACGTGTCGCTACGGGGACCATGGTCCCTATATGTGGTCTGACCACAGTGCCACGATGGTGTCAGGACGAAGGCGTGGACACCGGGTCCACACCAGGTAGGAGGATCCGATGTCCACCGCAATCGATGCACTCGTGGCACGAGCACAAGATGCTCTGGCCGAGTACGCGTCGTTCACGCAGGAGCAGATCGACCACATCGTGCGCAAGGCATCGGTCGCCGCTCTCCACCACCACGGCGAGCTCGCTGTCATGGCCGTCGAAGAGACCGGCCGCGGCCTGTTCGAAGACAAGGCCGTGAAGAACATGTTCGCGTGCGAGCACGTCACGCACTCGATCATCAAGCAGCGCACCGTCGGTGTCATCAGCCACGACGAGATCACCGGCATCACCGAGATCGCCGACCCCGTCGGCGTTGTCGCGGGCATCACCCCGGTGACCAACCCGACCTCCACCGCGATCTTCAAGTCCCTCATCGCGCTGAAGACCCGCAACCCCATCGTCTTCGCCTTCCACCCGTCAGCTCAGAACTGCTCGGTCGCGGCAGCCAAGATCGTTCGGGATGCCGCGGTCGCGGCCGGTGCGCCGAAGAACTGCATCCAGTGGATCGCGGAGCCCTCCCTCGAGGCATCCGGCGAGCTCATGAACCACCCCGGTGTCGCGCTGATCCTCGCGACCGGTGGCAACGCGATGGTTCGTGCGGCCTACTCCTGCGGCAAGCCCGCCCTGGGTGTCGGCGCCGGAAACGTCCCCGCCTTCATCGAACGTTCCGCAAAGGTCGGCCGCGCCGTCAACGACGTCGTGCTGTCCAAGGCGTTCGACAACGGCATGGTGTGCGCCTCCGAGCAGGCAGTCATCCTCGACGAGCCGATCGCGACAGAGGCGCTGGCGGAGTTCAGCCGCCTGCACGCCTATATGGTCAACGCCGACGAGAAGCGCAAGCTCGAAGAGTTCATCTTCGGTGTCCACGCGAACGCCAAGAACTGCGGCGAGGCCAAGCTCAACGCGAAGGTCGTCGGACAGTCCCCGGTGTGGATCGCCGAGCAGGCCGGCTTCACGGTTCCCGAAGACACCTCGGTGATCCTCGCCGAGTGCGCCGTCGTCGGACCCCAGGAGCCGCTGACGCGCGAAAAGCTCGCCCCCGTGCTGGCCGTGCTGCGCGCCAAGAACGCCGAAGAAGGCATCTCGCTCTCTGAGCAGATGGTCAACTTCGACGGCCTCGGCCACTCCGGTGCGATCCACAGCAACGACCAGAGCGTCATCGACGAGTTCGCCAAGCGCGTCCGCGCCGTCCGCATCATCGAGAACGCCCCCTCTGCCCTCGGTGGCATCGGAGACATCTACAACGCGTTCATGCCGTCCCTGACCCTCGGCTGCGGTTCCTACGGACGCAACTCCGTCTCCAACAACGTCTCGGCGGTGAACCTCGTGAACGTCAAGCGCGTCGGTCGGCGCAACAACAACCTTCAGTGGTTCAAGGTTCCGGCCAAGACCTACTTCGAGCCCAACGCGATCCGCTACCTCATCGACATGAAGAACGTCGAGCGGGTCACGATCGTCACCGACCCGACGATGACCAACCTCGGTTTCGTCGACAAGGTCATCGATGTGCTGAACCGTCGCCGCAACCGCGTGCACCTGCAGATCATCGACCGCGTACAGCCCGAGCCGAAGCTCTCGAGCGTCGTCGCGGGTGCTGCCGAGATGCGGGAGTTCAACCCCGACACGATCATCGCGCTCGGTGGCGGTTCCCCGATGGATGCCGCCAAGGTCATGTGGCTGCTCTACGAGAACCCCGACGTGCAGTTCTCCGACATGCGCGAAAAGTTCTTCGACGTGCGCAAGCGTGCATTCAAGTTCCCCGACCTCGGCAAGAAGGCCCAGCTCGTCTGCGTCCCGACCACCTCGGGCACGGGATCTGAGATGACGCCGTTCGCGGTCATCACGGATGACGAGACGGGCATGAAGTACCCGCTCGCCGACTACGCGCTGACCCCGTCGGTCGCGATCATCGACCCGGTCCTCACGTCGGCTCTGCCGGCCAAGGTCGTGGCGGATGCCGGATTCGACGCCCTCACGCACGCGACGGAGGCGTACGTGTCGGTCTACGCGAACGACTACACCGACGGCCTGGCGCTGCACGCCATCAAGCTGATCTTCGAGAACATCGAACGCAGCGCGAAGGCACGCCCGGGCAGCACGGACCCCGCCGACATCCAGGCGCGCGAGAAGATGCACAACGCGGCATCCATCGCGGGTATGGCCTTCGGCAACGCGTTCCTCGGGATCGTGCACGCGATGGCTCACGTCACCGGATCGAAGTTCCACCTGATCCACGGACGCACCAACGCGATCTACCTGCCCCACGTCATCCGTTACAACGGACGCATCCCCACGA
The DNA here is from genome assembly GCF_040687115.1 of Microbacterium sp. NPDC076895. Lineage (NCBI taxonomy): Bacteria > Bacillati > Actinomycetota > Actinomycetes > Micrococcales > Microbacteriaceae > Microbacterium > Microbacterium sp. NPDC076895. Next base: position 7,704 of record NZ_JBFBMQ010000027.1, read on the forward strand.
AGCTGACCAGCTGGCCCAAGTACGAGCGCTACATCGCTCCCGAACGGTTCCAGCAGATCGCTCAGCACCTGGGCCTGAAGGCCACGACCCCCGAAGAGGGTGTCGAGTCCTACGCCCGGGCCGTGGAGAAGCTGCGTGACCTTGTCGGCATCGAGCGCTCCTTCCAGGCGCAGGGTGTCGCAGAGGAAGCCTTCATCGGCCGCCTCGACGAGCTCGCGATGGCCGCTTACGAAGACCAGTGCGCTCCGGCTAACCCCCGGATGCCCATGCTTGCCGACATGAAAACCCTCATGGAGGCGGCGTACTACGGAACCTCGTTCGACGAGGTCCGTGCCCACCGCGGTGAGGTTGCGGTTGCGGGAGAAACCCCGGCAGAGGCCCCCGCAGCCCCGCTTGCCAAGCGCGGCGCGTAGTACGAAATCACCGAAGCCCCGCCGGGTCGCGTTTCCCGGCGGGGCTTCGGCGTGCCCGAGAGGGCGGACTTCGCCTACTCGTCGTGCGGCCGAATCGACAAGCGCTGGATCTCTTCGGCTGACCACAGATGGGGCGGTGCCGTGCCTGGTTCGGTGACGATCTTGTCGAAAAGTCTGCACCCGGCACGTACTTGCGCAAATCAATCGTCCGTAGTTGCCCTGCCCAGTCGTAGACGTCCTGGAAGAGGTGGAGGTGGATCGCTTGCAGTTCCTGCAGATCGTTTGTGGGCGCAACCGGCTCCTCGAGGAGCTGAAGCGCTCGCGCGAAGGAAAGATCCGCTTCTGCAGCGCTCAAGGCCTCCGCCGACGTTAGTCCGAGACGGTTCCTCAGGACGTTCGTGCCGGGAATAAGGTACGGGTCGACGGTTTCAGGAAAGTCCATACCGGGTTCGTACGCGGTTGACGAGCTCCGCCGAATCGATTGTCCCGGCAACGTACGCGTCGGCGTCGGTGAGCGTCGCGCTCGTGATCTGTAGGCCCTCGATCTTGGCGCTGTGTACTGCCGCTTCGACGTTGCTCGCCCGCACTTCCGTCGTCTTCATGTCGGCTCCGTCCGTCTTCTTCAGTCTACGAGCAGCGGCTGACACTCGCCGGATAGACGAGTCGCGCCGTTTCACGAGGAGAAGACTCATGCAGGCGTGCGCGGCGCCTCAGAGCAGATTGGCGGTGCCGATGATCACCAGCAGCGCGCCGATCAGCACCACCGAGAGACTGAGCACGAGCGAGGAATTCGCGACGAGCCAGTCGCTGAAGCGCTCGAGCCGCGGCCGCACCGAGTGGCTTCCGAATACATACGCCAAGACCAGCGCCGCAACCGTCGAGACCGCAACTGCCGTGAAGATGAGCACCGTCAGGCTGCTTCCGACAACGCTCAGGGATGCTGAACCGATGGCAAGGCCCGCTGCCAACGCGATCGCGAGGTTCTGGGGCCGCACGTTCATGGCGAGACCGAACGCGAAGGCGCGGCGCGGGCCGACATTGTCCATCGCCTTCGTCCACGAAGGCGCAGTGGCAGGCTCAGGGCGTCGACGATCGACGACCGTGCGCCAGATCCCGCCGACCACCAGAAGCACGCCGATCGCAAGCTCGACCACGTGCGCCCAGGGTGGCATCCGCTCTGTCGTCGATGGTGGAATCAGGCGCGCCCCGAGCGCGAACAGGGTCACGAGCACGAGCACGCCAGCCGACCACCCGGCGAGATAGCCGACACCCGCAGGGATGGGGTTCGGCGAGAGCAGAAGTAGCACGACCGCGAGGATCGGGAAGACGCTCAACGCCGCCGCAATGCCCAGGGGCACGATGTACCACAGCACCGAATCCACCCTCCGACTCTAGAGCCGGGGACGGGGTGCTCGTGTCGTCAGGGAACGATCAGCACCGGTGCGTTCAGGTTCATGAGCACGTCGTGCACCACGGTCGAGATGTTCGGGGGCTCTTCGCTCTGGCCGCGTCCGATCACGAGCATGGCGGCGTCGGTGGATGCCGTCAGCAGCGCCGGTGCGACATTGTCGGCGACGACGCGGGAACTCAGGTCCAGGTGCGGGATGTCGATGAGGGCGTGTGCACTCGCGCGAGCGACCACGTCCCGAGCCGCTGACGCACGGTATTCGCCGTTGCTCGAGGACTCCTCGTGCGGAACCGGCGGGCGCGCGTGGATGAGCACGAGCTGCTGGTCGGTGCGCGCCGCTTCGCGAGCTGCCTGCATCAGCGCGGCATCCGACGCCGGCGAGCCGCTGACCCCGACCACGACACCGTGTCGACCCTCGAACGGCAGGTTGGGGACGACCAGGACCGCCGAGCGTGCCGCAGCGACGACGTACACGGATGCCGCACCGAACGCGCGCCCGCGCAGGAAACCCGTGCGATGCGAGCCCACGACAAGAAGGTCGTGCGGGCGAGCAGCACCCGACAGCACGCTGGGCGCGCGGCCGTGCACGAGTTCGGTCTGCACGTGAGCGACACCCGCGTCCACCGCGCGGCGACGCGAAGCATCCAGCACATGGATGCCGCGCCGTTGCGCATCAGCCATGTAGTCAGCCCCGGCGACGCCCCACGTGTCGTCCACGACGTGGACGAGCAGGAGCTCGGTGCCGTGATCGGCCGCGTATCCAATAGCCCAGGCCAGTGCACCGGTGCTCGGACCAGACCCGTCGACCCCGACGACCAGCCGATCGTACGGCGATACCCGCCAGATCGCATCGCCGGCCGGGGCGCTCAATGAACTGCCTTCCGACAGGCCCACGTGCGAGTCGTGGAGTGTGTTTCGCATCCGTCTGCCCCTCCTGTCTCTCCCAGCATCCGTCCCGCGAAGATCCCCGCACAGGGTCGAAGGTCCCGCGATAGGATCCTCGCGAGAGAGCCGAGGGACGAGAACGGGGCACCGGATGGCTGATATCGAGGCACGGCTTCGCAGTCTCCTGACGGCGAACGCCGCTGTCGTGAGCCAACTGGAACTGTCGGCGGTGCTGCGCCGCATCGTCGAATCGGCCGTCGAACTCGTCGGCGCGAAGTACGGAGCCCTGGGCGTGATCGGCCCTGACGGGATGCTCGAAGAGTTCATCCACGTGGGCCTGAACCCCGAGACGGCCGAGGCTATCGGCCCGCCGCCGCGCGGCCGTGGCGTGCTCGGAGCCCTTATCCACGATCCCCACCCGATCCGGCTCGAGCACATCGGACACGACCCCCGCTCGGTCGGCTTTCCGCGGAACCACCCGCGAATGGACAGCTTTGTGGGGGTGCCCATCCGCATCCGCGGTGAGGTCTTCGGCAACCTCTATCTCACCGAGCACCCCGACGGCGCGTTCACCGAAGAAGACACCGAACTTCTCGAGGCGCTCGCTGCCACCGCGGGCATCGCGATCGACAACGCGCGCCTGTACGAAGACTCGGTGCGCCGCGAGCGGTGGGCGGCAGCTGCGGCCGAGATGAGCGCCGCCATGTTCTCGGACGAGACCGGCAGGCCGCTGCAGCTTCTCGCCGACAAGGTCCTTCAACTCACGGATGCCGCCACCGTCGTGGTGATCTCGTCGATCAGCGACACCATGATGTGCGTCGAGGTCGCGCGTGGCGAGCACGCCGACGAACTCACCGGATCCGTTCATGCCCAAGCGGGCACCCTCTCAGGGCGCGTCTTCGACAGTTGGCAGCCGTTGCAGGCCAGCGGTGACACGGTCGAACTCGGCGACGAACTCGTCGCGTGGGGTCCGACGGTGGTCGTGCCGATGCTCGGCGCAGACGGCGCTCCGATGGTGCTCACCGTCGGACGTCCCGTCGGTGCCCCCCGGTTCACCGACAAGGATGTCGACCTCGCCGCCGATCTCGCCGCCCAGGCCACGATCGCGCTCGAGCTCGCGCGCGGCAGGTCCGATCGGCAGGCGCTCGCGCTCATGGACGAGCGGGGTCGCATCGCCCGCGACCTGCACGACCACGTCATCCAGCGCTTGTTCGGCGCCGGGCTCTCGCTGCAGGCCGTTGCCGGCCGAGTCGGCGACGCGGCAGCGCGAACCGAGCTGCTGGAACAGGTCGACGCGCTGGATGCCGCGATCACCGAGATCCGCACCGTCATTTTCGCCCTCCGCCAAACCCGCGCGGCATCCGGATCGGTGAGGCACCGCATCGTGGACGTCATCAGCGAAGTCGCACCGTCGTTCTCGGAATCTCCGCGGCTCGTCTTCCAGGGTCCGCTGGATCTGCGCACCCCGCCGGATGTCGCCGAAGACGTCGTCGCCGTCGTTCGCGAAGGTGTCAGCAACGTCGCCCGTCACGCCAAAGCGACAGAGACGTCGGTGCGGGTCGGGATCGCCGACGAGATGTTGGTCGTTGAGATCCTCGATGACGGTGTCGGCGTGCCGGAGTCGCCGACACGCCGCAGCGGGGTGGGTAACCTTGAGGATCGCGCCGCGCGCTGGAACGGGGAGTTCGCTCTCACCGGACGCGACGGCGGCGGCACCCGCCTGCGGTGGGCGGTGCCTTTGGCCCAGGGAGAGACCACATGATCCGTGTCTTCGTGCTCGATGACCACGAAATCGTCCGTCGTGGTGTCGTTGACCTCATCGACGCCGAACGCGACATGGAAGTGATCGGCGAAGCATCCACCGCCCGGCAGGCGCTCGGCCGCATTGCGGCCACCATGCCCGACGTCGCCGTGCTCGATATGCGGCTTCCCGACGGGAGCGGCATCGACGTGTGCCGCGAGATCCGCTCTCAGCATCCGAGCGTCACGTGCCTCATCCTCACCGCCTACGACGATGACGAAGCCGCCTACTCGGCGGTGCTGGCTGGCGCTGCCGGCTACGTCCTGAAAGACATCAAGGCCAACGGTCTTCTTGACGGCATCCGTGCTGTCGCCGCCGGCAAGAACCTGCTCTCGTCGGCTGCCGCGACGCGCGTTCGCGAACAGGCGCGAGAGACCCGATCGAGCACTCCCGGTGTCGACCTGACCGACCGCGAACGTCAGGTGCTCGAACTCATCGCCGAGGGGCTCACCAACCGTCAGATCGGGGAGCGCCTCGACCTCATGGAAAAGACGGTCAAGAACTACGTGACCGGGCTGCTGCGCAAACTCGGCATGGAGCGGCGCACCCAGGCTGCCGTCTACGCCACGTCATTGCGCTCGCAGTAACCGCGGCTCGTGGGCTGAAAACAGTGAGGCCGTCGCGGCGCCCCCGGGGGGTGGGGGGGGCCGCCGCGGGGTAGGGGGGGGGGGGGGGCCAAAGCACGCGGGGGCCCGGGTGGGCAAAAAAAAAAAGAAGGCGATGG
>NZ_JBFBMQ010000028.1:0-11407 GCF_040687115.1 Microbacterium sp. NPDC076895
CCACTCGCTACGACAAACACGCCATCGTCTACCGCGCCGCGGTCCTCATCCACGCCGCAATCGCGTGGACCAAACAATTATCAGACACGCCCTAGCTGCCGCGTGGGCGCAGATCCCCCTTGCCCACGATCCGACGGCGGGGCTCGGCTCGTTCACCCGGCGGCGGATCGAGCGGATGATCAGCATCGTCTTGGCTGTCGGATCACTCGCCCTCGGTGCGCAGGCCTTCGTGGCGGCACTGGGCTCGGTCCAGGAGCCCGAAGCGTGGCACGTTGCCTTCATGGTCGCGAACTTCGGGTCGCTGACGGCCCTGCTCGTCACCTATGTCGTGGGTCGCAGCATCGCACCCGCCGCCATAGCCTTCTGCGCCGTCTTCGTCGTGACGCTCGTCGTCTGGCCCTTCGTCGTGGCGGGGCAGGACATCCCGCCGTCTGATCCACCGTGGACGTGGTTCCTGGTCAGCGTTGTCACAGCGTCCTCCATCATGTTCCTGCCGTTGATGTGGCAGATGGCATGGACGATCTTCGTGCCCGTGCTCTTCGGGATCACCCGCTTGGCCCAGGCTGGATTCGCTGTCGATTTCTGGTGGCCGACGCTGCTGGATGTCTCGTTCGCCATCATCCTGGGCGGGGTCTTTGTGACCCTGGGGTGGATGTTTCGCTCGATCGCCGACAATGTCGATGAGTCCCGCCGCACTGCGGTGGAGACATATACCGCCGCAGCGGTTACGGAAGCTGCCGAGAGCGAGCGCGTCGCTGTCGCCGCCCTCATGCACGACAGCGTCCTCGCGGCACTCATCGCCTCTGAGCGTGCGCAAACCCCCCGAGAGCAAGGCCTTGCCGTCGCGATGGCCCAGGAGGCCTTGACTCGCCTCGCGAACGCGGAAACCGATGCCGGTCTCGGCAGCGATTCGCCACGACCCTTCGGGACGCTCGTTGAAGAAGTGGAAAGTGGTGCGCGCGGGCTCGGTGTTGATCTTGTCGTGGAACGCGCATACGGCCACGATGCGCCCGAGATCCCTGGCCGGGTCGCGAACGCGCTGATCCTCGCTGCTATGCAGGCGATTGCCAATTCGATCGAGCACGCTGGCGGTATCGGCTTGACAGTCTGCGCTCGTCAGGAGCCTGATACCCAGCGACTGCACCTCGAGGTGCAAGACCTCGGCGACGGGTTCGATCTCGACACCGTTCCGGATGATCGCCTCGGAATACGCGGGTCGATCATTGCTCGGGTGGCAGCCGTCGGCGGCACCGTGCACATCACGTCCGACTCGAACGGGACGCTCGTGCGCCTCACGTGGCAGGGGGCCCGAGCATGATCAGTGTCCGTCGCCTGCTCATCGGTTTGGCCTTCGCGTTCACGGCCTACCTCGCCGTCCGCGGGCTGTGGTGGACCGGCCCGTTCACCGAGCCACTGGTGCTCGTCGCTGCCGTCGCGCTCTATGTCGTGACCACCGGCGTCGCGCTGCTGTGGGGCAACCGCGACCCCGAAGACGATGATGTGACGCCGGCCGCACCCGGATTGGCGCCCCGTGCATCATCCGACCGGATGCCGCTTGCCGCCGCGCTCATGGCGTTGGGAACGACGATCATCGTTCCCAACGCGCTGTCGCTGGCTGTGCCGCGGGAGGCGATCGAGGAGCCCTACGTCGTCTGGTATCTCGGCGGCATCGGCGCTCTGATGGTCATCGTCATGGTGAGGCGTCGCCCGATCTTCGCCTGGGTGGGCATCGGTCTCCTCGCCGCCGTCTCATGGTTCTGGCTCGGCGTCCTCGATGCGCTCGAGAAGGGTCTTGTCGGCTCGATCCTGTGGGTGGGGTTGGCGCAGCTTCTGGTGATGCTCACCGATCGTGCTGCCAAAGACACCGCGAAGCTCGTGGAACTGCAGCGCGCAGCATCAGCGTGGCAGGCAGCCCACACCGTGCGTCAGCGGGAGCGCCGCGTGCAGATACAGCGGGCGCTGTCGGTGGCAGGCCCGGTGCTTGCGCGCACGATCGCCCAGGGCGGCGCGTTGACCCCCGACGAACGCGTCGAGGCGAGGCTTGCCGAGGGTAGTCTGCGCGACGAACTGCGCGGGGCTCGCCTGCTCGACGACGCGGTCCGCCACGAACTTGAGTCAGCCCGCCGCCGGGGTGCGACTGTCACCGTTCTCGACGAGGGAGGCCTGGACGGCATCGACCCTGAGAGCCTGGCAAGCATCCGCGCACGTCTGGTCGCTGCGCTGCGCTCCGCGCGATCGGACCGGCTCTACATCCGCACGTCCCCGCACGAGAGCGTGGCAGTGACGGTCGTAGGTCGCTCGGATGCAGGGCGGGGCCTCAGCGACGAAGACACCGTCGACCTCTGGACCGAGATCACCCGAGTCCCCGCCGAGCCCGACATTCGGGAGTGAACGTCCGAAAAAGGATGGTGGGGGTGGACAGATAGTCCACCCCCACCTGTGCGGACGGTTACCCGAAAACCGGCCGCGTGGCCGAACCTGGGCCGCGTCACACGAGAGGTGACGGCGGTTCAGCCGAACGCTACTGCGTTCCAGCTGTTCCAGTCTTGCCGAGTCGCAACGATTCGTCTGTAGGTATTTTGGGGGACAAAATTGGCCTGCTCCAGGACCAGGCCAATTCGCGTCTCGCGCTCAACAGGGCGTGCGATTCCAGCCCAATTCGCGCCGCAGCGGCTCCCGCAGCGCCCGCTGCGAGAGCGCCCACGCCGAGCGCTGGGGCTCGTCGGCGACGGCCTCGGCGTGCTCAGTGACGTAGTGCTCTGCCACGACGGCGACGACAGCCGCGATCTCTTCGGCAGTCGCATCGCCGCGAACGATGCTGATCGGCACGGCGAGTTCGCGTTCTTCGAAAGCTGTTTCTCGGGTACTCATCGCGTCCTACAGCGGGATGTTGCCGTGCTTCTTCGGCGGCAGGCTTGCGCGCTTGCCGCGCAGGGACCGCAGCGCTTTGGCGATCGAGACACGCGTCTGGGCCGGTTCGATGATCCCGTCGAGCTCGCCGCGCTCGGCGGCCAGGAACGGGGATGCCACGTTGTAGGTGTACTCGTTGGCAAGCCGCGTTCGCACGGCGGCGACGTCCTCGCCGGTCTCGCTGGCCCTCTTGAGCTCGCCGCGGTACAGGATGTTCACCGCGCCCTGGCCTCCCATGACCGCGATCTCGGCGGTGGGCCAGGCGAGGTTGACGTCCGCGCCGAGCTGCTTGGAGCCCATGACGATGTACGCACCGCCATAGGCCTTGCGCAGGATCACCGTGACAAGCGGCACTGTCGCCTCGGCGTATGCGTACAGCAGCTTGGCGCCACGGCGGATCACTCCGGTCCACTCCTGGTCGGTGCCGGGAAGGTATCCGGGAACATCGACGAGGGTCACGATCGGAATCGAGAAGGCGTCGCAGAAGCGCACGAAGCGGCTAGCCTTCTCGCCGGCCTCGATATTGAGGGTGCCCGCCATCTGCGAGGGCTGGTTCGCGATGATGCCGACCGTCCGTCCCTCGATCCGGCCGAAGCCGATCACGATGTTCGGGGCGAACAACGGCTGCACCTCGAGGAAATCGCCCTCGTCGACGATGTGGCCGATGACGTCGCGGATGTCGTAGGGCTGGTTGGCGGAGTCAGGGATGATCGCGTTGAGGGTACGGTCGGCATCCGTCGTCTCCCACTCGAACGGGCTCTCGTACTCGGGGATCTCCGCGAGGTTGTTGTCGGGGAGGAAGCCGAGCATCGTGCGGACGTAGTCGATCGCGTCGTCTTCGTCTTCAGCGAGGTAGTGCGCGACCCCTGACCTGGTGTTGTGGGTGTAGGCGCCGCCGAGTTCTTCCATCCCGACGTCCTCGCCGGTGACGGTCTTGATCACATCGGGGCCGGTCACGAACATCTGGCTGGTCTTGTCGACCATGATGACGAAGTCGGTGAGGGCGGGGGAGTATACGGCGCCACCGGCGGCCGGCCCCATGATGATCGAGATCTGCGGGATGACACCCGACGCGCGCGTGTTGAGTCGGAAGATCTCACCGTATTTTCCGAGGGCGACCACACCCTCCTGGATGCGCGCGCCGCCCGAATCCAGGATGCCGATGATCGGCATCCCGCAGCGGAGGGCGAGCTCCATGACCTTGATGATCTTCTCGCCCGCCACCTCGCCGAGCGAGCCGCCGAAGGTCGAAAAATCCTGCGCGTAGACCGCTACCGTGCGGCCGTGAATCGTGCCGGTGCCGGTGACGACGGAGTCGCCATAGGGGCGCGATTTGTCCATCCCGAACGCCGTCGTGCGGTGGCGCACATATTCGTCGAGCTCGGTGAAGCTGCCGGGATCGACGAGCAGCTCGATGCGCTCGCGGGCCGTGAGCTTGCCCTTCGCGTGCTGCTTCTCGCGGGCTGACTCCTCGGCGGAGACGACAGCCTCCTGGTAGCGCGCGCGCAGATCGGCGATTTTGCCGGCCGTCGTGAACAGGTCGTTGTCGTCGGTCACGCCTCCACACTATCGGCGTGTCGCGGGAACCCCTTGGAGACCTGCGACAACGCGCCGCGGCATCCGTTATGCCTTTCCCGCTTCGGCCGGGCGGCAGCGGCGGGTCAGTGGAGGCTCCCGGGGCCCTACAGTGAACGGATGCAGGCAGGCGACTTTCCGCGGACGGCGACCATCGCGAGGCGACTGGATGTCCTCGCGCACACCGGGTCCACGAACGCCGACCTTCTGGCGAGCGTGGCCGGGCAGCCGGATGCCTACCCCCACCTCTCGGTGCTGGTGACTGACGACCAGCGGTCGGGTCGGGGACGGCTGGATCGCACGTGGACTGCCCCGGCCGGCGCAGCCCTGGCGATCTCGGTGCTCGTTCGGGTGCCGCATCTGCCATCCGACCAGCGTGGCTGGGTTCCGCTGATCGCCGGCGCGGCGATGACGCTCGCGATTCGGGGTCAGTTCGCCCCCGACGTTCCAGTCGACAGTTCGCGCGTGGCGCTGAAGTGGCCGAATGACGTGCTCATCGACGGGGCGAAGGTGTGTGGCATCCTGTCGCAGGTGGTGCCGGGGCAGCCTGATGCCATCGTCGTCGGCGCGGGGGTCAATACGCGGATGACGCCCGCGCAGCTTCCCGTTCCCACGGCCACCTCGTTAGCGATCGCCGGAGCAGACGTCGACCTCGATCGCCTGCTCGCCGATTACCTCCGGGGTCTCGACCGGATGCTGCAGACCGCAGTGTCCGCGGCGGGCGCCGCAAACGTTCGCGCCGAGATTCAGCGGCTCTGCGGGACCCTCGGGCGCGACGTCCGCGTGATGCTGCCCGATGACCGGGTGCTGGAGGGCACCGCCGCCGGGCTCGACGATGTCGGGCGACTCGTCGTAGCGGTGGGCGGTGAATCAGTGCCGGTCGCGGCGGGGGACGTCATCCATGTCCGCTGAGACCCCCACAATGGGGGTATGTCGCTGCATCCAGGCACGGGTCCGTCGGGATACTCCCCGCCGCCGACCTCTGTCGGGCGGCCGCTGGCTCCCGCGCCCGGTGTCTCGACGCCTGAGCTGCTGATCGCCAAGATCCGTGGTCGCCGGCCCGCGCTGATCCTGTCGGCGCTCGCGCTGATCGCAGTAGCCGCAGCGGCCGGGTATTTCTATGACAACCTTCCGGCGCCCTTCGAGAACTGGATGCTGCTCGCAGCAGCTGCCGTGGTCATCTTCGTGCTCGTGTTCCTGCCGTTTCTCGCGTGGCGCGCTCACGTGTACACGATCACGACGCGACGTGTCATCGAGCGCAGTGGGCTGTTCGTGACGCGGAGACGCGAACTCGCGCACGTTCGCGGGTACTCAGTGCAGATGCGCCGGGGCCCGCTGCAGCGCCTCGCCGGCAGTGGCACGCTCATCCTGTCCAACGGTGTCGACGCGCCGATGCGGATGACGCGGGTTCCGCAGGTGGCCCTCGTCCACGAAGTCCTCATCGACCAGGTCGAGGTCAATCAGATCCTCGCCCACCGCGACGGTCAGGCACCACTCGAGTCGTGAGGCGCCGGGACCCGTCATCGCCCCGACGCGAGCGACCCCCCCGCTTCGCGACAGAATGGATCCGAACGGGAGGACTGCTATGACCTATCGCGTCGGTGTGATCGGCGGCGGACAGTTGGCGCGAATGATGATCGCGCCCGCTGTCGAACTCGGCGTCGAGATCCGGGTGCTCGCCGAGCAGGAAGGAATGGCGGCAGCTCTCGCGGCATCCGCAGTCGGTGACTATCGAGACGCCGACACCGTGCTCGCCTTCGCGCGGGATGTCGATGTCGTCACCTTCGACCACGAGCACGTGCCGCAGCCGGTCCTGCGCGCGCTGGTGGACGCCGGCGTGGCAGTACACCCCGGCCCCGACGCCCTGCGGTACGCGCAAGACAAGCTGCTGATGCGCACGCGACTGCAGGAGATGGGGATGCCGCAGCCTGACTGGGCAGCCGTCACCGGCCCCGATGAACTCGGCGCCTTCCTCGAGGGTCATGGCGGTCGTGCTGTCGTGAAGACGCCTCGAGGCGGGTACGACGGCAAGGGGGTGCGCGTCGTATCGTCACCGGATGGCGCCGCAGACTGGTTCACGGCGCTCGCCGAGGATGCCGGCGGTGGCGCGCTGCTGGTCGAGGAACTGGTCGAGTTCACCCGGGAGCTCGCGCAGCAGGTGGCTCGGACCCCCTCGGGAGCTGTTCGGGCCTATCCCGTGGTCGAAACCGTGCAGCGCGACGGTGTGTGCGCCGAGGTGCTTGCGCCGGCGCCGGGCGCCAGCGCTCGCCTTGCCGCGACAGCTGCCGAGGTCGGCGAGCGGATCGCCGAGGGGCTCGGAGTCACCGGGATGCTCGCGGTCGAACTGTTCGAAACCGCCGATGACCGCATCCTCGTGAACGAGCTCGCCATGCGGCCGCACAACAGCGGCCACTGGAGCCAGGACGGTGCAGTCACAAGCCAGTTCGAACAGCATCTGCGTGCCGTTCTCGACCTCCCGCTGGGGGATACGTCGCCGGTTGCGCCGTGGTCGGTGATGATCAATATCCTCGGCGGACCCACCGAGGGCGGTCTCTCGGAGCGGTTCGCGGCGGCAATGGCCCAGCATCCGTCCGCCCACATCCACACCTACGGCAAGGAACCGCGCCCGGGGCGCAAGGTGGGGCACGTGAACGCCATCGGCGCCGACCTCGATGACGTCGTCTACGACGCTCGCGCGACAGCCGCGTTTTTCCAGGATTGAGGCGATACCGCGGTGTCGGGACGGATGCCTAGTTCGAGGGCAGGCCGCGCCCGGTGAGCCAGGCGCGCATCCGGTCGCGGCCGTTGAGGCCTGCCGCATCCTTCACGCGACGGATGACGGCTCGGCTCCATCCCGTCGGGCGTCCCTGGCTCGCGTGGTACGCGGCGATCTCGGCGTCGTAGGCGGCGACGTCGGCATCCGTGATCGGGGAGTAGCGCTCGCGGGAGTGCACGACGCTCGGGGCGAGACGCGGCTTGATCCCCGCGGTGTCGGCGGGATCGGGATATCCGACTGCGAGGCCGAACGCGACCATCGCTCGGGCGGGTAGCCCGATCAGCTCGGCGGCGCGCTCGGGGTCGTTGCGAACCGACCCCAGATAGCAGGTGCCGAGCCCGAGCGACTCGGCTGTGATGACCGCGTTCTGTGCGGCAAGCGCGGCATCGACGAAGGCGACCAGCGTGGATTCGAGGTAGTCAGCAGCGCTGTCAGTCGCACCCTGAGCCGCCGCGATCGCCGAGGCTCGGGCCCAGTCTGCGATGAACAGCAGGATGACGGGAGCGTCAGCAACGAAGGTGCTCGTGCCCACCTCGTCGACGAGAGCGCGCCTGGTCGCAGCATCCCGCACCTCGACGACGCTCCACAGCTGCAGGTTCGACGAGCTCGCGGCCGATTGGGCGGCAGCGACCATCGCGGTGATCGCCTCGTCGCTCACTGGCGCGTCGGTGAAGCTGCGCACCGTGTGGTGACGTAAGAGCCCAGCCAGCGTTGCCGATTCGCGCAGGGCTGGCTCGGCCAGCGCCGGAGCCGCGGCGCCGTAGCGGGCGCGCAGCAGAGCATCGATGTCCGGGGTCCCGGGCGCTGAGGTGTTGGACTCGGTCACGGATTCTCCCTTCGGGGGTGCCGTTCCGGGCAATCCCCAGCCATGCACCCTAGCCTGGTCCCGTGACCGCTGCGCTCCACAGTTCCCCCGCCCCGCTCGTCGGTGTCGTCATGGGTTCGGACTCCGACTGGCGAGTCATGAGCGACGCGTCCCAGGCGCTCACGGACTTCGGCGTGCCCCACGAGGTCGAGGTCGTCTCGGCCCACCGAACGCCCGACAAGCTCGTCGCCTACGGGCGCGAGGCGCGAGGGCGCGGCATCCGTGTCATCATCGCGGGAGCTGGCGGCGCCGCGCACTTGCCCGGCATGCTCGCCTCCGTCACAGCACTTCCGGTGATCGGCGTTCCCGTGCCTCTGGCCACCCTCGACGGCCTGGACTCGCTGTTGAGCATCGTGCAGATGCCCGCCGGCATCCCCGTCGCGACAGTCTCGATCGGCGGGGCCCGGAATGCTGGCCTCTTGGCGGTACGGATGCTGGGAATCGCCGATCCCGCTCACGCCGACGCCATCGAGAACTACGCGCGCGAACTCGAGGGCGTCGTCGAGGAGAAGAACCGGCGGCTCAAGGAGGCGCTGTGAGCGTCGCAAGCCCACCGCGGACGGTCGGAGCGCAGCAATCCGCGCGGCGGCCGGTGATCGAGAACCGTCCGCTTCGCTATCCCAACACGGCGTCGCGACCGATGATGACGCGTCGGGCCTGGTGGCTGCTGGTTCTCAACTTCCTGATTCCTGGATCGGCGCAGGTTCTTGCCGGAAACCGGCGCCTCGGCCGCTTCGGGCTCGGTGCGACCCTCTTCGGCTGGACGCTGATCGCGCTCTCCATCGTCACGCTGTTGCTCTGGCAGCAGGCGTTCGTCGCAATCGCGACGAACTGGTTCGTGCTGCTCGGCGTGCAGGCGCTTCTGTTCGCCTACCTGCTTCTGTGGATCATCCTCACGATCGATACCCTGCGTCTCGTGCGGCTCGTACGCACCGGGTCGATCACGCGATTCGCTGTCGCGCTCGTCGGTGTCGGGGCTCTCGTTCTCGCCGGTAGCGGCGTGGTCTGGGCATCCGATCGACTCGGGGGCGTGCGCGATTCGTTCGGTGCGATCTTCGCCGAGTCAGGGCCCTCGGTGCCGCCGTCGGACGGCTATTACAACATCCTGCTGCTCGGGGCCGACAGCGGTGAGGGCCGTGACTCCATGAGGTACGACAGCATTTCGGTAGCCTCCATCAACGCCGACACCGGCGCTGTCACCATCACCGGCATCCCGCGCGACATGGTCAACGTTCCGTTCGCGCCTGGCCCTATGCAGGACCTCTACCCGAATGGCCACAGCGGTCACTCGGACCCGGTCTGCGGATGGGGGAGCGGTATCAACCAGCTGCGCACCGAGGTCGAAGTCTGCCGTGACGGCAATGCGTTGTATCCGGATGCTGCCGCCAACGGCTCGCAGCCGGGGATCGAGGCGACCAAGGATGCCGCCGAGGGCCTGCTCGGGATCGAGATCCCGTACTACGTCTTCATCGACATGCACGGGTTCGCGGCGCTCGTGGACGCGCTCGGCGGCGTCGACATCGATGTGACGGAGCGGCTGCCGAAGGGCGGCGGGCCCTCGTACGACGGGCAACCGGCTGAGGAATGGGCGACCGGTTGGATCGAGCCGGGCCTCCAGCACATGGACGGCGACACCGCGCAGTGGTACGCGCGCTCCCGCTACACCACGAGCGACTGGGATCGGATGCTGCGCCAACGCCAGTTGCAGGAGGCGATCCTCGCGCAGTTCACTCCGATGAACGTCCTCAATCGGTTCAACGAGGTGCTGAACGCCGGCACGGCGATCGTGCAGACCGACATCCCGCAGTCGATGGTTCCGTACTTCGCCGAGCTTGCGCTCAAGTCGAAGGAGCAGCCGGTGACCAGCATCGAGCTCACCCCGTCGGGCGTGGGTGGCATCGGCATCATCCCCGAGGAATTGTCTGCCGACGACGTCGCCTTCATCCAGGACTACCTGCAGCAGGCGCTGCATCCGCCGACACCCACGCCCACGCCCGCCGCGTGAGGCGTTCGGCTCTACGAAGAGGCTCGTTTCTGTGACGACGACATTGCGTGTTGTTCTCGACCAGCTGGTCGCGCCCACCGATCCCGACCTCGCGATGGCATCGCGGGAGTTGACCCGTGCCCTGATCGCCGCCGCGCCGCGGGGGTGTGAGGTCTCTGGTGTTGTTCCGGCGGCCGGCGACGACGTGCTTGCCGAGGTCCGGGCACTCGAAGGCCTCGCCGGGGTCGAATCGTCCCCTATCCCGCGCCGGGAGCTCTCGACCGCGCTTTCTCTGGGCCTTCCCAGCGGCCTTGGCGGGGGGATGCTGCACTCGCCGACGCTCTTCGCGCCCCTCGTGCGCCACGATCGTGTCCACAATCACGAGCAGACCGTCGTCACGATCTGGGACCTCACACCCTGGACCCATCCGGAGCGGGCATCGAAGGCATCCGTCGCGTGGCATCGGGCGATGCTCAAGCGCGCCGAGAGACACGCGGATGCCGTCATCGTGCCGCTCCACGCCATGGCCGACGAGCTCACGGAGCGCACGAAGCTGCGCGGCCGGATCCGGGTGATCGCCGGTGCCGCGCCCGCGGGTTTCGCCGAGCCTCGAGACGCTGTCGGCCGCCGGCGGACGATCGGGGTGCCTGAGGGGGCGGTCGTTGTCGACGCCGCAGGAGTTTCTGCGGGGGAGCTCGGCGAAGTGCTCGCTGCCCTCGGTCGCGAGCTCCCCGAGGCGCCAGTTGTCGTGCTCGGCGACCGGGGCGTCGCGGGGATGGGCGACGTAGTAGTCGTCTCTACGGCGGACCCAGTCGACTGTGCGGCAACACTTGCCGCGGCGTCCGTCCTCGTCGCTCCTGGCACGGCCCCTGCCTACGGATGGCGCACGCTTGAGGCGCTCACGCTCGGGATCCCCGTTGTCAGCGCGGCCTCGGCCGTCCACGGCGAACTGGTTGGGGACGGTGGTGCGATCGTTGAAGGTGGCGCCGACGCTCTCGCAGCATCCGTCACGTCGCTGCTCGCGTCGGAGGATGACCACCGCCGCGCCGCAACGCTCTCGACCGACCGTGGGCGCGCCTTTTCCTGGCGTGAAGCAAGCGATCGCGTCTGGCAATTGCATGCGGATCTATAGATTGCGGCCTGGCGTTCCTCGTCACGAGAGCACACTTGAGTCACACTAGTAACATGGCGCGATCTCTAGGTGTGATGTCCAGGGACGTTGTTTCGGCGACACGGCCCTGACCTGTTGAAAGGCGAAGACCTCCGGTTGTGAAGTGGAGCTGTTGAGTTCAACCGC
>NZ_JBFBMQ010000029.1:0-10504 GCF_040687115.1 Microbacterium sp. NPDC076895
AGCAGCAGTTGGCGCTACTGATCCTCGGGGACCTCGACCCCTACCCGCCGAACCTCACCCGGCGAGCCTCACCCCCACCGAATGTCCGAAGAGCCCGTTTTCCGCAGCCCGAAACAAACTTGATACAGGAATCTGTCGTTTCAAGTAATCTGCGCGACGGTTTCACGCACGAAAGCTGCGGATTCCGACGTGGCCGGAATCCGCAGCTTTCGAATCCGCTACAGCAGGCTTGCGGCGCGCGTGAGAACGTCGCGCAGGATCTGCTCGAGCTCGTCGAACTCCGAAGGTCCGATCGTGAGCGGCGGTGCGAGCTGGATGACGGGGTCGCCGCGGTCATCGGCGCGGCAGTACAGGCCCGCGTCATAGAGCGCGCCGGAGAGGAATCCGCGCAGGAGTCGCTCGGACTCGTCGTCGTTGAACGTCTCGCGCGTCGCCTTGTCTTTCACGAGCTCGATCCCGAAGAAGTAGCCGTCACCGCGCACGTCGCCGACGATCGGCAGGTCTAGCAGCTTCTCGAGGGATGCCCGGAACAGCGGCGAGTTCTCGCGGACGCGCTCGTTCAGGCCCTCCTCGTCGAAGATCGCGAGGTTCTCCAGTGCGACCGCTGCCGAGACCGGGTGTCCACCGAAGGTGTAGCCGTGCAGGAACGAGGTGTGACCGTGGCGGAACGGCTCGTAGATCCGGTCCGAGATCACGGTGGCTCCCAGCGGTGAGTAGCCGCTCGTGAGTCCCTTGGCGGAGGTGATGATGTCGGGCACGTAGTCGTATGCGTTGCAGGCGAAGGTGTGGCCAATGCGGCCGTACGCGCAGATGACCTCATCCGAGACCAGCAGCACGTCGTGACGGTCGCAGATCTCGCGGACGCGCTGGAAGTAGCCGGGGGGAGGGGGGAAGCATCCGCCCGAGTTCTGCACCGGCTCGAGGAAGACGGCGGCCACGGTCTCGGGCCCTTCGAACAGGATCATCTCTTCGATGCGGTCCGCTGCCCAGCGCCCGAAGGCTTCGAGACGGTCGCCCTCGCCGTCCCACACGAAGCCGGCCTCTTCGGCACGGTACGCGTTGGTGTTCGGCACCCGGAAAGCGCCGGGCACGAGCGGTTCGAACGGAGCCTTCATGACCGGGATGCCGGTGATCGCAAGCGCTCCCTGCGGGGTGCCGTGGTAGGCGATCGAGCGCGAGATGACCTTGTGCTTGAGGGGCTGACCCTGCAGCTTCCAGAACTGCTTGGCGAGCTTGAAGGCGGTCTCGACAGCTTCGCCGCCACCGGTGGTGAAGAACACCCGGTTCAGGTCGCCCGGCGCCTCGTCGGCCAGGCGGTCGGCCAGCTCGATGGCAGACGGGTGCGCGTACGACCACAGCGGGAAGAAGGCCAGTTCTTCGGCCTGCTTCGCGGCAGCCTGAGCCAGCCGCTTGCGACCGTGTCCCGCGTTGACCACGAACAGGCCCGACAGTCCGTCGAAGTAGCGCTTGCCGCGGTCATCCCAGATGTGGTGGCCGTCGCCCCGCACGATGATCGGCACCCCGGAGCTGTCGAGTACCGACTGGCGGGTGAAGTGCATCCACAGGTGGTCTTGGGCCTTTTTCTGCAGATCGGCGGGGGAGTTCATGGAATGTCCTTTCGGGGCGTAGTCACGATGTCTGTGTGTGTGATCACGGTGTTGTGATTCATGACTGGGTGCCCCAGTCGTAGAGCTGTTTCACGAGGCGGAGGTAGACGAACGACTCGGTGGCGACGACGCCGTCGATGGCGCGGACGCGCTTGTTGAGAAGCTCGATGAGTTCGTCATCCGAGGCGCAGACGACCTCTGCGAGCACATCGAAGCTGCCGGCGGTGAGCACCACGTAGGTGACTTCGGGGAGGGCCGACACCTCGGCGGCGATGCGCGTCGAGTCTCCCGACGTGCGGATGCCGACCATTGCCTGCCTGGCGAAGCCGAGCTGCAGCGGATCGGTGACCGCGACGATCTGCATGACTCCCGCGTCAACGAGCCGCTGCACGCGGTTACGCACGGCGGTCTCGGAAAGCCCGACCGCCTTGCCGATGTCGGCGTACGAGCGCCGACCGTCGGCTTGCAGGTGTTCGACGATGGCGCGCGAGATGTCATCGAGCTGAGGAACCCGGGGAGTGCGATCTGCCACGCGATGATCATCGCAGAGGATTCGTCGGAAGACAACTGAAAGCGTCGAGCATGGCGGCGATATGTGCGGAATCCGCAGATGCGACGAGCCTTCGGAGAGGAAATCAGAACCGAGCGGGTCGCAGTCGCGCAGCCTGCTGGCGAGAGAGTGACGTGCGACCATGGGGGGATGAGCCTGCCCGAATACGCGCCAGCCTCGAAGCGGGCGATCTGGGAGGCTGCGCAACGACTCTTCGCCGAGAATGGCTACGCGCGAACGTCCGTGCGTGAGATCGCCGGCGAGGCTGCGGTTGACCCGGCTCTGGTCATCCGCCACTTCGGCTCGAAAGAGCAGCTCTTCATGGAGACGATGGAGGTGCAGGTCGCGGCGGCGGCCTTCGAAGGTCCGCTCGAAACGCTCGGTGAGCGGTTCATCGCGTTCATCCTCGACGACGACGCCGATATCCGCGGCATCTACCTGGCGCTCCTGCGCGCCAGCGACTCCGGGGGTATCTGGACGCACCTGCGCGCCGCGCACGAAGAGGGCTTCGTGCGGCCGTTTCGCACGCGAATTGCGGCATCGCCGGCGCACGCGGCGGATGCCGACACCCGCGCGCGGATGGCTGCCGCCGTGGTCGGCGGCCTGCTCTACAGCCTCTGGATCGTGCGCGATGAGGGTCTCGCGCATCTGGAGCGCGAGACCCTCATCCGTCGCTATGGCGCGCTGCTACAGGCAGCGATCACCGGCTGACTCAGATCGCCGACCAACCGCCGTCGGAGGGCAGGATGACGCCCGAAACGTTGGTCGCGTCATCGCTCAGCAGCCACGTGATGGATGCCGCGAGCTGAGCGGCCTCGGCGATCGGCGGCAGGATCGTCATCGCGAGTCCGACCCGCTCCTGGCCGAGCTCGGAGGCGAACGACGCCTCGATTCCGGTGGCAACGGGCCCGGGAGCGACAGCGTTCACGCGAATATTCTTTCCCGCGTACATGAAGGACGTGCTCTTCGTGAGGCCCACGACAGCGTGCTTCGACGTCGTGTAGGCAAGGCCCGCAGCCGAGCCGCGAAGCCCTGCCTCGGAGGCGACATTCACGATCGATCCGCCGCCGGCCTCGAGCATGAGGGGGAGGACCGCCCGAGTGAGTCGGAAGGTTCCCTCCACGTTGACAGCCATGACCCGCGACCAGACGGCATCGCTCACTTCGTGCAGCGGCGTCATGTCGTCCATGATCCCCGCGACGTTCGCAAGCCCGTCGATGCGTGCGTCGGCTGCCGCGACGATCTTCGCGATCGCGTCCTCCGACGTGATGTCACCGGCGACCGCGACAGCGCCGGGCATCGCTGCGACTGCCGCATCGAGCCGCTCCTGCGAGATGTCGACAGCGACGACCTTCCCACCCTCGGCGGCGACGCGCGCAGCCACGGCGCGTCCGATTCCCGAACCGGCGCCGGTCACGATGACGGTCTTGCCGTCGAACCTGCCGGGCGTGAGGCGCTCGACCCAGGGGGCAGCCATCGGGGGAGCGGTGGGCTCGTCCTCGTCATCCTCGTCATCGTCGTCCGTCACGGGCGCAGCGGCGAGGGCGTTCGGGTCGTTGGCGCGCCGAACCATATCGTCGATCATCTCCTGCGGCATCCGTCCGCCGCTCATCGAGGCAACGCGTTCGAGAGAGAAGAGCTTGACGGGGGCCAGCGCCGATTCGGTCTGACCGCCCTGCGCGAGCAGATCGCGCAGGATCGGGCCACCGACGGGATGCTTCAACCACGCGCCGATCGATGATTTTGCGCTGAGTGCCTTGTCTTTGGCCATGTCTCCTCCTTGAGTCGATCGCGGTTTCGGGACCGCGTGATCCCAGTCTAGAGATTGAGTCAACAAAGTTGACAGGGTGCGCTGAAACAACCTTCAGATTGAGAGATGGTTCGACCGCAAGGTAGGTTAGGCAAGGCTTACCAATTCGAAGTGAGCCCTTCCACAGCAGCCCACGAAAGGAGCGCTCGTGCGCGCCTCCCGTCTCATCGCCCTCGGCATCGCCGTGGCCCTGACCGGTTCCCTTGCCGCCTGTTCGTCGTCGACGGATGCCGCGACCACCGAATCCGAGTCCGACAGCGGATTCCCCGTCACGATCGAGCACGCCTATGGCGAGACCGTCATCGAGCAGAAGCCCGAGCGCGTAGCGACCGTCGCCTGGTCGAACCACGAGGTGCCTCTTGCCCTGGGCGTCGTTCCCGTCGGCATGAGCAAGGCCACGTGGGGCGATGACGACGGCGACGGTGTGCTGCCGTGGGTCGAAGACAAGCTCGAGGAACTCGGCGCCGAAACGCCCGTGCTGTTCGATGAGACCGACGGTATCGACTTCGAGGCTGTCGCGGACACGCAGCCCGACGTCATCCTGGCCGCCTACTCCGGACTTACGCAGGAGGACTACGACACCCTGTCGAAGATCGCTCCCGTCGTCGCGTACCCCGAGGTCGCGTGGGGAACCTCTTATGAGGACATGATCCGCATGAACTCCGCGGCGCTCGGTCTCTCGGCCGAGGGCGATGAGCTCATCGACGAACTGCACGAGACGGTCTCGGCCTCGCTGGAGAACTACCCCGAGCTCGACGGCGCACGCATCCTCTTCAGCTACATCGACCCCGCCGACTTCAGCCAGATCGGCTTCTACACGAGCCACGACACGCGACCCGGCTTCCTCGAGAGCATCGGCTTCCCCGTTCCCGAGATCGTCGCCGACGAGTCGGCTTCCACCGAGGAGTTCTACACCTCGGTCAGCGCCGAAGAGGCAGACCGCTTCGCCGACGTCGACGTGTTCGTGACCTACGGCGACGCCGGCGGCACGATCGTCGAGCAGCTGCAGGCCGATCCGCTGCTGTCGCAGATCCCCGCGATCGCGAACGGCTCGATCGTCGTGCTCGAGAACGACACGCCGCTGGCGGCATCCGCGAACCCGTCGCCGCTGTCGATCGGCTGGGGCATCGACGACTACTTCGCCCTGCTCGCCTCCGGAGTCTCTGCACAGCAGTGACCACCGTCCACGCGCCCGCACCGGTACCGGCCGTCGCCTCGCTGCGACGATCGGTATCGGTGCGTGTCGCGTGGCTGATTGCGGGCATCGCCCTCCTCGCGGTGCTCGCCGTGGCATCCGTCGCCTTCGGGGTGGCTGACGTGAGTCCCGCAGACCTTGTCGCGGGCCTGACCGGCAACGCGACGTCGATCGAATCGGCGGCGGTCATCAAACGGATGCCGCGCACCGTGCTCGCGATCCTCGTCGGTGCCTCCCTCGCCCTGGCTGGCGCGAGTATGCAGGCCGTGACCCGCAATCCGCTCGCCGACCCCGGCATCTTCGGGGTCATGAGCGGCGCGGCGCTCGCCGTCGTTGCAGGACTCGCCTTCTTCGGAATCGTCGACCCGTACGGGCAGATGGGCCTTGCGATCCTCGGGGCTGCTGCGGCGGCGATCTTCGTCTACGCCGTCGGGTCGCTCGGGCGTGGGGGAGCGACACCGCTCAAGCTCGCGCTTGCCGGGGCCGCGACCTCGGCTGCACTCGCCTCGCTCGTGAGCGCCATCCTGCTGCCACGCATCGACGTCATGGCGACGTTCCGGTTCTGGCAGATCGGCGGCGTCGGCGGGGCCGAATGGGACCGCATCGCCGTCGTCGCACCCGTGCTGCTGATCGGTGCGCTCATCGTGCTCGCGACGGCGCGCGGCCTGAACTCCCTCGCGCTCGGCGATGACCTCGCTGCAGGGCTCGGCGAGCACGTGTCGCGAACGCGGCTGATCTCGTCGGCCGGCGCCGTCATCCTGTGCGGTGCAGCGACGGCGATCGCCGGTCCGATTGCGTTCGTCGGCCTGGTCATCCCGCACCTCGTGCGGCTGCTCGTCGGCCCCGACCACCGCTGGCTGCTGCCGCTGTCGGCGATCGGCGGTGCCGTGCTGCTGCTTGCTGCCGACATCGTGGGGCGCCTGGTCGCCAAACCCGAAGAGATCGAGGTCGGCATCGTGACCGCCTTGATCGGGGCGCCGGTGTTCATCTGGATTGTCCGCCGCCAGAAGGTGCGCGAGCTATGACTGCCACCCTCATCCCTACGACCTCCCCGGCCGCGGTCGGCGCGACTGCCGCTGCGATCGTGCGGGGGCGCCGCATCCGTCGCCGTCGCTGGACCCTGACCACGGCCATCCTCGCCGTGATCGTGCTGGCCGTCCTCGCCATCAGCACGATGGTCGGGCACACCTTCTATACGCCGCTCGAGGTCCTCCGCGTCATCTTCGGCGAGACCGTGCCGGGGGCATCCTTCACCGTCGGTGAGCTGCGCCTGCCGCGTGCCGTGCTCGCTCTGTTCTCGGGCTTTGCGTTCGGGATGGCGGGCGTGACGTTCCAGACGATGCTGCGGAACCCGCTCGCCTCGCCGGATGTCATCGGCATCAGCGCTGGCGCGAGTCTTGCCGCGGTGACGGGCATCATCGTCTTCTCGCTGAGCGACGTCGCCGTCTCGGCAGTCGCTCTTGTCGGCGCCATCGTCACCGCCGGTGCGATCTATCTGCTGTCCAGCCGCAGCGGGTTCGCCGGTGCCCGGCTCATCCTCATTGGAATCGGTGTTGCCGCGATGATGCAGAGCCTCATCGCGTATCTGCTCTCGGGTGCTGCCGAATGGGACCTGCAGGCCGCGATGCAGTGGCTCTCGGGAAGCCTGAACAACGCATCCTGGGAACGGCTCGTGCCGCTCGTGATCGTGATGCTGCTCGTCGTGCCTGTCATGCTCGCGCGCAGTGGCGATCTCGACATCCTGCGCCTCGGTGATGACTCTGCCGCGGCCCTCGGCGTGCGGGTCTCGCCCACTCGGGTGCTGTTCATCCTCGGTGCCGTCATCCTGCTGGCCTTTGCCACCGCGGCAACCGGACCCATCGCGTTCGTCGCCTTCATGGCGGGCCCCATCGCCGCGCGTCTGCTCGGCCCTGGGCCCTCGCTGCTGCTGCCGGCGGGCCTTGTCGGGGCGCTGCTCGTGCTCGTTGCCGACCTGGTCGGTCAGTGGGCTTTCGAATCGCGCTACCCGGTCGGGGTCATCACCGGCATCCTCGGCGCGCCCTACCTCGTCTATCTGTTGGTGCGCACGCACCGGTCGGGAGGATCCCTGTGAACCCGCCTCTGACAGCGACGCTTCGCGAGCCGGATGCCGCGCCCGTCGCCCCGGAAACGTCCCTCGACCCGGCCCCGGTGCCGGGTTCGGTCGGCCACCGGCTCGCCGCCGAGGGGCTCGCGCTCGCATACGGCGAGAGGACGGTCGTCAGCGACCTCGACCTGCAGATTCGCACCGGCGCGATCACGACCATCGTCGGAGCCAACGGATGCGGAAAGTCGACGCTCCTGCGCGCGTTCGCCCGTCTGCTCCCGCCGCAGGCCGGGCGAGTCGTGCTCGATGGTCGGGAGATCCACCGCACCCCGACCAAGCAGATCGCCCGCGAGATCGGCCTCCTCCCGCAGAACCCGATCGCGCCCGAGGGCATCGCCGTTGCCGACCTCGTGGGCCGGGGGCGGCATCCGCACCAGGGCATGCTCGCCCGCTGGAGCCCGCGCGACTACCAGGTCGTCGCGGAGTCGCTCGAGGCCACCGACATCGCAGACCTTGCCGACCGCTCCGTCGACGAGCTCTCGGGCGGGCAGCGCCAGCGCGTGTGGATTGCGATGGCGCTCGCGCAAGAGACCGGCATCCTGCTGCTGGATGAACCGACGACCTTCCTCGACGTCGCGCACCAGATCGAGGTGCTCGACCTGCTGACCGACCTGAACCGCAGCCGCGGCACGACGATCGTCATGGTGCTGCACGACCTGAACCTTGCCGCACGGTACGCCGATGAGCTCGTCGCCATGAAGGACGGGCAGATCCACGCGTGCGGCGCGCCCGACGCCGTCGTTACCGAAGACCTTGTTCGCGACGTGTTCGGGATGGACAGCAGAGTCATTCCCGATCCCGTCTCGGGTTCGCCCGTTGTTCTGCCCATGGGGAGGCACCATGTCCGTCGCTGAATCCACCGTTCTCGAGGCGTCGCCGTTCGTGGTGGCGCGCGCCGCCGTCACCTCAGTGGAGGTGCTCTCGCCGAGCTTCGCGCGCATCACCTTCGGCGGTGCCGACCTCGATGAGTTCGGTGACCCCCACCGCATCCTCGACCAGCGCATCAAGCTGATCTTCCCGCCGAGCTCGGGCCTGCTTCCCGACCTTGAGCACCCGGATGGCGACTGGTGGGCGGCGTTTCTCGCCGTCCCCGAGGAGGAGCGTGGCTCGATGCGCACCTACTCGATCCGGGAGCTGCGCGTCGAGGAGGGCGGCACCTCTGTCGTCATCGACTTCGTACTGCACCTCGAGCCCGGGTTCACCGGTCCTGCGTCGGCATGGGCGAGTCAGGCATCCGTCGGCGATGAGCTGCTGATCATCGGCCCGCGCCGTGGACGCCCGAACGGCGGCGGCATCGAGTACGCGCCCGGCGAGGCGCGGGAGATTCTGCTCGCGGGTGACGAGACCGCAGCGCCGGCGATTGCCCGCATCCTCGAAGACATCGACCGGGATGCCGTCGGTCTTGCCGTCATCGAGGTGCCGCACGCCGACGACGCGCTCGCGATCGATGCGCCGGCGGGCGTCGAGGTGCGCTGGGTCGCGCGGGAGGGCGTGGCGAACGGGTCGCAGCTCATCCCGACCGTGCTCGGTCACCTGGGCGCGACGGCGACTGTGACGGTGACGGATGACGGCACCGAGGAACTCCTCTGGGAAACCCCGGTCTTCTCGGGCTCGGGCGAGGACCTGGATGACGCGGTCGAGTCGATCGATCGCTACTTCTGGATCGCGGGGGAGAGCTCGGTCGTCACGACCCTGCGCCGCCACCTCGTGAAGGATCTCTGCATCCATCGCTCGCAGGTTGCGTTCATGGGCTACTGGCGCCGCGGCGTCGCCATGCGCGGCTGAGTCGCGGGTTAGGTCGGTCTATGCTCGTCCGGTGACCAAGAGGGTGAGGGTGCGCCGTAACGACAGCCCGCTCTCGCCTGCGGCCTATTGGCGACTGCGGTTCTTCTCGCCGCTGATCATGCTTGTCGGGATGGCAGCCGGGGCGATTCTGATCGTGCGGTCGATCCTCGTCTGGGGCGTCGACGGCGATGAGTATCCATTCGGTCCAGACATCCCCATCTCCGCTGCCGCACTCCTGCTGTGGGTCGGGGCGGTTGCCCTGCTGATGCTGCCCCCACGGGGGGTGATCGCTCTTCGCTCTGGCCCGTTCGACTCGCGGCGGCTGGTGTGGTCTCTCGGTCGGCGGTTCCGGGCGTGGAACATGATTGCTGCTCCGATTGCCGGCCTCGCGGTGTTTTTCTCGCTCTCGGCGGTCGTGCTCGCGGTCGTCTCGGTCGTCGCCGCGCCCGCCGAGGCATGGTTGTTGGCCCTGGGCACTGTCGCTCTAGCCGCGATCGCCATCGGACTCGGTGTGTTGCAGATGCGTGGCGCCCTCCACGGCCTCCAACTAACGCCGACTCATCTCATCGCGCACGGCTATCTTTGGACTCGGCGGTACCCGAGGGGGGAAATCGTGTCCATCAACGCAGTCGAGGTGAAGTTCTGGCCGAGCATCCTGCTTCGCGCACTCACTAACAGGGACGCGCGACACACGATCCAGCTCTCGCTGGCGAACGGCGCAGAGCCGGTCCTGCTTGCGAGCAACTCGCGCGAGACAGATGTCCAGGCAGGTGCAGAGATCATTCGAGTGTGGCGATCCGCCGCCGCGGACTGACGTCCGCCGACGGCTGGTTCGAGCGTGCGCCAATCAGGCGGGGAGCGCTGCTTCGATTGCCTCGATGACCTCGGGGGCGTCGGGGAGGGTGCGGGGGCTGAAGCGCCACACGCGTCCGTCGGGGCTGATGACGAACTTCTCGAAGTTCCACGAGATCTTGCCGGCCTTGCCGTCAGCGCCCGGGACGGTCGTCAGCTGCTGGTAGATCGGGTGCGCGTTCTTGCCGTTGAGCTTGACCTTCTCGGTCATCGGGAACGTCACGCCCCACGTCGCGGAGCAGTACTCCGCGATCTTCTCTTCCGAGCCGAGCTCCTGCAGGAACTGGTTGCTGGGGAAGCCGATGACGGTGAACCCGCGCTCGCCGTAGGTGCGCTGCAGCTCCTCGAGCTGCTCGTACTGCGGGGCGAGCCCGCAGCGCGAGGCGACGTTGACGACGAGCGCGGCTTTGCCGCCGGTGAGCGCGCCGAACGTGGTCTGCTCGCCGCGAAGGGTGGTGACGGGGATGTCGGAGAGGTCCATGGGAGTTCCTTACTTTGTTGAGTGGTGGTTTCGGGGGCGTCGTAGGCTTCTGACCACCCCAGGGGTGCCGGGTATGGCTGTCATGTGGGTGCCGTTCCG
>NZ_JBFBMQ010000030.1:0-10293 GCF_040687115.1 Microbacterium sp. NPDC076895
ACCTCCATCGACCGCAGCCCGCACCACAGCATCAGCCCTGCGATCGCCCGATCCCGCCAGGTCCGCAGACTCCCCACCAGCGTCGCCGCGTCCTGCGGTGACAGCGCGACCGGCAGCCGGCGTGGTTCCCGCAACCTGAGCGCGGATCGCGCGACGGGGCGTCGGACGGTGTGAGCGAGCATCCCTGACCGCTCCCCGCTCGTCCGCCAGCGCGCCTCCCTGCCCCGCGGGACCGGGTTGCGCCTCGCCGGGTCGCGCAGTCCCGCATACGTGAACAGCCCTGAGATCGCCGCCAGCCGACGGTTGATCGTCGTCGCCGCATACCGGTCCAGCCGGCGCCCGTCCATCCCGACGACGTTCGGACCCGGCCTGCCCGGCAGGGACGCCTCCCGGCACGCCCGCAGGAACCCGAGCAGGTCATCGGTCGTGACCTCCTCCAGCGGCCGGTCCTGCCCGGTCAGCCAGCGGCAGAACGCGAGCAAGTCATACCCGTACGACCTCACCGTCGCCGGCGAGTAGTTCCGATCCAGCAGATGCGCGAGGTACTCGTCCACCAGCGCGAACCGGGCGGCGTGCTCACCGGCGAGCACCCACTCGCCGTCACGCTGCTCGAGCCGTAGGACTTCCTTGTCCGTCATGCGACACATGTTGCACCCGTGCGTCACACACGCGACGGACGCGACGTGCTCCGGCGTGTCGCCGCCTGGGCTCGCGGGCCGAATAGCCGGTTAAGAGGGAGTCGCCGACCGAGCCGATCGACCCTGCGATGCCGGCTTCGGCGAGCTGCTGCGTCAGCGCAATGGAGGTGTATTGGCTGCCTGCGTCGGAGTGATGGATCAAACCGTCCGAGGTGAACGTCGCCGATGCTCGCCGACGAGTCGACAGTGCCTGTTGGAGCGCATCGGTGACCAGGGACGATTCCTTCGACATCGACGCCTTCCAGCCCAGAATCCGCCGGGAGGCGACGTCGGTGATGAACGCGACGTAGCAGAACCCTTGATAGGTCCAGACGTAGGTGAAGTCGGCCACCCAGACCGAATCGAGTCGGGTGACGCCCCAGCCCCGGTCGACCAGATCGGGAAACCGGGCCGCGGTCTCGTCCCGTCTGGTGGTGATCGTGCGATGCGCACCCCGGACGATGCCCGAGATTCCAGCCGCCCGCATCAACCGGGCAACCCGGTCACGGCCGACGGCGTGACCCTCGCGCCGCAGCGCATGCCACATCTTCAACACCCCATAGAGGCCGCGGTTGCGGTCCCAGAGATCGACAATCACCTCCAACAGAGCCGCGTCCGACACTGCCCGCCGAGACGGCGGACGCGACTTCGCTGCGTAGTACGTCGACGGGGCGATCTTCACACCATGCTCGGTGAGCACCTGACAGATCGGCTCGACCCCGTGCATCGACCGTTCCCGGTCGATGTATTCGACGATCACGTTGACGGGCGGTCGAGCTCCGCCGCGAAGAAAGCCGACGCCGATTTCAGAATCGCGTTCGCCCGCCGCAACTCGGAATTCTCCCGGCGAAGCCGCTTCAACTCCGCCAGCTGGTCAGTCGTCACCCCGGGCCTCGAGCCGCCATCGACCTCGGCCCGACGCACCCACCCCTTGATCGTCTCAGCAGGCACCCGCGTCAACGTCGACACCTGGTTCGCCGCAGCCGCCTGCGACTCATCCGGTACCTCGACCCGACGCTCCGAATACATCCGGACGACCCGCTCGATCGTCTCCTTGTCGTACTTCGCTGGCATGGCCCTCATCCTCCTAGATGGGATCAGAGCCTCCATGGAACCCAGGGCGGTTCAATTCGATGTCGTGGGTGCACGCTCTGGTTCCGTCGGTGGAAGCCCACGCGATCTACGGGCGCGTGACGCAGCAGGCGGTGGTGATCCGTGACCACGACCGCGGGACCACCCGCGGTGGGGAACCGGGGGATGGGGTGGAGCGGAGTCTGGATGAGATTCGTGCTGACGTGTTCTGCGACCTCCTCATCGACGGAACCGTTCCCCAACACCCGAAACAGGCGCGGGGTATCCGCGCAACCGTGGTCGTTACCGTCCCCGCCCTCGCCCTCCTCGGCTTCGATGGTGTGACGGATCCTGCGGAGGTGGAGGGGGTTGGTCCGATCCCGATCGAACGGGCCCGGGAACTCGCCGGTAACGCAACGGGGTGGATGCGGGTGCTGACCCACCCCGAAACCGGCGCCGTGGTCAGCGTCGGGCGCACGAGGTATCGGCCACCGCCGGAGCTGGCGAAGCTGGTGAAGTGGCGGGCTGACCGGTGCATGGGCCCGGGATGCTCGAAACCCGCCTCGCAATGTCAGATAGATCATTCGGTCGCGTGGGCTGACGGTGGTGAAACCTCGGTGACGAACACGGCCCCGCTGTGCCAGGGTCACCACACGGTGAGACACCACGGCGGGTGGCAGATCACGCATCTGGGTGACGGGTCGCTGGAATGGGTATCCCCACACGGCCGCCGATACGTGGTGCCGCCGGAGCGACGCCTCCCCACCTTCTACCCCAACGCCGCCTGAACGGGAGGGTTCGGGTTGGGGCGCTGCCTGAACCCGGCCTGCAGGCGGCAGGTGCGTATTACCGTGGGGGCATGAGCGCGACAGAGTCAGCACGCGGCAGCGACGTAGCCCGCCAGATCCTGGTGATCGCGGCCTTCGTCTTCATGATCATCGGCGACGCCGTGGGCCTCGGTGCCTTCGGCGGCACACCGATCCAAGATGCGCAGGGCGGGTCGTTCTCGCCGGATGCCTCGTACCTCACGCCGGCGACCGAGGCCTTCGCGATCTGGACGCCCATCTACCTCGGGCTCGCGATCTACGTCATCTGGCAGGCGCTCCCGTCGCAGCGCGCCCGCGACCGTCAGCGCAGCCTCGGCTGGCTCATCGCCCTCACGATGGTGCTCAACGGCCTCTGGCTCGTCACCGTGCAGTTCCTCTCGGTCTGGGCGACCGTGGTCTGCATCATCCTGCTGCTCGCGGCGCTCGTCGTGACCTACCTCCGAGCCGTGCGCACCCGAGAGCCGGCCGACGGATGGCTCGACGGCATCCTGATCGACGTCGTCACCGGCTTGCACCTCGGCTGGGTGACCCTTGCCACCGTCGCCAACATTGCCGCGGCGCTCACCGCGACCGTCCCAGCGGACTGGGAGAGCGCAGCATCCGTCGTCGGGGTCATCGTGCTGATCGTGGTCGCCGTGGTCGCGCTCGGGATATCGGCGTCGGGTGGGTGGCGGATCGCGCCTGTCCTGTCGATCGCCTGGGGACTCGGATGGCTCGCCGTTGCCCGCCTCCTCGGTGACCTCAACGACGTCCCGATCGGTATCACGGCGATCATCGTCGCGGTGATCGTGCTCATCGTCCCGATCGTCGGGCGATTCATGCGCGAGCGGACGCTCGCCGACTGACACGCCGAAACCTGGTAGCCCCGGGCGCGAAACAGCGACCTGGCACACTGAACTACATGACTAGCGGCGTCGGACGCGTATCGGTTTTGAGTATCGGCGAGGTGCGGCTGCGTCCACACAACATCGTCGGCAACGGCACTCCTATGCTGTGGTGGACGTTCACCTCGCGGCGATGGACGGATCCGCTGCCGGTGAATGTCGTCCTCATCGAGCACGATCAGGGTTGGGTGCTGTGGGACACGGGCCAAGCGCCCGGGTCCGCTGATGCGCCGAAGGAGTACTTCCCTGGCGGATTCGTCGGTGCGGTCTACGCGCGGCAAGTCGATTCAACGCTCACGCCTGGGCAAGGGCTCGGCGAACAGCTCGAGCTCGCCGGGGTTCCGATCGAGCGACTGAGCCTCGCCGCTATCTCGCACCTCCACTACGACCACGCTGGAAACGTCGGCGAGCTCGCCGCGGCCAGCGTCCCGGTGCTCGTCAGTGAGCACGAGCATGCCGTGCTCACGGGGAAGTCGCCGCACATGCATGGCGTCCTGGCCGAGCATCTGCTCGATGCCGGTGTCCAGTGGCGGCCCGTCGCGTTCGCCCCCTCGCAGGATCCCGCGCTCGTCGACTTCGACGGTGCCTACGACATCTTCGGGGACGGCGCGCTGACGCTCCTGCCCACGCCGGGTCACACCGCGGGTTCGATGAGCCTGCTCGTCCGTCGTGGCGAGGGTCGGAATCCGCTGCTGCTGGTCGGGGATGCAACCTACGATCCGAGCCTCATCGAGAAGGCGGTCGTTCCGGACGTCGGCGACCGGAAGCAGCAGCTCGAGACGCTGCGGAAGTTCGCGGCGTTGCGTGAGCGGCTGCCTGGCCTGCAGGTGATCGCCGGTCACGACCCTCGGGCCGCAGAACTCGTCGCCTGAGAGCACGCGCACTCTCACCGAAGCAGCGCGCGCAACTCCGACTCGACGGATGCCGGACGCGACGGGTCGATCGTCGTGCCGTGCTCGTAGGCCTCCACGATCCGCGGATCCACGTAGCTGCTCCGAGCGATAGCGGGGGTGTTCCCGAGGATGAAGGCCGCATCCCGCATTGCTGCAGCGACAATCCTCGCCCGCCGCGACGGTGAATCCACCGGTCCCGCCTTCGCCAGGCTCAGAGCCGCAGCCGCGGTGCCGTGCAGGGTCCGGAAGTCCTTGGCGGTGAAGTCTCCGCCCGTGCGCCGGCGGATGTCGGCATTGATCTCCTCCGGATGTAGCGGGTGCACCTCGCCATCGCCCTCGCGCCACGCCAACAGTCGCGCCCGCCCACCGCGGCGCTTGAGCGCCCGCACCACGGCAGCAAGATCGGGGTCCGTCAGCTCCGATTCCCACGGCTGTCCGCTCTTGCCGGGAAAGCGCAGTTCGACGCGCTCACCGTCGTGCACGCTCGCGTGCGCGCACAGCAGCGTGCAGAGGCCATAGCTGCCATGGACGTCGGCGTAGCGCTCCGACCCGACCCGCAGGCTCCCGGTGTCAAGCATCCGGAACGCCGTCGCCAGCACACGGGAGCGCCCGAGCCCGTCGGAGCGCAGATCGAGCGTCACCGTGCGTCTGGCCCCGGGGAGCGTTTCGGCCAGGTCCAGCATCCGTTCGAACTTCACCCGATCCTGACGCTCGCGCCAGACCTCGTGATACAGGTATTGGCGCCTACCGGCGTCGTCGACGCCGGTCGCCTGGATGTGCCCGTGAGGGTGGGGCGAGATCCACACGTCGTTCCACGCGGGCGGAATCGCTAGGGCCGAGATCCGCTCGCGCGTGGCCTCGTCGGTGATCGCCGCACCCGATTCATCGAGGTAGGCGAATCCGCGTCCGCGACGCACACGCCGCAAGCCCGGTTCTGTGGTGCGGCTGCGACGGAGGCGAGGCATGCGTTTCACGCTACGCCGCCGCGATGGGGGTGAGGGCGGTTCGGTACTTCTGGCGGCGGGGCGGATGCTGTCAACCCCCTCAGCGAGACTCGTCGGCATCCGTATCGTCGCCCCCGACCGATCGCCGATCCGGCGACCGGCAGCACGGCGACCACGAAGGAGACCGTCATGACAAGCACGATGACCGCAGACATCGAGGTGGACGCCCCGATCCGCGCCGTTTACGACCAGTGGACGCAGTTCGAAGAGTTCCCCGAGTTCATGGGATCGGTGAACTCGATCACCCAGGCCAGCGACGACCTCACGCACTGGTCGGTCAGCATCGGCGGGGTTGAGCGCGAGTTCGACGCCCAGATCATCGATCAGGTGCCCGACGACCACATCGAGTGGGCGAGCACGGGGGAGCGGGTTCACACCGGACGCGTCGCTTTCACACCCGTGAGCGATGATCGCACCCGCGTTGAGCTGCGCATGGAGTGGGAGCCCGAGACGTTCATCGAGAAGGCGGGCGCCGGACTCAACCTCGACGAGGCAGCAGCACGCATGGATCTCGAACGCTTCAAGTCGTTCATCGAAGACCGCGGTCGCGAGACCGGCGGCTGGCGCGGCGAAGTCCACAACTGACGAAGCCAATGATGCTCCCCGCGCGCTGAATAGCCTGCGGGGAGCGCCATCGTTAAGCGCTCAGCGACCCCGACGAACCGCCGCTCGTCGGGCGTTCACGATGCCGTATGCGAGGGTGCCGATGATCGCGAGCAGGAACACCGCCGATGCGATCACGTTCGCCTGCGGCGGGATGCCGCGCTGGGCCGCGACGTAGATGTAGACCGGGAAAGTCTGCACCGAGCCCGACGTGAAGTACGTGATGATGAAGTCGTCGAAGCTCAGGCTGAACGACAGCAGCGCGGCGGCGATGATGCCCGGCAGCAGCAGCGGGAACGTGATGCGCCAGAACACCTGTCGGGGTGAGCCGTAGAGGTCTCGCCCGGCCTCCTCGATCGACGGATCCAGCGAGAGCGCACGAGCGCGCACCGTCACCACGACGAAGCTTAGACAGAACATCGTGTGGGCCAGGATGATCGTGCCGAGCCCCTTCGCGACGCCCATCGTCAGGAACTGGGCGGCAAGACCGGCACCGATGACGACCTCAGGGGTTGCCATCGGCAGAAACAGCAGCAGGCTGATCGAGCCGCGGGCCTTGAACTGGTAGCGCACGAGCGCCAGGGCGATCATCGTGCCGAGGGTCGTGGCGATGATCGTGGCGACAAGGCCGACGAGGATGCTGTTGCCGAACGCCACACACACTTCGGGCTGCTCACAGACGGTGAGCCAGTTCTCGATCGTGAACCCGTTCCAGGTGATGTTGGTGCGGGTCGTCTCGTTGAATGAGAACAGGAACGTGTAGGCGATCGGGATGAGCAGCACCACGAACGCCGCGATGACGTAGATGCCGAGGATGCGGGACCGCACGGTCCATTGCGTCTTCACAGGAGGTCATCCGTTCCCGTGCGCCGCACGTAGCTGCCGACGATGATCAGGATGACGGCCATCAGCAGGATGCTGAGGGCTGCCGCCTGCGGGTAGTTCACCGTGATGAGGAACTTCGACTGGATGACGTTACCGATCATCGTGGTCGACGGGCTTCCGAGGAAGGCTTGGCTGGCGTTGACGTAGTCGCCGGTCGCGGGGATGAAGGTCAGCAGAGTCCCCGACACGACTCCCGGGAGCGAGAGCGGGAACGTGACACGCCAGAACGTCTGCCCCGGCGTGGCATACAGGTCAGAGCTCGCCTCGAGCAGGCGCGTGTCGAGCCTGTCGAGGGAGGCGAACAGCGGCAGCGTCATGAACGGGATGAAGTTATAGGTCAGGCCGAAGACGACGGCGAACCCGGTTCCCGTGATGTGATCCTGCGGTCCGAAGATGCCGATCGCCTGCAGGAATCCGACGACCGGCCCTTCGTCGGCGAACAGTGCTTTCCAGGCGAGGGTCCGGAGGAGGAACGAGATGAAGAACGGCGCGATCACCAACACCAGCAGCAGGTTGCGGATGAGCGGTCTGTCGCGCAGCACGACGCCGATGAAGTACGCGATCGGATAGCTGATCAGTAGCGCGAAGAGGGTGGCCAACAGTGCGTACCAGAACGAGCGCAGGAACTGCGGCCAGTACTCCGCGATGACGTCGACGTAGTTCTGCCAGTTGAACGCGTAGTAGAACGCGCCGTACTGGGAGGTGTCGTTGACGCCGAACGAGGTGATGAGCAGCGATACGAAGGGGACGAGGAAGAACAGGGCGAGGTACGCCAGCCCCGGCAGCAGCAGCGCGAACGCCACCCAACTAGCGCGACGCTGCGGCGAGGCCTTCTTGGTATCGGCGACAGCCAGCGCCGACATCGCCATGGCTAGGAGTCCTCGCTGTCGGCGATGGCCTCGGCGGCCCCTACCTGGGCGTCGGCATCCAGCCCGAACGTGTGCTCGGGGCGCCAGCGCACCCAGACTTCGCTTCCCACCGAGAAGACCGAGCCGAACACCATGTTCTGCTCGAAGACCCCGACGGGCCCGATCCCCGGCATCTCAACGGTGTACTGCGTGCTTACACCGGTGAACGAGAGGTCGGTGATGCGTCCGGGCCCGAGGACGTTGTCGTCGGTGGTGGGAGCCTCGGCAGCGAGCATCAGCTTCTCGGGTCGAACACCCACGGTGATCGGGCCGGATGTCGCGACGGCGCGATCGATCGGCATCCGCAGTGTGCCCCCTGCCTCAGTACGCGCGACGAGCGTGCCGCCTGCCGCTGATTCGACCGTCGCGGGAATCAGGTTCGATTGCCCCAGGAAGCTCGCGACGAACCCGGTGCGGGGGAGTTCGTACAGTTCCTGCGGCGGGCCCATCTGCTCGATGCGTCCGTGGTTCATAACGGCCACGGTGTCGGCCATCGTCATGGCCTCTTCCTGGTCGTGCGTCACGTGCAAGAAGGTGATCCCGACTTCATCCTGAATCGTCTTCAGTTCGGACTGCATCTGGCGACGCAGCTTCAGGTCGAGAGCGCCGAGAGGCTCATCCAGCAGCAGCAGTGCCGGTCGATTGACGACCGCCCGCGCGAGCGCGACGCGCTGCTGCTGACCACCCGACAGCTGCGAGGGCTTACGCCCCGCCACGTGATCGAGCTCGACGAGCTTGAGGGCATCGAGGGCGCGGCTTGAGGCATCCGTCACCTTGCGTCGGCGAAGACCGAACTCGACGTTCTCTTGCACCGTCATGTGCGGGAAGAGCGCGTAGCTCTGGAAGACCGTGTTCACGGGACGCTTGTGCGGCGGCACGGATGTCACGTCCTTACCGCCGATCGAAATCGATCCCGCGGTGGGTCGCTCGAGGCCCGCGACAATGCGCAGGGTCGTCGTCTTGCCGCAGCCCGATGGGCCGAGCAGGGCGAAGAACGAGCCCGCCGGAATCACCAGGTCCAGATCGTGCAGAGCGGTGAAGCCGGGGAAGGTCTTACGGATGCCGCGGAGCTCGAGGTCGGCGCCGGCCTCGGGTGTCGTCGTGCTCATGCGGGATCAGGCGCCGAGTCCGACGGCTTCGAACTCTGCGTTGTACTTCTCCTGCTCCTGGTTGCTGAGCGCCCGGAAGATGTACGCGTTCGCGAGCGTCGCCTCGTCGGGGAAGATGAGCTGGTTATCGACCATTTCGGGGTCGATGTCGGTCATCGCTTCCTGTGCTCCGACGACGGGGGTGATGTAGTTCACCCAGGCGGCGACCTCGGCGGCGACCTCCGGCTGGTAGTAGTAGTCGATCAACGTCTCGACGTTGGTCTTCTGCTGCGAGCCGATCGGGATCATGAAGTTGTCACTCCAGAGCGTCCCGCCCGAGTCGGGGAGGGCGAACCCGAACTTGTCGTAGCCGACCTCCGCGTTGATCGCGGTGATGTCGCCCGACCACACAATCGCAGCGAGCGTGTCTTCGTTGATGAGGTCGTCGGCGTACGAGTTGCCCTTGATGTTGCGGATCTGGCCGTCCGAGACCTGCTTCGCGAAGACGTCGATCGCGTTCTGGAACTCGGTGTCGCCCCACGAGTCGGAGGTGATGTCCACACCCTGGCTGAGCATGATGAGGCCAATCGTGTCGCGCATCTCGCTGAGCACGCCGACGCGACCCTTCAGGTCGGGGTTCCACAGGTCGTCAATGGATGCCAGGCCGTTGGGGAGCTTCTCGGTGTTCCACGCGAGACCCGCAAATCCTGACTGCCACGGCACGGAGTTGGCGCGGCCCGGGTCGAAGCTCGGGTTCATCAGGCTCGGGTTGAGGTTCGCGTAGACGTTGCCCATGTTGGCCTTGTCAAAGGCCTGCGTATAGCCGGAGGCGATCCAGATGTTTGCCATCCAGTCGGTGAGGCACACGGTGTCGGCGCCGATGCCCTGGCCGAGCGCGAGCTGGTCGCGCACCTTCGCGAAGTAGGTGTTGTTGTCGTCGATCGCGACGTCGTAATTGACGGTGATGCCGGTCTGGTCCTCGAACGCCTGCAGCGTCGGGTGGTTGCCCTCGTCATCCTCGTCGAGGTAGAACGACCAGTTCGCCCACGTCAGAGTCTTCACGCTCGACGAGAGGTCTTCGGGGGCAGTCAGCGCTGAGCCGCCCGTGGAGTCCGAACCGCCGACGCGACCGGTGCAAGCCGCGAGGAATCCCATGAGCGATAGAGCGCCGGCGCCGGCGAGCACGCCGCGTCGGGAGATCTGCGCTGCGCGGGCCTGCGAGATCAGCGCTCGGATCATCGGATCGGAGGGGAGTGGACGGTCGGGCATAGTCGGTCACCTCAATCAGCTGAATGCGTGCTGTGCACGGATTGTCAGCGATCGTGCCATGACCTCACCCGAGGCGGCAAGCGTTTTCCGGCTCTTCGGACATTCGGTGGGGGTCATGGGGTGAGTCCGCCGGCGGCGAGGAGCATGCGGAGCCGGTAGTTGTCGCGGTTGCGGAAGCCGCGGG
>NZ_JBFBMQ010000031.1:0-4452 GCF_040687115.1 Microbacterium sp. NPDC076895
GGAACCGGCCGATGGACGTGCACCTGGGCCTTGCCGACCCCACCATCCCCAACTTCGAAAGAGAAGAAATCCTGCCAAATACTTGACGCGGGACACTTCGACGAGGCGTCCGCCGGCTTTGCGTTTGTCGGCGGGTTGGCCGCGTTCTTTCTCGCGGGCCCGTGCTCGTTTGTCTTCGATGTCGCAGATCGCGAGCCAGAGCAGCTTCACTGCCGCGGCATCGTTAGGGAAATGGCCTCTGGATTTGGTGACCTTCCGCAGCTGGTAGTTCAGCGACTCGATCGTGTTGGTGCCGGATATGAAAGTGGGAGGCGCCTCACGTGTTCGTCTGGCTGGCCGGGCCCCTGGGCTTGGTTCTACGGTGAGACCGTCCGGAACAGGGGCGTCCTTGGGAAATCGGTATGGGCAGGCCGTTCTGCATGATGGGCTGAGAGCCCGTGTTAGTAGGTGGCCGCCCTTGCGACTTGTCCGGCTGCGCCGTGAGCGCGAATCCGT
The DNA here is from genome assembly GCF_040687115.1 of Microbacterium sp. NPDC076895. Taxonomy (NCBI): domain Bacteria; kingdom Bacillati; phylum Actinomycetota; class Actinomycetes; order Micrococcales; family Microbacteriaceae; genus Microbacterium; species Microbacterium sp. NPDC076895. Next base: position 496 of record NZ_JBFBMQ010000031.1, read on the forward strand.
AAGTGTCGGTTGCTCAGCCCTTTCCCGTCTTTGAGAACGAGTGGAAGGAGCACGGTGATGCCGAGATTCATCGGTATGGACGTGCATCGCGATTTCGCGCAGATCGCGATCGTCGAAGGAGACGAGGTTATCGATGCGGGAAGGGTGGATTGCAGGCCCGAGGCGCTTCGAGCGTGGGCTGCGCAACTCACCGTCGATGACCAGGTCGCGTTGGAAGCGACCGGCAACAGCGATGCGATTGCGGGCCTGTTGTCGCAGTACGCGGGCCGCGTCGTGGTGTCGAACCCGTTGAAGACGCGGGCGATCGCTGAGGCGAAGATCAAGACCGACAAGGTCGACGCGAGGATCCTCGCGCAGCTGCTTGCCGTGGACTTCTTGCCGCCGGTCTGGTTGCCCGACGATCGCACCGCGATGCTGCGGCGGATGACCACCGCGCGGTCGCATCTGGTGAAGCAGCGCACCAAAATCAAGAACCGCGTGCAGGCAGTGCTGCATCGCAACCTGATGCCGCGCCCGCCGGTGTCGGATCTGTTCGGGAAGACCGGCCGGGCATGGCTGGAGACGCTCCCGCTCCCCGAGGACGAACGCGCGTCGGTGACGTCGCTGCTGCGGCAGCTGGACTTCCTGGGCGGCGAGCTCGCGCATGCGGATCGGGCCATCGCGCAGCAAGCACTCGGGGATCAAGCCATACGACGACTGATGACGATCCCAGGGGTTGACGTCATCGTCGCGGTCTCGATCGTCGCCGCGGTGGGCGACTTCTCTCGGTTCGAGTCGCCCGACAAGCTCGTCGCCTATCTCGGGTTGCACCCGAAGATCCGGCAGTCCGGCAACTCCCCAGCGATCCATTCACACATCACCAAGGCCGGGCGCTCGTCGACGCGGGGCATGCTCGTCGAAGCAGCTTGGACTGCTGCGAAGGCGCCCGGGCCGTTTCGCGCGTTCTACCACCGCATCAAGCAGCGGCGGGGGTTCCAGATCGCAGTGGTCGCGACCGCACGGAAGATGCTCGTGCTCGCCTGGCACCTGGTCACCAAGGACGAGGACTATGCGTTCGCCCGCCCGAGCCTGGTCGCGTTCAAGCGCCGCAAGCTCGAGCTCACAGCTGGCGCACCACGAGCGACCGCTCGACGCGGCGCCGGCTACGACTACAACGACAAGCAGCTGCGCCGATTCGAACGCGATCTGATCGAGAAGAGCGAGCAGGCATACGAACGCCTCGTCGCCAGTTGGCAACCATCCCGGCCGGCTGGCGCCGACCGGATCGCCTTCCACCCCACTCGCGAAGCGGAGACCACCCCCTTGGGGACTTGACTATTTCATCCGTCGTGTAGATCACCCGCCGCAGCTCGGGCGGGAAAGCGAGGAACGGCGTGAAGCGGTCCCAGGCGTCCTGGAACGTCTTCACCGCTGACGGGTAACGCCGCCCGAAATCCGAGGCCGTGAACGTCTCGAGCGCGTCGAGAGCGGTGTCCTCGTTCGGCGCCTGGTAGATCGGTTTCAGTGCTGCCGCGACGGCTTTGCGGTCTTTGTAGTTCACGAACCGCATCGCCGCGCGAATCAGATGCACCACGCAGGTTTGCACGGTCGCTTCCGGCCAGGTCGCCGCGACCGCTTCGGGGAAGCCGGTGAGCCCGTCGCAGCAGACAATGAGCACGTCTCGAACACCCCGGTTAGCGAGTTCCGCGCAGACCGACGCCCAGAATTTCGCGCCCTCCGTGGCCTGCACCCAAATTCCGAGGACGTGTTTGATGCCGTCCATATCGACGCCGACCGCGATATGCGCGGCCTTGTTACGAACGTGTCCACCGTCGCGGATCTTCACGATGATCGCGTCGAGATAGATCACCGGGTAGAGCTTCCAACGGCCGATGCTGCCAGACAAGGACCTCATCTGCGACCTGATCGGTGATCTTCGAGATCGTCTCATGCGACAACTCGGTCCCGATCGTCGAGACCAGGTGATGCTGAATATCGCGGATCGTCATCCCGCCCGCGTAAAGCGAGATGATCATCCCATCGAGCCCGTCCAAGCGGCGCGCGCCCTTCGGAACGAGCATGGGAGCGAACGTTCCGTTCCGGTCCCGCGGGATCGCGAGCTCGACGTCACCGATCTCCGTCGATACGGTCTTGGGCGTCGTGCCGTTACGGGAGTTCGGATATAGCGACGCTTCGGCGTCGCCGCGGTCGTAACCGACATGCTCGGTGAGTTCGGCATCCAGCCCTCGCTCGAGCGCGGCTTTCAACATCCCGCTGAGCAGGCCCTGCTCGCCGGTGAGCGGCTCGCCAGCATCGATCTTCGCGAAGATCTCATCCAGCGCGCCCGACGCTTTCAGCTGATCGGCGATCTCCTTCTGCCGCCGGCGACGCTCCTCGCGCTCAGGGCTAACGGCCATGGTTTCCATACTGTGCTCCTTCGAGGTGAAACCTCACCCCTTACACAGACCATCTGACACGCCCTTCCGGATCAGGCCACCAGTTAGCCACCGAAACTGAAACCTAACCCGTGGGGCAGGTCAACCTGTCACCAGTTCGTTCCTCACGCCCCTTGACAGAGCCGAAGGCCTCTACTGAGGAACAACGAAAGAGCCGTAGGCTTCACCGCATCTCAGACCGGGAGTGAACCACCAGGATGGAAAGCCGTCGCACGCTGCCACCGAGCAGGACATCGCGAACGAGATGGCGTGGGAGTGCGCACGGTGAAGCGGAACTCCGTGACCTACTCGACTGGGAGCCCGAGACGGCTCATGCCTGCTTGAAACAAATCGCGCGCCAGCATCATTGAGATCGTCACAACGGCAAGAGATGCGGCCGCGAACTGATTCGCCCTGAGTTTCGTTCCGTTCTTTCCTTTTGGAGGATGGATTCATGCCAGGTCCGTATCCGGATGAGTTCCGTCAGCGTGCGCTGCGGATGCTGAGCGAGGCTCGCCCCGATCACAAGACCGATCACGCCGCGATCAAGCACGTCGCCGGCAAGCTCGGCGTCAACCCCGAGACGCTGCGATTGTGGAAGAAGCGCCTCGACGTCGACGAGGGCCGCCAGCCGGGGACCTCGAGTGAGGCGCAGGCGGAGATCAAGCGGTTGAAGAAGCAGATCGCCGAGTTGGAGAAGGCGAACGAGATCCTCCGGTCAGCGAGCGTGTTTTTCGCGGCCGAGCTCGGCCGCCCCTCGTCGAGATGATCGCGTTCGTCGACAAGATGCGTGATCGTTTCGGGGTCGAGCTCGTTTGCCGTGTGATGCGGCAAGCCGAGGTGGGTTTCCTTACCGCCCGCGGCTACCGTGCCGCGAAAGCGCGTCCCGCGTCTGCGCGGCAGCTGCGCGACGAGCTGCTGATCCCGGAGATCACCCGGCTGCATGCGGAGAACTACGGCGTCTACGGGGTCCGGAAGATGCATGCGCTGCTGCGCCGGCAGGGGTGGGTGATCGGTCGGGATCAGACCGGCCGGCTGATGCGGATCGCGCGTGTTCACGGGGTGAAACGGTCGAAGAAGGTCTTCACCACGAAGCCCGACCCGGCCAATGAGAAGCCGAAGGATCTCGTGCAGCGACGGTTAACCGCGGACGCGCCCCGAAGGCTCTGGGTCGCGGACGTGACCTACGTCGCGACCTGGTCCGGGTTCGCTTACGTCGCGTTCGTCACCGACGTGTTCTCCCGCCGCATCGTCGGGTGGAACGTCGCCTCAACACTCAAGGCCGACATCCTGCCGCTCCAAGCGTTGAACATGGCCGCGTGGGCTGCGGACGGGAACCTCGACGGGCTCGTCCATCACGCTGACCACGGGTCGAACTACCTCGCCGTGGTCTACACGGACCGCATCGAGGAGCTCGGCGCAACACCGTCGACCGGAACCGTTGGCGACACCCTCTTAACCGGTTATTCGACCCGCGAGCCCAGGCGGCGACACGCCGGTGGGCGTCGCGTCCGTCGCGTGTGTGACGCACGGGTGCAACATG
>NZ_JBFBMQ010000032.1:0-1645 GCF_040687115.1 Microbacterium sp. NPDC076895
CCTGACTCGTGCCACTTGAGCGCTGATTCGGCGGTCGTTGGTCGTTCTGCCCTGATTTTCCGGGGTTCGGGGTCGGCGGGTTACGCACTAACGGCGGCGATTTAGACTCCCTCGATGGGGTTGTTCGTCCGGAAGGTGAAGACGCGTTCCGGGGCCACGGCGGTGCAGATCGCGCATACTCGTCGCGGAGTGCAGACGATCCTCGAGCACATCGGCTCGGCGCATGACGACGCGCAGCTTGCGGCGTTGGTGGCGGTTGCGAAGAGCAAGATCCATGCCGGGCAGCAGACGTTCGATCTGGACGCGCTGACACCGACTGCGCCGACCGGGGCGGCGCCGACCGTGACGGGATCTCGTTCGCGGGTGCTGTGGGACGTGCTGGAGGCCGCGTATCGGCGGCTCGGTTTCGATGCCGCTGTCGATGACGACGTGTTCATGAAGCTGGTCCTCGCTCGCGTGGTCGAGCCGACGAGCAAGGCTGACACGATCCGGGTGCTCGGCGAGCTCGGGGTGCCGGCGCCCGGGCTGCGGACGATCTGGCGGACCCTCGCGAGATGTGTTGAACACGATTGGCGGGACAAGCTCGCGACCGCTGCGTATGCGCATGCGACCCGACATGGGCACGTGAAGCTGGTGCTCTACGACGTGACCACGCTCTACTTCGAGGCCGAGGACGAGGACGCGCTGCGGAAGGTGGGGATGAGCAAGGAGCGCCGCGTCGACCCGCAGATCCTGGTGGGGATGCTGGTCACCCCGGACGGGTTCCCGCTTGAGGTTCACGAGTTCCCCGGAAACACCGGCGAGACGCTCACGCTGTTGCCCGTGCTCCGCGCGTTCCAAGACCGACACGCAGTCGACGACGTCGTGGTCGTCGCCGACGCCGGCATGCTGTCCGCGTCGAACCTGAACCAGATCGAGGACGCCGGGTTCTCGTTCATCGTCGGCTCCCGAATCAGCAAGGCCCCTTACGACCTGGCCGAGCACTTCGACGCGCACGGCGGCGTCCTCCACGACGGCGAGACCATGGAGTCGAAGCGGATCATGGGCGTCCGGGAGAACGCCAGACAGCGGCGGGTGGTCTATCACTACTCGGCCAAGCGTGACCGGCGCGACAACCACACCCTCGACAAGCAGGTCGAACGGGCGCAGAAGATCGCCGACGGGACCAAGCCGCTCAAGAAGGACCGGTTCGTCAAGCTCACCGGCACCCGCCCCGCCGTCGATCAGGTCCTCGTCGACCGGGCCCGTCAACTGGCTGGGCTGAAGGGGTACGTCACCAACATTCCCCAGGTCCGGCTCACCGGGAATGAGATCGTGGCCGCGTATCACGAACTGTTCCAGGTCGAGGCATCGTTCCGGATGGCGAAGACCGACCTCCGTGCGAGACCGATGTTCCATCATGAGGCCGACTCGATCCACGCGCACCTCACGATCGTGTTCACGGCCCTCGCGATCTCACGCCATCTCCAGGACCTCACCGGGGCGAGCGTCCGCAAGATCGTCCGCACCCTGCGACCGCTGCGAGACGTCACGATCAGCATCAACGGGAACGAGATCGTAGCGAAGACCCCACCCGGCGACACGGCGCAAGCCATCCTCGACGCCGTCGCCGCGAGCGTCACGCACTAACTTGGCGCGAGTCAGG
>NZ_JBFBMQ010000033.1:0-1495 GCF_040687115.1 Microbacterium sp. NPDC076895
ACAGCTGATATGTGACTGATCCTTGTCAAGTGGCAGGGGAAAGAGCACCCGGAGTGATCGAGCTCCGGGTGCTCTTTCGTTGGGTCGGCGGTGTCACGTTCGAGGGTGACGAGCGTGTCGTTGGCGACGCGCGGTCAGACTGATATGCGCGGGTTGGTTACCGCAGGACGTGCTTTTCGGCTGGAGCGGGACCGCTTGTCTAGAGTCGAGCGTCGCCTGGTGGGCTGCTCATAGCTGTATCGCGGGTCGCTCCTCGCGGTGCCGTCATCGTCGTCGTGGCCGCCACCGACCGGTCGGGTCGGCTGTCAGTCGGGCATGACGGCCAAGGACCAGCACCAGCCTGCGAGTTCGCGGGCGACGGCGACGTTCGCGATCACGGGACGCTTCTTGCGGGTGGTGAACTGTTGCCACTTTCGATGCAGCCGATGGTTGCCGGCATCGCCGCGAGCGACGGCGATGCCGGGGGCTTGGGCCCATCGGGTCTGCATGACCGCGCCCGGACGATACGGTTTGCGGTGATGCCAGGCCGCTTCGACGAGCAGACGGCGGGCGTGGGTGTTTCCGGTCTTGGTGATCGAGCCCTGCACCCGAGACTGCCCGGAAGAGAACTCGGACGGCACCAGCCCGAGGAACGCGCCGATCGTTGACCCGGTGAATCTGTCCCAGTCGCCGATCTCGACCGCCAACGCGAACGCGGTCAGCGTGGAGATCCCGCGCAAGCAGCCCAGCCGCCGCACCGTGCCCGAATACTCGCTGCTGGCCGCCATCTGCTCGATCAGCTTGTCCAGGCGATCCTTGCGGGCTCCAACTTGCTGGACGGCTTCGTAGTCCGCGTCGAACGCAGCCTGCAGGCCAGGATGCTCGAATCGGTGTCGGCGCAACCATGCGTCGTGCGCACCCGTCCACGCTTTGCCGTCGTAGATGATCCCGTGTCGCAGCAACAGCTTCGAGAGCCGGTGCCGCGCAGCCATCAGCTCGCCGCGATTGTCCTCACGGGCGCGGACCAGATCTCGCGCGGTCTCTTGCTCGATCGATGGCACCCGGACCGCGACGATCTCGTCCAGCCGCAGCAGCCGCGCCAGATGCAACGCGTCCCGCGCGTCCGTCTTGACCCGGTCACCGGTCGGTCGTTGCAGCTTCGACGGCGCCGCGACCAGGCACATGACCCCTGCCGCCTCGAAGAGCCGCGCCAACGCGAACCCCGTCGGACCGGCCTCGTAGGTCACCGTCGTCGGCTGCGGCAAGGAGCGCACCCAGGCCACGACGCCGGCAGGGTCGTACCCGAATCGTCGCCGGATCACCTCACCGGTCCGCTCATCGATCGCGGCTGCGACCACGCTCCGCGCGTGCACATCCAGCCCGACGCTCGTACGCTGAGAACTCAACTGGGGCCTCCATTCGCCTGTCGGATAGGCCAGCCCCCACAGGCTGGCAACCCACGCTTACGCGAATCGAGGCCCCAGCCTCAAGAGGACCGAAGGCTCATATCGTCTAG
>NZ_JBFBMQ010000034.1:0-1459 GCF_040687115.1 Microbacterium sp. NPDC076895
TCCTTACTTTGTTGAGTGGTGGTTTCGGGGGCGTCGTAGGCTTCTGACCACCCCAGGGGTGCCGGGTATGGCTGTCATGTGGGTGCCGTTCCGACGGCTGGAAAGGATTGGCCGTCCGGTGTCCCGCAACGACTCGACCGCTGATTGAGAGATGCGATCTGATCGCTGTGTAAGGACGAGACGGCGTGGTCGTTCGCTGGGGTGGAAGCACCGGAGAGAACGGAGACGCGGATGCCGCGATTTTGGGCCGGAGTGGATGCCGGCAAAACCCATCATCATTGCGTGGTGATCGACGAGGACGGCGCCCGGCTGCTGTCTCGGAAGGTCGCCAACACCGAGGACGAGATCCTCGCGCTGTTGGCGGACGTGACCGGACTGGCCGACGCCGGCGAGCTGGTCTGGGCGACGGATCTGAATCAGGGCGGGGCCGCGCTGCTGATCGCGGTGCTCGCCGCGAACGGGCAGCCCCTGCTCTACATCCCCGGCCGCACGGTCCATCACGCCGCGGCCGCCTACCGCGGCGACGGGAAGACCGACGCGAAAGACGCCGCGATCATCGCCGACCAAGCCCGGATGCGTCGGGATCTGACCCCGGTCCGCGCGACGGACGACATCGCGGTCGAGCTGCGGATGCTCGCCGCGCACCGCGCCGATCTCGTCGCTGACCGCACCCGCGCGATCAACCGTCTCCGCGCCACGCTGCTGGAATACTTCCCCGCCCTGGAAGCCGCGTTCGACTACGCCCGCCGCAAGGGCGCGCTGGCCCTGCTCGCCGAGTACCAGACACCCCAACAGCTTCGCCACGCCGGAGTGGCCCGCGTCACCGCGAAGCTCCGCAAGACAGGCACCCGGCAACCCGAGCAGATCGCTCAGATCGCCGTCGACGCCGCCCACACCCAGCACACCATCGTCGCCGGGCAAGACGCCGCCGCGATGATCGTGAAGCGACTTGCCGGTGAGGCGCTGCGGCTGCGGGAGGAGGTCGAAGAGGTCGAGTCTCAGCTCGAGACCCGATTTCGCCGCCACCGGCACGCCGAATCTCTCCTGAGCCTGCCCGGATTCGGACCCCTGCTCGCGGCCGAGTTCATCGCATTCACCGGTGGCACCCTCACCGACTTCGAATCCGCGGACCGCCTTGCCAGCATCGCCGGCGTCGCTCCCGTGCCCCGAGACTCCGGACGCATTAAAGGGAACCTGCACCGACCCAAGCGATACAGCCGCCGCTTGCTCCGAACCTGCTACCTCTCCGCCGAGGTCGCCGCCCGCTCCCACCCCGAATCCCGCGCCTACTACGACCGGAAACGCCACGAGGGCAAGACCCACAAACAAGCCGTCCTCGCCCTCGCGAGGCGACGCATCAACGTGATCTGGGCACTCCTGCGCGACGGCACAACCTTCCATCAGGAATCACCACCCACCACGCCCATCGCCGCTTGACAAGCCAATTGAGATTCCTTTC
>NZ_JBFBMQ010000035.1:0-1244 GCF_040687115.1 Microbacterium sp. NPDC076895
TGCACCCGTGCGTCACACACGCGACGGACGCGACGCCCACCGGCGTGTCGCCGCCTGGGCTCGCGGGTCGAATAACCGGTTAAGAGGGTGTCGCCGACGGATCCGAACGAGGGCAGGAGCCCGGCGGAGCGAATCTTCTCCCCGAACAGCCATGCCGTGAATTGACCGGATTCATCCGGTCGTTGCAACACCGGGTTGTTGGAGCAACAGTAGCTGCGCGTTGATGACGAGCGTGGTGTCCTGCTTGGAGTCGATCGACCAGCCGATGATGCGGCGACTGTAGGCGTCCAGGACGGCGGCGCAGTAGACCCAGCCTTCCCGCGTGCGGTGTTGCGTGATGTCCGTGACCCAGAGCTCGTTCGGGCGGGGCCGGGAGAACTTCCGGTTCACGAGGTCATCCGAGGTGACAACGCCGCGCAGGCGTTTGGCGCGTGCCGGCCCGGGGAGCCCGTAGATCCCGACCTCGTGCATCAGCTTGAACACGGTCTTGTCGCTGACGGTGACACCCATCGCCATGGTCAGCTCGGCGTGGACGCGGCGGTAGCCGTAGGTGCCGCGCGAGGTGACGTGCACTTCCCGGATCAGCCCGGTCAGCCACTGTCGGCGTAGCTCGGACTGGGTCAGGGGCTTCCGTTTCACGCGGTAGTAGTGCTGCCTAGCAACTCCGAGGACGCGGCAGCAACGGTCGATCGGGATCCCGGCGTCGGCGAGGCGGTCGATCACCGGGAAGAGCCTTTTGGGCGGGGGCGCTCCTCGTCCAGGAACTTCGCCGCCTGTCGGACGATCAGCAGCTCTGTCTCGAGCTCGCGGATGCGGCGCTTCGCGGCGCGCAGCTCCGCCGATTCCGAGGACGGGACACCAGGCCGGCGGCCTTGGTCGATGTCGTCCTGGCGGATCCAGTTCGACAGTGTGACGGGATGGATGCCGAGTTCGACGGCGGTCTGCTTGGCCTGCTTACCGGCGCGCACGAGCGCGACAGCGCGCGCACGGAACTCCGGCGGATAAGGACGGGGCATGAGGACGAGCCTTCCGGATGGGCCTGTCAAGTGGTCTGTGTAAGCGGGGTCAGAGGTGGGGGTTGATTCGGTCGGGGTAGGCGAGTGCGAGCTGTTCGAGGGCTTGTTTCCAGTTCGTGGTGACTGCGCCTTCTGTCGCGCGTCAGAATGTTTGGCAGGGGTAGTTAGTTGCTGATGCAACGCCCCAGCTGAGAGGTCTGAAGCATGAGTCGTCCCCCGACGATCCCG
>NZ_JBFBMQ010000036.1:0-1105 GCF_040687115.1 Microbacterium sp. NPDC076895
TGTGATGTCCAGGGACGTTGTTGCGTGAATCGAGTGTGATCTGCTGACGGACGAAGGCCTCCCGTTGCGAGAGTGGAGCTGTCTAGGAACCGCTCACACACACAGGAGGCCTTCGTGTCCCACGCTAACGCTGCTCTCACCCCGCGTGCTCGGTTGCGGCTGGCAAAGCTCATCGTCGAAGAGCATTGGCCGGTCGGCGCCGCGGCGAAGATGTTCATGACCTCACCGCCGACCGCCCGGAAGTGGGCGGCCCGGTTCCGGGCCGAAGGGCCCGCGGGAATGATTGATCGCTCCAGCCGTCCACGATCGATGCCGTCCAAGACGCCGCCCGCGATGGTGAAACGGATCGTGCGATTGCGGTGGCGTCGACGGCTGGGTCCGGTGCAGATCGCCGGCGAGCTTGGCGTTCCCGCCTCGACTGTCCACGCGGTGCTGGTGCGGGCACGGATCAACCGGCTCAGCCACATCGACCGGGTCACAGGCGAGCCCATCCGCCGCTACGAGCACGACCATCCCGGGTCAATGATCCACGTCGACGTGACCAAGTTCGGCAACATCCCCGACGGCGGCGGCTGGCGCTTCGTCGGCAAGCAGCAAGGCAAGCAGAACAAGCAGCGCGCCGCCCGCGCCGGCGCCGGATACACCGAGAAGGGGCATCCCAACATCGGCACGGCATTCCTGCACACCGTGATCGACGATCACTCCCGCGTCGCCTACGTCGAGATCTGCGCGGACGAGAAGTCCGTCACCGCGATCGGCGTGCTCGAGCGGGCCGTCGCCTGGTTCGCTGACCGCGGCGTCACCATCGAGCGAGTCCTCTCCGACAACGGGTCGGCCTATCGCTCCCACGCCTGGCGCGACGCCTGCACCGCGCTCGGCATCCGGCACAAACGGACCCGCCCCTACCGCCCACAGACCAACGGGAAAATAGAGCGCTTTCACCGCACCCTCGCCGACGGCTGGGCCTACGCCCGCTTCTACCCCTCAGACACCGAACGTCGCGCCGCGCTCCCCGGCTGGCTGCACTTCTACAATCAGCACAGACGCCACTCCGCAATCGGAGCCGCACCCTTCAGCAGACTCAACAACCTGCCTGGACATCACA
>NZ_JBFBMQ010000037.1:0-1104 GCF_040687115.1 Microbacterium sp. NPDC076895
TGTGATGTCCAGGGACGTTGTTTCGGCGACACGGCCCTGACCTGTTGAAAGGCGAAGACCTCCGGTTGTGAAGTGGAGCTGTTGAGTTCAACCGCTTCACGAACCAGGAGGCCTTCGTGTCCCACGCTAACGCTGCTCTCACTCCTCGCGCTCGTCTGCGTTTGGCGCGCCTGATCGTTGATGACGGTTGGCCACCTTCGGTGGTGGCGAAGATGTTCATGGTGTCGACCGTGACGGCCCGCAAGTGGGCTGCGCGGTTCCGCACGGAAGGCGCGATGGGGATGCAGGATCGGTCCAGTCGTCCGCGCTCCATGCCCACGAAGACGCCACTGCCGCTCATCAAACGGATTGTGAAGGCGAGGTGGCGACGGCGGCTCGGGCCGGCCCAGATCGCCGGTGAGCTCGGCGTCGCACCCTCGACGGTTCACGCGGTCCTCGTGCGCTGCCGGATCAACCGACTCAGCCGCATCGACCGGGTCACAGGGGAACCGATCCGACGATACGAACACGACCACCCAGGCTCGCTGATCCACGTCGATGTCACGAAGTTCGGCAACATTCCCGATGGCGGCGGACACCGCTTCCTCGGTCGCGCCCAGGGCACCAGGAACCGACACGCGACGCCCGGCGTGACCCGCAACAAGGCCCATCAACCGCGTCTCGGCATCGGTTACCTGCACACCGTCATCGACGACCACTCGCGCGTCGCCTACGTCGAAATGCACGCCGATGAACGCGCCGAGACCGCCATCGGTGTCCTACGTCGCGCGACGGGCTGGTTCGCCGACCACGGCGTCATCGTCGAACGCGTGCTCTCCGACAACGGAGCCGCCTACCGCTCATTCGCATGGCGAGACGCGTGCTCCGAACTCGGGATCCGCCACAAACGCACGCGCCCCTACCGGCCACAAACCAACGGCAAGATCGAGCGATTCCACCGCACACTCGCCGACGGCTGGGCCTATGCCAAGTTCTACGGATCAGAAACCGAACGCCGCGCCGCTCTCCCGGGCTGGATCCACTTCTACAATCACCACAGGCGACACTCCGCGATCGGAGCCCCACCCATCAGCAGGATCGAAAGCAACCTGCCTGGACATCACA
>NZ_JBFBMQ010000038.1:0-1087 GCF_040687115.1 Microbacterium sp. NPDC076895
TCGTGCCGATCGCGCCCATGGACTGGGTCACGCCCAGCTGCTCGCAGAGCGCGGCGTAGGCCTTCGAGGTGTAGACGCTGCCGTGGTCGGAGTGGAAGATCGCGCCGACCAGCGACCCGCGGTCGCGGTGCGCGGCACGGAGGGCGTCTTCGACGAGTTCGGTGCGCATGTGGTCGGCGACTTGCCAGCCGGCGAGCTTCCGGGAGCCGAGATCGATGCAGGACGCGAGGTAGAGGTTCGTGCCGTCGGCGATAGGCAGGTAGGTGATGTCGCCCACGTAGCGGCGGCCGGGCTCGCCGACGGAGAAGTCCCGTCCGATCAGGTCGGGGAAGCGCCTGGCGGACTGGTCCGGGATCGTGGTCTTCACCCGTCGTCGCAGCCGGATCCCCGCGAGGCGGTGCTCACGCATCACCCGCGCGACGCGCTTGTGGTTCACTCGCTCCGCCGCGGGCACGCCGTCGTTGAGGTCGGCGGTGATCCTGGGCGCCCCGTAGGCGCGGTCGCCGCCCTGGGCGGGGTCTTGCAGCACCCGGATCCGCGCCGCCAACACCGCGTCGTCTGTCGCCTTCGCGGCTCGCCGCCCGGCGGAGTCCAGCCAGGCGTAGAACGACGAGCGGGCGACCTCGACGACTTCACACAACCGCTTCACGCCGTAGGCGTCCTTGTGGTCCTCAACGAACTGGAAGCGGTTCACCAGTTCGTCTCCCCGGCGAAATACTTCGCCGCCTGACGGAGGATGTCCCGCTCCGTCTCGAGCTTGCGGGTCTCGGCCTGCGAGGCGGCGAGCTCGGCCTCCAACCGGAGGACCTTCGCCGCCTGCGACTCCGGTCGCCCCGCCGCCCCCGGCGGCGACGCCGCGGCAACCGTGACCCCGGAGCCGAGCTTGTCGACCCACTCCTTCAACGCGCCGCGGGAGATCCCGAGGTCCCCGGCGATGCCCTTGAGCGTCGCACCCGGCGTGGACTCATACACGTCCACCGCCCGCTGCCGGAACTCGTCCGTGTAGTTCTTCCTAGCCATCCCTTGGATTCTCGCTTCCCCAGCATCGTGCTGGAATCAGCGTGTCCAAGATCAGGGGTCAAGCGCC
>NZ_JBFBMQ010000039.1:0-1020 GCF_040687115.1 Microbacterium sp. NPDC076895
CGAGATCCGGGTGTGGAAGAAGAGCGCGGAGGGCCGGCTGGGCCCTTCGAGGACCTCGAGGTGATCCGTTTGGAGGCGGGCATGCCGACGTCGAGGTTCTGCAAGCTGACGGGCGTGCCCGAGCGTTCGTATCGCCGCTGGCAGGCCAAAGCGAGAGCGGATCGCCCGCCGAAGGGTCCGTGGCCGCAGCCCGCGCGGGACGCGGCCAGGCCGCTCGCGACCAAGCACGCGCTGGCGCATCCGGCGTGGGGTCATCGGAAGATCTGGGCGATGACCCGCCACGACGGGCACCGGGTGTCGCAGGCGACCGTGCTGCGCCTGCTGCGCGATGACGGGCTGATCCTGCCGTCGGAGTATCAGAAGCAGCGCCGTGAGCTCGCGAGAGACCGTAAGGCGGCGTTCGCGAGGAACCCGACGGGCCCGAACCAGGTGTGGCAGCTGGACTTCAGCGAGTTCGAGACCACCCAGGGTGGGACGTGGCGGATCGCGGGGTGCCGGGATTGGTTCTCCAAGGTCGAGCACCCCTTCCATACCTCGCCCACGGCGAACCAGCATGACGCGATCGCCGCCGTCGAGCTCGCCCTGACCGACTACGAGCGCATGTTCGGGCACCCCCTCGTTGATCAGTGTCAGGTCGACCCGGAGACCGGCGAGCTGCTGCCGGTCGTGACCCTCGTGACTGACAATGGTGGCCCGTTCCGGTCGATGAACTTCGAGTTGTTCATCTTGCGTCACCCCGAGCTGCGGCACGTCCGCACTCGGGTGAAATCGCCCGGGCAGAACGGGTCACGCGAACGCGGGTTCGGGACGCTGAAGTACGAGCGGCTGTTCCTCGACGAGATCCCCGACGCGATGACGCTCGTCGAACGCGCTGAGGACTACCGGATCGAATACAACGAGATCCGTCCTCACGAGGCGATCGCCTGGAACCGGCCGATGGACGTGCACCTGGGCCTTGCCGACCCCACCATCCCCAACTTCGAAAGAGAAGAAATCCTGCCAAATACTTGACGCGGGACA